>NZ_JBFBEM010000006.1:0-458619 GCF_040683675.1 Streptomyces sp. NPDC093252 | reverse complement strand
CTGGCGTTGATTTTTGGCACGCTGTTGAGTTCTCAAGGAACGGACGCTTCCTTCGTACTCACCCTCTCGGGCTTTCCTCCGGGCGCTTCCCTTCGATGTCTCCGACTCTATCAGATCCTTTTCTCGATCCGATTCCCTGTCGGCGGGATTGTCTGGGGCTTTGGGCTATTCGCCCGGCGGCCTTTCGACATTCACTACGCTAGCGGACTCTCCGCCCGATTCATAATCGGGGTTCAGGGGATTCGAATTCAGGCATGCGGACATGACTGAATAGACCCCGTCGAGGGTTTTTGTAGCTAGTGGGTTGGCCGCTCCGGCTGCTGACTAGCGCAGTACCCGGTTCAGCGGCTCGGGCCACGTTACGCACCTTCCGTGGCCGCGTCAACTTGGGCGACGCCTGGGTACATGGGCCCGATAGGGGCTCACCGTAGGGTCGTTGGCGATCCAGAAGCGCCAGGGGTGGATGTCTCCGTCGCCGCCCTCGCCGGAGACTCCCGTGCGGGGGCCGTTGCGGACCTGGTCAGCGGGGGCAGGGGTGCCGGCGAGGATGCGGAGCGGGGTGTCGTCGGTGGTGCAGGCGTCCGTGCCGTCCAAGGCGCGGTCGACGTCGAGGGCCGTGGCGAGGCGGGCCGGGCCTTTGGCCAGTTCCTTGTCATTTCGGGCTGAGATTCGACGTTTGCGGGCGAGGTCGGTGCCCTCGATGATCTCGCCGGCTCGGAGGAGGACCGCGCTGGCGGTGCCGTCGGGGCCGCAGACCAGGTTCATGCAGTGCCACATGCCGTAGGTGAAGTAGACGTAGACATGGCCGGGTGGGCCGAACATGACGGCGGTGCGCGGGGTGCGGCCCCGGTAGGCGTGGGAGCCGGGGTCGTTGGGGCCGTCGTAGGCCTCTACCTCGGTGAGGCGGAGGGCGATGGGGCCCTCGGGGGTGGTGCGGAGGAGGACGCGGCCCAGCAGGTCGGGGGCGACTTCGAGGACGGGGCGGTCGAAGAATCGCCTGGGCAGGGGCGTACGGTCGGGGGTCGCGATCACGCCGTCCGAGGGTAGTGCAGGGCGGGGGTGCGGAACCGGACACCGTCGGATCGCGTTTGTAGGGGTCAGGGATTACCGGAATGAGGAGTGACATGGCGTTCAAGAGGCTGCTCGCGAGTCTGGGGGCCGGCGGGGCTTCGGTCGAGACGGTGCTGACCGAGGTCAATGTCGTGCCGGGCGGGGTCGTGCAGGGTGAGGTGCGGATCCAGGGCGGGTCCGTGAACCAGCAGATCGAGGCGCTGTCCGTCGGGCTTCAGGCCAAGGTCGAGGTGGAGACCCAGGACTCGGAGTACAAGCAGGACATCGAGTTCGCGAAGCTGCGGCTCGGCGGTGCCTTCGAGCTGGCGGCCGGGAATGTGCACACGGTGCCGTTCGGGCTGGAGATCCCCTGGGAGACGCCGATCACGATGATCGAGGGGCAGGCGCTGCCCGGGATGCACATCGGGGTCTGCACCGAGCTGGAGATCGCCCGCGCGGTCGACTCCGGTGACCTGGACCAGGTGCATGTGCATCCGCTGCCGGCGCAGAAGGCGCTGCTGGACGCGTTCCTTCAGCTCGGCTTCCGGTTCAAGAGCGCGGACATGGAGCGGGGGCACATCCGGGGGACGCGGCAGAAGCTGCCGTTCTACCAGGAGATCGAGTTCCTGCCGCCGCAGCAGTACCGGGGGCTGAACCAGGTGGAGCTGAGCTTCGTCGCCGACTCCAACGCCATGGATGTGGTGCTGGAGATGGACAAGAAGCCGGGGCTGTTCAGCGAGGGCAGCGACACCTTCCGCTCCTTCCAGGTCGGGCTGCACGACTACCAGGGGACCGACTGGGCGGCGTACCTCAACCAGTGGCTGTCCGAGGTCGGGTCCAAGCGGAACTGGTTCTAGGCTCGTAGGCCACTGAACCATCCGATCAGGAGGTACCTAGGTGTCCGAGCCGAAGAGGCGGCCCCTCCCCCATGACTTCCATCCGCCCGTGCCCGGCTTCACGGTCACGAGTGCGGAGGTCGAGGAGGGTGCGGCCCTGGGGGACGCGCAGGTCTTCGCGGGCGGGAACGTCTCGCCGCAGTTGCGGTGGGAGGGTTTCCCGCCGGAGACCAAGAGCTTCGCCGTGACCTGCTACGACCCCGATGCCCCGACGGGCAGCGGGTTCTGGCACTGGGTGCTGTTCGACATCCCGGCCTCGGTGACCGAGTTGCCGGCGGGTGCGGGCTCGGGTGGGTTCGCGGGGCTGCCCGAGGGGGCGGTTCACGCGCGCAACGACTACGGGACGAAGGACTTCGGGGGTGCCGCGCCGCCGCCCGGGGACGGGCCGCACCGCTATGTCTTCACGGTGTACGCGGTGGATCAGGAGAAGCTCGGTCCGGACGCGGACGCCAGTCCGGCCGTGGTCGGCTTCAATCTGCGCTTCCACGCGCTGGCGCGGGCCCAGTTGATCGGTGTGTACGAGAACAGCGGGCAGGGCTGACCTGCCGAGGATTCACCGAACGTTTGCCCGCCTCTGGTCTTGGAAGTGATCGGGGGCGGGCATTTTTGTTGCCGGGGGCGCGGGGTTCATCTCTCGGGGCCACCTCGTGGAGCGGCGGATATTGCGTTGTCCATCTCGGCGTGCCCGGCCAGAGTTGACCCCAGCCCGCCGGGGGGTGGGCGGGTGCGACACGGGAGGTGGGCTGGATCATGCGCGACACGCTGGTGCTCAACGCGAGCTTCGAGCCGCTGTCGACGGTGACGTTGAACCGCGCGGTGGTTCTGGTGCTCCAGGACAAGGCGGTCGTCGAGCAGGCCCACCCCGAGCTGCGGATGCGCGGGGCCGCCGTGGACATTCCGGCGCCCCGGGTGATCCGGCTGTGCAGGTACGTGAGGGTGCCGTTCCGAAGACAAGCGCCGTGGTCGCGGCGGGGGGTGCTGGTCAGGGACCGGCACCGGTGCGCGTACTGCGGGCGGCGGGCGACCACCGTGGACCACGTACTGCCGCGGTCGAAGGGTGGTGGGGACACCTGGCTGAACACGGTGGCCTCGTGCGCGGAGGACAATCACCGCAAGGCGAACCGGACGCCGTCCGAGGCGGGGATGCCGCTGCTGCGGGAGCCCTTCGAGCCGACTCCGGCGGACGCGATGCTGCTGACGCTGGCCCGGGACGACTACGAGGCGCTGCCGGAGTGGCTGGCTTCGGCGGCGGCCTAGGTGGACCGGTTCCCTGGACGGTCCGGTCCCCTGGATGGATCGGTTCCTGGAGCGGGTGTTCCCCGCGCCCTTGGGTGGGTGCGGGGAACTTTTGGGTTGGGGAGGGGTGGTCGGGCAAGCAGGTGGTTGGCTGATGGTCGGTCAGTCGATGGACGGCTTTTCGCGGCGTTCGGGCGCCGGGGCCGCGTTGCCATTGCCGTTGCCCGGTCCGCCGCCCAGGCCGCCGAAGTTGCCCATGGCGCCGGAGAGGCCCTTGAGGGCGTCGCCGATCTCGCTGGGGACGATCCAGAGCTTGTTGGCGTCGCCCTCGGCGATCTTCGGGAGCATCTGGAGGTACTGGTAGCTCAGCAGCTTCTGGTCGGCGTCTCCGGCGTGGATGGCCTCGAACACCGTACGGACCGCCTGGGCCTCGCCCTCGGCGCGGAGGGCCGCGGCCTTGGCCTCACCTTCGGCGCGCAGGATCTGGGACTGCTTCTCGCCCTCGGCGCGCAGGATCTCGGACTGGCGGACACCTTCGGCCTGGAGGATCGCGGCGCGCTTGTCGCGGTCGGCGCGCATCTGCTTCTCCATCGAGTCCTGGATGGAGGTGGGCGGTTCGATGGCCTTCAGTTCGACGCGGTTGACGCGGATGCCCCATTTGCCGGTGGCCTCGTCGAGGACGCCGCGCAGGGCCGCGTTGATCTCCTCGCGGGAGGTGAGGGTGCGCTCCAGGTCCATGCCACCGATGATGTTGCGCAGGGTGGTGACCGTGAGCTGCTCGATCGCCTGGATGTAGCTGGCGACCTCGTAGGTGGCGGCGCGGGCGTCGGTGACCTGGTAGTAGATGACCGTGTCGATGTTGACGACCAGGTTGTCCTGGGTGATCACCGGCTGCGGTGGGAAGGGGACGACCTGTTCACGCAGGTCGATGCGGTTGCGGATGGTGTCGATGAACGGCACGACGATGTTCAGGCCCGCGTTCAGCGTGCGCGTGTAGCGGCCGAACCGTTCCACGATCGCGGCGCTCGCCTGCGGGATGACTTGGATCGTCTTGATCAGGGCGATGAAGACCAACACCACCAGAATGATCAAGACGATGATGACCGGTTCCATCGCCTCTGCCCGTACCCTTCTCCGCCTCGGCAGACCTACGGTTGCAGATCTTATGCTTGTTGAAGATCTTGCTGGTCGAGTCTGTCAGACCGTCGTCTGCCCCGGGGGACGTTCGGTTCACTTGATTCCCGCGCGGGTCAGATGACGATCGCCGTGGCTCCTTCGATGTCGACGACGTCCACCTGCTGGCCTGCCTCGTAGCTGCGGTCGGCGTCCAGCGCGCGGGCCGACCAGATCTCGCCGGCGAGTTTGATCCGGCCGCCGCCCGAGCCGTCGACGCGCTCCAGGACGACGGCCTGTCTGCCCTTCAACGCGTCGATTCCGGTGGCCAGTTGAGGGCTCGCGCGGCGGTGCCGGGCCGCGATGGGCCGGACGACGGCGACCAGGGCGACCGAGACGATGACGAAGACCAGGACCTGCGCGACGACACCGCCGCCGAGCCCTGCCACTCCGGCCGCCGCTAGGGCGCCTATGGCGAACATCCCGAACTCCGGCATCGTGGTCACCACGAGCGGGATGCCGAGTGCTGCCGCGCCGATGAGCCACCACACCCATGCGTCGATGTCGTTCACATGGTCAATGGTATGGCTGCGGGTCGGATTGCGGACAGGGTGCAAAAGGGGCTGGGGGCCCTGTTTTCAGGGGAGTTCAGGGGGTGTGGGGCGGGTGTGGGGTGAGGGGTCAGGGATGAATCAGGGGATTGGGCGGGGGTGGGAGGGGGGTTGCTCAGGGGGCGTTCGGGGGTGGCTCGGGGGCTTTTCCGGGGCCGGGGTGGGGGTGGGGTCAGGAAAGGGGCAGGCCCTGGGCCGTCCAGCGGTCGCCGACCTGCTCCACGACGAGCGGGAGGCCGAAGCAGAGGGAGAGGTTGCGGGAGGTGAGTTCCAGCTCCAGCGGACCGGCGGCGAGGACCTTGCCCTGGCGGATCATGAGGACATGGGTGAAGCCGGGGGCGATCTCCTCGACATGGTGGGTGACCATGATCATGGAGGGGGCGATCGGGTCGCGGGCGAGCCGGCCGAGGCGGCGGACCAGGTCCTCGCGGCCACCGAGGTCGAGTCCGGCGGCGGGCTCGTCCAGCAGGAGGAGTTCGGGGTCGGTCATCAGGGCGCGGGCGATCAGGGTGCGCTTGCGCTCGCCCTCGGAGAGGGTGCCGAACTTCCGGTCGAGGTAGTCGGACATGCCGAGCCGGTCGAGGAAGGCGCGGGCACGCTGCTCGTCGACCTCGTCGTAGTCCTCGTGCCAGGTGGCGGTCATGCCGTAGGCGGCGGTCAGGACGGTCTGGAAGACGGTCTGGCTCTTGGGGAGCTTCTCGGCGAGGGCGATGCCGGCCATGCCGATGCGGGGGCGCAGGTCGAAGACGTCGACCCGGCCGAGGGTGTCGCCGAGGATGGTGGCGGTGCCCCGGCTGGGGAAGAGGTAGCTGGAGGCGATGTTGAGGAGAGTGGTCTTGCCGGCACCGTTGGGGCCGAGGATGACCCAGCGCTCGCCCTCCTTGACCGACCAGGAGACCTCGTCCACCAGAGCCCGGCCCTCGCGGATGACGGTTACGTCCTCAAGCTCCAGAACATCGCTCATGAGCGCGTTGTCTCCCCTTGCTGTGTGGCCGGACTCGGCAGTCGCGTACGCCTTGGCTCGGGCCCGCCGCGCCGGTGGGACAGGCCCTCCACGAAATCTACGCCACCGGTCGCCCGGTCCATTCCATCGGTCCGGTCCTTAGGCTGGACACATGCTCTCGGAACCGCGCTCTGGACGCCTCGCCGCTTGGGGAAATGCCCTTCTTGCCGGACTTGTTTCGCCGGATGACGCCGTGCTGGCCATCGTCGGGGAGGACGCCGTGCACCGGGTGGCCGGGCTGCCCGGTGAGTCCGCCCCGGTCGGCCTGACGCTGGCGCTGGGGCGGCTGCGCTCGCTCGGGGCGGGCGGGCTGCGGATCGCGCTGCCGGTGCCCGGACATCCGCTGGGGCTGAGCGGGCCGCCGGAGTTCAACGCGCGGGCGCTGGACGCCGAGGAGGCGGTGATCTGCCATGGCGCCCCGTTCGGTCTGGTGCCGGAGGTGACGGAGGCCGGGCCACAGGGCGATGTGCATGTGGAGGTCGTCTGGCACTGCCTGGCGGTACGGGAGGCGCCGCCCGCGGACGTGCCCTCGCTGGGCGAGGCGGAACGGGAGCTGGCGGAGGCGCTGCGGGAGGCGACCGAGGTGCTGACGCGGCTGGATCTGACGGCGTCGGGGCCGGTGGCGGAGGCGGCGATCGACGCGTACCGGGCGCGGGCCGAGCGGGGGCGGGAGCTGCTGGCGCCGGGGTATCCGCCGCGGGCGGTGCGGGTGCTGGAGCTGGCGCAGCGGGTGGGGTTGCTGGTCTCCGTGGCGTATGAGAACGGGGAGGGGGGCACGGGGGCGGGTGCAGGGGCGGGCTCGGGTGCGGTGAGCGCGTCGGAGCTGGCGGCGCGGGGGGCTGCGCTGCGGCCGGTGGAGCGGGTGGCTCGGCGGGCGCAGGTCGCGGCGTACAACTCTGTTGTGGAGGAGCGGGAGAAGGGGGTGCGGTGAGGGTGGTAGGGGGGTGGGGGCATGAGGAGTGAGGGGCGTGGGGGGCCGGTGCAGGGGGTGAGGGGCGTGGGGGTTGACCGGGGTGGGGGCTTGGGTCGGTCGTGGTGGTGGTGAAGGGGGCGCGGGCTTCGTGGGAAGGGCCCTCGAGTCGCCGTTGACTCGGGGGCCCTTCTGTCGCTGCGGTGCGTCAGCCGTTGGCGGCCTGGTTGCCGAAGGCCGGGTTCAGCAGGCCGATGACGTTGATGCTGTTGCCGACGACGTTGACCGGGACGTGGACCGGGACCTGGATGGTGTTGCCCGAGACGACGCCCGGGGACTTCGCGGCCACGCCCTCGGCGCCCGAGTCGGCGACCGCCGCGCCCGCGGAGGCGCCCGCGGCGATACCGGCGACGGTGAGGGCCACGGCGGCCTTCTTGGCGATGTTCATGAGAAGTGTTTCCTCCTGCTGTTGCGTGTCCGACCCGGGCGCGGGTCGTGCGCTGGTCAACGCGGAGGCGCGCGGCACGGCACGGCCGGGGGCGGGCGAAGGGCCCGTTCGGATCAATGAGCGGACAAAGCAATGGGCGGACAAGTCGCTGGGCCGACAAGTCGCTCGGCGGACAAACGGACCGGCCTCCCGGAGAGCGCCCGGGAGGCCGGAGGTCAGTGCTGTGCTACGACGGCACTCAGTGGTTCACACCGAGGTTGCCGAAAGCCGGGTTCAGCACGCCGATGACGTTGACGCTGTTGCCGACGGCGTTGACCGGGACCTCGACGGGGACCTGGATGACATTGCCGGACACGGCACCCGGAGAGGCTTCGGCCTGACCGGTCGCCAGCGAGCCGTTGGTGGCGGAGGCCAGACCGGCCCCGGCGGCCACGAGCCCGCCGGCCATCATCGTCACGGCCGCTGCCTTCTTCAGGTTCTTCACTTCTCAAGTCCTCCTTGGCGCTCGCCACGGCAGTCACCGTGGCACGCATGGAGAACGGCCGGGCGCCGCGAAGGATGCGCCATCCGGGGGACATTCCCACGACGGTATGAATCTCACCCCGGAAGGGAACCTTCCGAATTGCCGCGCCAAGCGGTTACGAGGCGATACGGGCCGATCGTGAATCGGTCGTCATCCGGTCACACCATGACGTACGGCCCACAGCGCGGCCTGGGTGCGGTCCGCCAGGTCGAGTTTCATCAGGATGTTCGAGACATGTGTCTTGACGGTCTTCTCGGAGAGGACGAGGGCGCGGGCGATCTCGCGGTTGGAGCGGCCGTCGGCGATCAGCGCGAGCACCTCGCGCTCCCGGTCGGTGA
Organism: Streptomyces sp. NPDC093252; assembly: GCF_040683675.1. NCBI lineage: Bacteria > Bacillati > Actinomycetota > Actinomycetes > Kitasatosporales > Streptomycetaceae > Streptomyces > Streptomyces sp. NPDC093252. Next base: position 450,491 of record NZ_JBFBEM010000006.1, on the reverse strand, counting down.
GGGAGCCGCCTCTGCCCTGCCCGGTGGTGGACTCCTCCTGGCAGATGAGGGCGTCGGCCACCTCGGGCTGGAGCAGGACGTGCCCGGCGTGCACCGAGCGGATGGCGCCGGCCAGGGCGTCGGGGTCGACGTCCTTGTAGACGTATCCGGCGGCGCCCGCGCGCAGGGCCGGGACGACCGTGCGCTGCTCGGTGAAGCTCGTGACGATCAGCACGCGCGCGGGGTGGCCCAGTTCGCGGAGCTTGCGCAGGGCCTCCACGCCGTCCATGCCGGGCATCTTGACGTCCATGAGGACGACATCGGGGCGCAGCTCCTCCGCGCGGGCGACGCCCTCGGCGCCGTCGGCGGCCTCGCCGACGACCTCGATGTCGTCCTGCACCTCCAGGAAGGTGCGCAGTCCCCGCCGGACCACCTGGTGGTCGTCGACGAGCAGCACCCTGATTGCGTCAGCCACCGGGGACCTCCATCTCGATCGTGGTGCCCGTGCCGGGCGCCGATTGCACGCTGAGCCGGCCGCCGACGCCGCTCGCGCGGTCGCGCATGGAGACCAGGCCCAGATGCCGGCCCGCGCGGCGGACCGCGCGCGGGTCGAAGCCGCCGCCGTCGTCGCGGACGCGCAGGACCGCGCCGGGGCCGCGGCGCTCCAGGACGACCTCGACACGGGTCGCCCCGGAGTGCCGCAGCGCGTTGTGCAGGGCCTCCTGGGCGACGCGCAGGACGGCCTCCTCCTGGGCGGCGGGCAGGGCGCGCATCCCGCGCGCGCTGAAGGTCACCCGGGCGCTGTGGGCGCGGTCGAGGACCTGTATCTGGGTGCGCAGGGTGGCGATGAGGCCGTCCTCGTCGAGGGCCGCCGGGCGCAGTTCCACGACGGCGGCGCGCAGTTCGTCGGCGGCCTCGGCGGCGAGGGCGGCGACCTGGTGCAGCTCGTCCTTGGCGCGGGCCGGGTCGCGGTCGACCAGCGCCGTGGCGGCCTGGGCGGTCAGGCGCAGGGAGAACAGCTTCTGGCTGACGGCGTCGTGCAGCTCATGGGCGAGGCGGGAGCGTTCCTCGGCGATGGTCAGTTCGCGGCTGCGCTCGTAGAGGCGGGCGTTGGTGAGGGCGATGGCGGCGTGCTGGGCGAGGATCGCGAGGAGTTCCTCGTCGTCGGCGGTGAAGCCGCAGCCGCCGTGGGGACGGGGGCACTTCTTGTTGGCGAGGAACAGGGCGCCGATGATCTCGTCGCCGTCGCGGATGGGCAGGCCCAGGAAGTCGACGAGGTCGGGGTGGGCGCTGGGCCAGCCGCCGAAGCGGGGGTCCTTGCGCACATCGGCGAGGCGCTGCGGGGTGGCCTCGTGGAGCATGGCGGCGAGGATGCCGTGCTGGCGCGGGAGGGGGCCGATGGCCTTCCACTGGTCGTCGCTGACGCCGTCGACGACGAACTGGGCGAAGCCCCCGTGGTCGTCGGGGACGCCCAGGGCCGCGTACTCGGCGTCGAGCAGCTCTCGGGCGGAGGCGACGATCGTCTTGAGGACGTCGTGCACCTCCAGGTGCCTGCTCATGGCCAGCAGCGCGGCGCTGACCGCGGCGAGGCCGGACCGGGGGCCTTGACTCATGACTTCACGGTACCGGCGGGCACTGACAGCGGGATCGGACCGGCGTCGGCCCCGGCCTGGGCCCAGGGACCTAGGTCCGGGGACGCAGGATCGGCGGCGTAGGGCGAAGGGACCCGCCGGATTGCGGCCCGCGGCCGAGGCGGTGGGCGCGGGGGCGTTCCTACGGTGGATCCGTACCGCCGGAGCGTGCGGCGGCCGAGGACGAGGAGACGTGGGCCATGCCGGTTGCGATCATCACGGGGGCGTCGAAGGGGCTGGGGCGGGCACTGGCCGACGCGCTGGCCGTGCGGGGGTGGGACCTGGTGCTGGACGCCCGTACCGCGGAGGTGCTGGAGGAGACGGCGGAGGCGCTCCGGGTGCACGGCACGCGGGTGGTGGCGCTCGCCGGGGATGTGACGGACGAGGGGCACCGCGCGGCGCTGGTGGCGGCGGCCTGGCGGATGGGCGGGGTGGATCTGCTGGTGAGCAATGCCAGCGCGCTGGGCAGCGAGCCCCTGGTGCGGCTGGAGGAGCTGCCGCTGGCGGGGCTGCGACGGGCGCTGGAGGTCAACGCGGTGGCGGCGCTGGGGCTGGTGCAGGAGGCGCTGCCGCTGCTGCGGGTGTCGGGCGCGGGCACGGTGATCGCGATCAGCTCGGACGCGGCGGCGGAGGCGTACGAGACCTGGGGCGGCTACGGGGCCTCCAAGGCGGCCCTGGACCAGTTGGCGGCCGTGCTGGGTGCCGAGGAGCCGGGGCTGCGGGTCTGGGCGGTGGACCCGGGGGACATGGCGACGGACCTGTATGCCGCCGCCGTACCGGAGGACGAGGACGAGGGTCCCCGGCCGGAGCCGGGGAGTGTGGTGCCGGCGTTTCTGCGGCTGCTGGACGATCGGCCGCCGAGCGGGCGCTACTGTGCGCCGTCGCTGCTGGAGGGTGTGCGGTGACGCCGGCCCCGCGGGTGCCGGAGGAGCTGTCCGCGCGGGTGCCGGCCGAGCAGCGGGGCACCGGGCTGGGGCGGGACGGGGTACGGCTGCTGGTGTCGCGGGGGACGTTGGTGTCCCATCACGCGTTCGTGGAGCTGCCGCGGCTGCTGCGGGCCGGGGATCTGCTGGTGGTGAACACCTCACCGACGCTGGCGGCGGCGGTGGACGGGACGCTCGGGCACGCGCGCGTGGTGGTGCACTTCTCGACACGCGGGGACGACGGACGGTGGTCGGTGGAGCTGCGGGAGCCGGACGGAAGGGGCACCACGCGCGCGTGGGCGGGGGGTCCGGAGGGGGCGGTGGTGGGGTTGCCGGGGGGTGGGGGGCTGGTGCTGGAGGAGCCGGTGGTCGGGCTGCCGGGGGGTGCGGGGTCGGGGGTGGGGCTGTCAGGGGCAGCGGGGGTGGGGGTGGGAGTGGGGCTGCCCGGGGGAACGGGGCCGGGGGTGGGGCTGCCCAGGAAGGCGGGGGCGGTGCTGGGGTCGGTGGCCTCGGGGCCTGTGTTGGAGGGGCCGGTGGGGACTGGGCCGGTGCTGGAGCAGGCGGTGGGGTCGGTGGGGCGGCGGTTGTGGTGGGCGCGGGTGTCGGATCCGGATGTGCCGGGGCTGCTGCGGGCGCACGGGCGGGCGATTCGTTACGCCTATACGGAGCGGGATCAGCCGTTGTCGGCGTACCAGACGGTGTTCGCGCTGCCCTCGCCGGACGGGAGCGGCAGCGCGGAGATGCCGAGCGCGGCGCGGCCCTTCACGGCGCGGCTGGTGGCGGAGCTGGTGAGCCGGGGGGTGCAGTTCGCGCCGGTGCGGCTGGATACGGGGGTGGCGTCGGTGGAGGCGCACGAGCCGCCGTACCCGGAGCGGTTCACGGTGCCGGAGGCGTCCGCGCGGCTGGTCAACGCCGTGCGGGCGGGTGACGGGCGGGTGATCGCGGTGGGGACGACGGCGGTGCGGGCCCTGGAGTCGGCCGTGGGGCCCTCGGGGGCGGTGCGGGCGGCACAGGGGTGGACGGACCTGGTGGTGGACCCGGGGCGGGGCGTACGGGCCGTGGACGGGATCCTGACCGGTCTGCACGAGCCGCAGGCGTCGCATCTGCTGATGCTGGAGGCGGTAGCGGGGCGGGCGGCGGTCGACCGGGGGTACGAGGCGGCGCTGCGCGGGCGCTACCTCTGGCACGAGTTCGGGGACGTGCATCTCCTCCTTCCGGAGGAGAACCCTCACGCTAAAGGTTGCTCCGGCAACTGTTGGTAAGGTTTCCCTTTCGCCGATGTGAGCCCGCACATATCGCGCACATCACGTACGAAGGTAAGTAGGAGATCAAGACCCTCCATGTGAACGGGATAGACAGTGCAGTCTGTCCCGTTTTGCACTTCCCGGGTCCACTATCCGGCTTCGTACGTCACACCTTTGCCAGGCAATTTTGCGACCGCTAAGAATGGCTGCCGTCGCTCAGCGCCGCGGGTCTCGTTCCGCGGCTTTCTCGCGGACAGTCCCCTGTCTCGGTGGATGTTGAGCGGCCCCCGCTACTCGAAGAGGTCCCCTCGCCATGCCGAAGAACATTGAGCTTTCCGGTCTTGCCGCTCGGACCGGTGCCACCGTCCGGAACGGTCTGTCCGGCCTGTCCGGTGTCGCCGCCCGCGGGCGGGCGCTGCCGCGGCAGCGGAAGGCCGCCCTCGCCGGTGTCGGCGCGCTCAGCGCGGCCACCCTGGCGTTCACCGTGGTCCCCGCGAACGGGGAGACCGCCACCACCGCCACCACCGGCGCTGCCGCCGCCGCTCCGCAGATCAGCTACAACTCCGAGCCGATCAAGGACGTCAAGGCCAGCATCACCGACCAGCTCGCCGGTGCCAGCCTCAAGATCGAGGCCATCGAGGCGAAGAAGCAGGCCGCCCGGGACGCCATCACGCAGAAGCAGGCCGCCGCCGAGACCGCCAAGGCCAAGGCCGAGGCGAAGCTGCGGGCCGCGGCGAAGGCCGCCGCCGAGCGCCGTGCCGACCAGCAGGCGAGCCGCTCCGCCGAGCGCCCGCAGAGCAAGCCGGCCGCCCCGTCGTACCCGAACAACCTGGACGGGTGGATCCGGGAGTCGCTGGACATCATGGAGTCCAAGGGCATCCCCGGCAGCTATCACGGGCTGCACCGCAACATCATGCGGGAGTCCTCCGGCAACCCGAACGCGATCAACAACTGGGACATCAACGCCATCAACGGCGTGCCCTCCAAGGGGCTGCTCCAGGTGATCCCGCCGACCTTCGCCGCGTACCACGTCTCGGGCACGCCGAAGAACATCTACGACCCGATCGCCAACATCGTCGCCGCCGCGAACTACGCGGCCGACAAGTACGGCTCGATCGACAACGTCAACGGGGCGTACTGACGGGTTCGGGGGCTGGTGGTGGCAGTGGACTGCGGGGGGGCTGGAGGCCGCGGCTGCTGCCTCCGGGGGTGGCTGCGCCGGGTGCCGTGATGGGTGCGGCGGGTTGCCGTAGTGGCTGCGCCGGGCTGCCGTGACGGCTGGGGCGGGCTGCCGTAACGGCTGTTGTGGCGGCTGTGGCGGGCTGTTGTGCGTAGGACCAAGGACGAAGTAACTGCGACGCCGATGGGCGGCACCCTCTGTGCGGGGTGCCGCCCATCGGTGTTGGGGCGGGGGCGCGTCGGCGGCGGGGCGGGGCCCGCCTCTGCGTCGGGGTGGGTCGCGTCGGCGTCGGGGCGGGGCGTGGTTACTTGCGCATGACCTCCGGCTCGTGGCGGCGCAGGAAGCGGGCCACGAAGATGCCGCAGATCACGCCCAGGACGATCAGCGCGGCCATGTCCAGGGTCCAGGCACCGACGGTGTGCTCCCAGAGCGGGTCGTTGGCGGCGCCCTCCTCGGGCGGGCTGATCCGGTTGAAGTCCAGCGTGGCACCGGCCGCGCCCACCGCCCAGCGGGACGGCATCAGGTAGGAGAACTGGTTGACGCCGACCGTGCCGTTCAGGGCGAACAGACAGCCGGTGAAGACCACCTGGATGATCGCGAACATCACCAGCAGGGGCATGGTCTTCTCGGCGGTCTTCACCAGCGACGAGATGATCAGACCGAACATCATCGAGGTGAAGCCGAGCGCCATGATCGGCAGCGACAGCTCGATCATCGTCAGACCGCCCAGGACCAGGCCCTCCTCGGGGATCTCCCGGCCGGAGAAGCCGATCACGCCGACCAGCAGGCCCTGGAGCATGGTGATCATGCCGAGCACGAACACCTTCGACATCAGATACGCCGAGCGGGACAGGCCGGTCGCGCGCTCCCGCTCGTAGATCACGCGTTCCTTGATCAGCTCACGGACCGAGTTCGCCGCGCCCGCGAAGGTGGCGCCGACGGCGAGGATCAGCAGGACCGTGGTCGCTGTGCCGTTGGGAGTGATCCGGCCCTGCGCGTTGGCCGGGTTGGGCAGCAGGCCCCTGTCCGGGTCGATCAGCAGGCTGACCGCGCCGAGCACGGCCGGGAGGATCACCATCAGGGCGAGGAAGCCCTTGTCGGAGACGATCACGGAGGTGTAGCGGCGCACCAGGGTGATCCACTGCGACATCCAGCCCTGGGGCTTGGGCGGCTTGATGGCCTGGAGGGCGGGCATCTGTACGGCCTGCGGGGCGACGGCGTCGATGTCCGCGGCGTACATCTGATAGTGCTGCGAACCTTTCCAGCGGCCGGCCCAGTCGTAGTCGCGGTAGTTCTCGAAGGCGGAGAAGACATCGGCCCACGTGTCGTAGCCGAAGAAGTTCAGCGCCTCCTCGGGCGGGCCGAAGTAGGCGACCGCGCCGCCCGGGGCCATCACCAGAAGCTTGTCGCACAGCGCCAGCTCGGCCACCGAGTGGGTGACGACCAGGACCGTGCGGCCGTCGTCGGCGAGGCCGCGCAGCAACTGCATCACATCGCGGTCCATGCCCGGGTCCAGGCCGGAGGTCGGCTCGTCCAGGAAGATCAGCGACGGCTTGGTCAGCAGTTCCAGGGCGACGGAGACCCGCTTGCGCTGGCCGCCGGACAGGGAGGTGACCTTCTTGTCCTTGTGGATGTCGAGCTTCAGCTCGCGCAGCACCTCGTCGATCCGCGCCTCGCGCTCCTGGCCGGTGGTGTCGGCGGGGAAGCGGAGCTTGGCGGCGTATTTGAGAGCTTTCTTTACAGTCAGTTCCTTGTGCAGGATGTCGTCCTGCGGGACCAGGCCGATGCGCTGGCGGAGTTCGGCGAACTGTTTGTAAAGGTTCCTGTTGTCGTACAGGACCTCGCCCTGATTGGCAGGACGGTAACCGGTCAGTGCCTTGAGCAGCGTCGACTTTCCGGAACCGGACGGTCCGATGACCGCGATCAGTGACTTCTCCGGGACGCCGAAGGAGAGGTCCTTGAGGATCTGCTTCCCGCCGTCGACCGTGACCGTGAGATGGCGCGCCGAGAAGGACACCTCGCCGGTGTCGACGAACTCCTCCAGGCGGTCGCCGACGATACGGAACGTGGAGTGGCCGACACCGACGATGTCGGTCGGGCCGAGCAACTGCGACCCGCCCTTGGTGATCGGCTGGCCGTTGACGTACGTGCCGTTGTGCGAGCCGAGGTCGCGGATCTCCATCCGGCCGTCGGGCGTGGAGTGGAACTCCGCGTGATGGCGCGAGACCTGGAGGTCGGAGACGACCAGGTCGTTGTCCAGGGCACGGCCGATGCGCATGACCCGGCCCAGCGAGAACTGGTGGAACGTGGTCGGGCTGCGGTCGCCGCCGTGGACCGGTGCCGCGGGGGCGGCTCCGCCGGGGCCCTGGGGGGCGTGGGCGGCCCCGCCGGGGCCCTGGCCCTGGCCTGGGGCGTGGGCGGCGTGTTGATGGGGCTGGTGCTGGTGGGGGAGCTGGGCGGCGTGTTGCTGGTGCGGGGCCTGGGCCGGCGCCTGCTGCTGCCAGCCGGGGTGAGGTGACTGGGGGGCGTGGGCCTGCTGGGCGGCGGCGTGTCCGGGCTGGGGGACCTGTTGGGCCCAGCCGAGGTTGGCCGCCTGGGGCTGAGGCTGGGCCTGGGGCTGGGGATGGGCGGCGCCCTGCCCGCTTTGTGCGCCCTGCGCGCTCTGGGCCGCGTACGGGTGCTGCGGCTGGGCGCCTCCGGCGCCGCCCGCGAGCTTGACCTGCGGGCCGTCGGTCGCGTTGCCCAGATGCACCGACGAGCCGGGACCGATCTCGAGCTGCTGGATCCGCTGCCCCTGCGCAAAGGTGCCGTTGGTGCTGCCGTGGTCCTCGATGACCCAACTGCGGCCATTGAAACTGACCGTGGCGTGCCGCCAGGAGACCCTGGCGTCGTCGAACACGACGTCCCCTTGCGGGTCGCGCCCGAGTGTGTAGGGCCTGGACGGGTCGAGCGTCCAGGTCCGTCCGTTTGATTCCAGTACGAGTTCCGGCACTCCATGCCCCACTGAGTTGTCCCCCGATTTTTCCCCCATGCACAGGGAGTCTAGGGATGTCGAACATCGGGTGGAACTATTTCAGGAGCGGCCCCTTGACCGAAAGCCGGGCCTTGTACGGGCCCTGTCCGGGCCTTGTAACAGTGCCCCGCAACAGTGCCCCGACCCGAACCGAGGCTTTGTCGTCGCAGGGGTTGAAACCCGCTCGGAGAGTGGTATTCCAGGCGAGGGGGACGTGTGCGGCACTGCGCCGCGCCGCGGATCGGGGGGTCTGCGATGGGTGTGGAGACCGTACGGCGCGCTCGGCCGGTGCCGTGGATCGATGTACTGCTGTCCGCTGTCGCCGCTGTGAGCTGGGCGTTGATCGCGATGACGGGCACGGCGGCGCTCGGGCTGCACTTGCTGGAGGCGGACGCCGCGGGTTCGCTCGGGCCGATGGCCCCGGCGGTCGTGGCGCTCGGGGCGGGTGGTTCGGTGAGCCCGTCGGGGGATGTCTCCGCCTTCGGCCTGGAGGGCGCGGAGGCGTCGACGGCCATCGAGATCACGCCATTGGGCGTCAGCCTGGTCGGTGCGCTCCTTTTGTCCTGGGTTTTTCTGCGGTCGCTGCGGTCTGCTTCGCCCGTGCCGCCTGGGTTGCCTGCATCGCCTGCACCACCTGCACCGCATGCGTGGTCCCCGTCGTCTGTGTCGTCGGTGTCGGCCGTCTCGTCTGCGTCGTCTGCGCGGGCCCCGTGGGGTGGGGTGTCGGTCGGTGAACTCCTGGCGCGGGTGGGCTCGGTGGTGGTGCTGTTCGAGGCGGCGCTCGGCGGGCTGGCCTGGGCCGGGCACGATGTGATCACGATCGACGGGGGCGCGCTCGGTCTGGAGGGGGTGCCTGGTGGGGGTGGAGGTGGGGGTGACGGGGGTGGTGTCGGGGGGATCGAGATTCCCGGGCTCGGGGACGTGGGCGACATCGGTGGGCTGCTGCCGGACCGGGTCGGCGATCTGATCGACGCGCAGGCGGCGGTCGGGTTCACCGTGGACACCGTGCCGACGCTGCTCGGGGGGCTGTGCTGGGTGCTGGGTGTGCTGCTGATCGCGCTGCTCGCCTCGCGGCGGACCCCGCTGCCGCGCGGGCTCGCCTTCGTCCACCGGGTGGTGCGGCCCGCGGTGTCGTCACTGGTCGCCGTGTTGTTGGTGGCGGTCGCGGCGGGGCTCGCGGCGGCGGGGTACGCGGCGATCGGCGACGAGCATCCCCGGCGGATCGTCGGCGCGGCGCTGCTGGGTGCGCCGAACGGGGTGTGGCTCGGCGTCCCGATCGGCCTCTTCGTGCCGTACGAGGGTGATGCGACCGGCCCATTGGTGCAGTTCCTGCCGGATCCCCTGGACGATCTGCTGGCCGAGTCGGACGGCCCGGTCACGCTTGGTCGGCTGGCGGAACTGGACGGGCGGGTCTGGTTGCTGGCGGTCGGAGTGGGGGTGCTGATGCTGCTGGCGGGAGTGTGGACGGGGGTGCGGACGCCGGTGGGGAGGGTTGTTCGGTTTGGGGGTGGTGGGAGCGGGGGTGGGGGTGGGGGTGCTCTTCTTGGGTTTGTTTGGCGGTGTGCGGTGCCTTTGGGGGTTGCTACGGCGGTGGCGCTGCCGGTGCTCGGGTGGCTGGCCGGTGTTTCGGTGAACGCCTCGCTGTCGGTGCTCGGCGTCGATGCCTTCGGTGCCGGTATCGAACTGCGGGGGCATCTCGGGGCGGGGATGGCGCTGGGCGCGGTGTGGGGGGTCGGGGCCGGAGTTCTGGGGGCGTTGCTGGCGTGGGGCACGGGGGCGGCGGGGCGGCAGGCTGTGGGGATGGACGGGGAAGTGGTGGGGGTGGGAAGTGGGGCTGGGGTGGCACTCGGTGACGTGAGGGGCGTAGCGGAAGGGTCAGGGGCAGGGGCATACGCGCCGGGGGTGGGGCCGTACGCATCGGGATCGGCGGAGCGGGCGGGGCCGTACGCGCCGGGGGTGCCGTATCGGCCGCCCAGCGCGGCGACGAATCCTTATCTGCGGAGGGTGGGGGACGGGCGGGGCGAAGGGGCGCGCCTGGGTTCGGAGGGGCGAGGTGAGGGGCGGGAACCGGGGCGGTCGGGATGGCCAGGTGGTGCGGGTCGGGTCGATGCCGAACCGTTCGTCGCGCCGAGTGACGGACCGGCGGACGGGGCCGGGTCGGCGTACAGGGCCGGTGGGTCAGTGGACGGGGCCGAGGGGGTGGTGGACGGGGTCGAGAGGTCGTCGGGCGGCGTCCACGGGGCGCCCACCGAGGCCGCGCCGGCCGTACCGCCTGCTCCCCCGCTGCCCCGGTGGCCGCCGACCTCGCCGGAGGACGGGCCGCCTCCGCCGCCCGGCCGGCCGAACGGCCGTCGCTGAATCCCGTAGGCATCTCGTACGCACCTTGCCTGCACCCCGTACGAACCTCGTGCGAGCCTCGGACGAGGTGCATACGAGAGGTGATTTTTCGGGTGTACGACACTGATCGGACATCCATTGTTCCGTGTCCGCCAGACGGACCACGGAGGCGGTAGGCACTGGGTGCCGGATACGGTGGAGGCACCATGAGCCCTTCGCAGACCTCAGACTTCCCCACCCTCCTGGTCAAGATCTTCGGCAAGGACCGGCCGGGCATCACGGCTGGTCTCTTCGACACCCTCGCCGCCTTCTCGGTCGATGTGGTCGATATCGAGCAGGTCGTCACCCGTGGCCGGATCACGCTGTGCGCGCTCGTCACGGAGCCACCGCAGGGGCTGGCGGGCGAGCTGCGGGCGACCGTCCATAGCTGGGCAGAATCGATGAAGCTACAGGCGGAGATCATCTCCGGGACCGGCGACAACCGGCCACGTGGGATGGGCCGCTCCCTGGTGACCGTCCTCGGTCATCCGCTGACCGCCGAGGCGACGGCGGCCATCGCCGCGCGGATCACCGCGGCCGGCGGCAACATCGACCGTATCTTCCGGCTGGCCAAGTATCCGGTCACCGCCGTGGAGTTCGCGGTGTCCGGAGTCGGGACGGAGGCGCTGCGCACTTCGCTGGCCACCGGGGCCGCCGCCCTCGGGGTGGACATCGCGGTGGTCGCGGCCGGACTGCACCGGCGGGCCCAGCGGCTGGTGGTGATGGACGTGGATTCCACGCTCATCCAGGACGAGGTGATCGAGCTGTTCGCCGCGCACGCCGGGTGCGAGGACAAGGTCGCCGAGGTGACCGCGGCGGCCATGCGCGGCGAACTGGACTTCGAACAGTCGCTGCACGCGCGCGTGGCGCTGCTCGAAGGACTGGACGCCTCGGTGGTGGACAAGGTGCGCAGCGAGGTTCGGCTGACGCCGGGCGCGCGGACCCTGATCCGCACGCTGAAGCGGCTCGGGTATCAAGTCGGGGTGGTGTCCGGCGGGTTCACGCAGGTCACCGATGACCTCAAGGAGCGGCTGGGGCTGGACTTCGCGCAGGCCAACACGCTGGAGATCGTCGGCGGCAAACTCACCGGCCGGGTCACCGGCGAGATCGTGGACCGGGCGGGCAAGGCCCGACTGCTCCGGCGTTTCGCGGCGGAGGCGGGCGTACCGCTGTCGCAGACGGTCGCCATCGGCGATGGCGCGAATGATCTGGACATGCTCAACGCGGCCGGGCTGGGGGTGGCCTTCAATGCCAAGCCGGTGGTACGGGAGGCCGCCCACACGGCGGTGAACGTGCCGTTCCTGGACACCGTGCTGTATCTGCTCGGGGTGACCCGGGAAGAGGTCGAGGCGGCGGATACGCACGACGAGGAGTGACTGGTCCCTGCGGGGCTTCGGGGTGGTCTTCGGGTTCCGTTATGGGTGCCGGGTGCCGGGTGCCTCAAGGGGGTGCTGTGCGGGTGGGCGGCCCCTGCGTTTCGGGGCGGGCGCGCGGGACGACGCCGACTGGCGGTGAGGGGGTACGGCACCGTCTGATGCCGTACCCCTTCTGATCTGATCGAACAGCCGATCGGCTCGTACGGCGTCGTACTGCTCCGGCGGGCTGGTTGAGGCGGTCCGGGTGGGGTGCTGGTGTGCTCCGGGGTGTCCTACGCGGTCGTCACTCGGACGGGGCCCAGAAGTCGGCCAGTGCCGCTGTGCCCGGCTCCACGTTCTTCCAGGGGCTGTCGGTCGTCAGGACAGCGAAGGCGGCGGCCGGGAAGCCCCGGCGGCTCAGCCGCTCGCGTGGCTCGGCCTCGGCGGTGCCCGAGAGGACCTCGGCGAGGCCCTGGACGCCGGGGTTGTGGCCGATCAGCAGGATGTTGCGGACATCGTCGGGTGTCTCGTTGAGCAGCGCGATCAGATCGCCGGGGGCGGCCTCGTAGATCCGCTCCTCATAGACGGTCTTCGGCCGGTGCGGGAACTCCTGGACGGCGAGCTTCCAGGTCTCGCGGGTCCGGGTCGCTGTGGAGCACAGGGCCAGATCGAAGGCGATGCCCGTGTCGGTGAGTCTGCGGCCGGCCTCGGCGGCGTCGAGACGGCCTCGCTCGGCGAGCGGACGCTCATGGTCGTTCACCTGGGGCCAGTCGGCTTTCGCATGCCGGAAGAGGACAATCCTGCGGGGTTCTGCGACGCTCATGGCCCCAGCTTCGCATGAAACACGCCATGGGGCGCAGGGAGTTGACTAGGGGATTCGCCCGGTTTTCGAGGGCTGGGGCGGGGTGGGGAGGGCACGCGGTGCCACCGCCTTCGGTCAGCGGGCGATCACCTGCCGGATCGCGTCCAGGATGTGGGTGATGGCGGGCTCGCCACCGGCCGCGTGGGCGTCGGCGGGGTTGAGTATCAGCGCGAGCAGCGTGACGAACGCGAGAGTCGGCAGGGCGAGGGCCCACCAGGGCAGACGAGTGACGGTACGGCCCGTGCTGGCCGGGTGGGGCCGGGTGTACATAGGGGCCGACATGAGTGCCTCCGCGTCTTCGAGGGGTGAGCGCCCGCTGCTCGCGGCCACACTTCGAAGGTACGGACTCCCCGGCCCTCAACCCATCCGGAGATCCACCCACTTGACCCTGACCCTGACCCCCTAGGGGATGGTGGGGCTATCCCCACCACCGGGCACCGCCGGGCGAATCCATGCGGGCCCGAGTCATCGTGGCGACGGGCGTGACCCGCGCCGACGGGCGGGTGCCGGGGTACCGGAGTGCGCGACCGTCAGGGCGAGACGATCGTCGCGATGATGCCGATGATCACGAAGATGGCGAAGAACGAGCCGAAGATGAGCAGCATCTTCTTCTGGCCGTTCTGGGGATTCGGGTCTAGCACCATGCGGTCAGTGTCCCATCCCGGGGCGGAGAGCCGTCAGGGGGGTCGGGGGGAGTGAGCGGATGAGGGAGGGAGGCGATGGGAGGGGGCGGGGCGGGGATGGCGGGGACGGGGATGGCGGGGGCTCGGAACGCGCGGCGCCGCTCCATCGCTCCCGCTCGCCCCTCAGCGTGCCCCCGACTGCGCCTCCGCCCTCGCGCCCGCCTCCTCCTCGACCGTCCGGGCGCGGCCCGCGAGGAGGCCGACCAGGATCTGCGGGATCATCAGGGCCGCCATCAGGGCGATGGGCACTCCCCAGCCGCCGCTGTGCTGGTACAGGACGCCGACCAGGAGCGGGCCGGGAATGGAGATCAGATAGCCCGTGCTCTGGGCGAAGGCGGAGAGCTGGGCCACGCCCGTGCCGGTCCTCGCGCGCATGCCGACCATCGTCAGGGCCAGCGGGAAGGCGCAGTTGGAGATGCCGAGCAGGACGGCCCAGGCCCAGGCGCCACCCGCGGGGGCGAAGTACAGGCCCGCGTATCCGGCCAGGCCGCACGCACCGAGGACGAGCACGATGGGGCCCTGGTGGGGCAGCCGGGTGGCCAGGCGGGGGATGACGAAGGCGAGCGGCACGCCCATCACCATCGTCACGGCGAGCAGCAGTCCGGCGGTGTCGGCGGAGACGCCTGCGTCACGGAAGATCTGCGCCATCCAGCCCATGGTGATGTAGGCGGCGGTGGCCTGGAGCCCGAAGAACACCGCGAGCGCCCAGGCGGTGCGGCTGCGGGTGATCCACAGGCGGACGGGCGGCTCCTCGCGCGCGGGACGCCCGTCCGGTCCTTGCGGCGTCGTTCGCATGGGTTCCTGCGTGCCGGTCCCGGGGGACCGACCCGTGGCGGTCTCGGCCGTCCCGCGGGTGTCCGTTCCGACCGGCCCTTGCGTGTTGGTCCGCGCCGGGCCCTGGGCGCGGGTCCCGGTCGACGCGCGCGGGCCGGTCTCCGAGGGTGCCCCCGGCTTCCGTACGAACGGGATCCACGGGAGTACGGCCACGGCGGCGACCGCCGCCCAGACGGCGAGGCCCGGCTGCCAGCCGCCCAGGGCGCCGGCGACGGGGACGGTGACCGCCGCCGCGATGGACGTGCCGAAGGCGAGGGCCATGGAGTACAGGCCGGTCATGGGGCCGACCCGGTCCGGGAACCAGCGCTTGACGATCACCGGCATCAGGACGTTGCTCACCGCGATGCCCATCAGGGCGAGGGCGCTGGCGGCCAGGAAGCCCGCCGTACCGCCCGCGTACGGTCGTATGAGCAGGCCCGCGGTGATCGCGGCCATGCCCGCGCACACGACCGCGGCGGGGCCGAAGCGGCGGGCCAGGCGGGGCGCCATGACGCCGAAGACCGCGAAGCAGAGCGGGGGGACCGAGGTGAGCAGTCCGGCCACGCTGCCGCTCATGCCGAGGCCGTCGCGGACGTCTTCGAGGAGGGCGCCGAGGCTGGTGATCGCGGGGCGGAGGTTGACCGCGGCGAGCACGATGCCGACGACCAGCAGACGCATCGCCCACGCGCGCGTGCCGTCGCGTCCGGACGACTCGGGGGCGGTACCGGCCGAACTGCCGACGGGTGCTGTCGTGGTCGTGGTCGTTTCCTCGCGCTGCATGGGCTCCATCATAGAATCATGGGATGATTGGTTGTCCATGGTTCGTCCGTGCCGGCCCGTGCTCGTCTGCGCTCGTACCGGGCGGCCCTTGCCGGTCTCTGCCGACCTCTGCTCGTTTTCGGTGTTCTTGTTCGTTCTCACTCGTCCTTGCTCGTTCCTGCTCGTCCGCTGTCCGGCGTCCGTCATCCCGCCGGCCCCTGTGAGCCATGAGGTGCCATGCCCCTGAGCCATCCGCGTCGCTCGGCCCTGTCCGAGCAGGTCATCGCGGCGCTGCGGAACCAGATCACGTCCGGTGAGTGGCCGGTCGGCTCGCGCATTCCGACCGAGCCGGAGCTGGTCGAGCAGCTCGGCGTCGCCCGCAACACGGTCCGTGAGGCGGTCCGCGCGCTCGCGCACAACGGTCTGCTCGACATCCGCCAGGGCTCCGGCACCTATGTCGTGGCCACGAGTGAGCTGGCGGGTGTGATGCACCGCCGGTTCGCGGACGCCGACCCGCGCCATATCGCGGAGCTGCGTTCCACCCTGGAGTCGGCCGCCGCCCGGCTGGCCGCCGAGCGGCGGACCGAGAAGGACCTCAAGCAGTTGGGAGCCCTCCTGGAGCGGCGCGAGGAGGCGTGGCACACCGGGGACGCGGAGGTGTTCGTGACCGCCGACGCGACCTTCCACCTGGCGGTGGTGGCGGCCTCGCACAACGACGCCATGACGCAGATGTACGCGGACCTGGGCGAGGTGCTGCGGGACTGGCTGCGCGAGGACATCGGCGAGGAGTTGACGCCGGACACGCACATGGACCACGCGCGCCTGCTGGACGCCATCCGCGCGCGGGACGCCGATACGGCGGGCGCGGAAGCGGCGAGCTATCCGTTCCTGTGCCGCCCCGCGCGGTTCAGCTCCCCCGGTGCTGGTGGCTGACCCAGGCCGCGCGGACCTCCTTCCAGCAGCGCCCGGCGAGCCGTACGGTCGTCGCGGGCCGGGCGTCGGTGGCCCGGCCGTCGCTGTCGAGGTCCCACCAGCGCGCGCACTCGATGTGCAGCCGCAGCCGATCCGTCTCGGGGTAAGGGTTGTGGCAGTAGGCGGTCACGTGCGAGCCGTCGACACGGGTGCGGCACTCGGCGCCGGACAGGGCGTTCTCCGCGTCCCCGCGCGCGTGGGCCGCGGTTGCGAGCGGCGCCGCCAGCACGAGGGCGGCGGCAAGGGTCGCTGAGGCCATGCTGCGGGAGAAGCGCACAAGGGGGACCTCCTCGGCCGTGCCGGGTCGTGCTGGGTCGTGCAGGGGAGGAAGGCGGGAAGTGAACGCCTCTCCCAGGGTGCCCGGTTGCGGGCGGGTCCCGCCCGGCCGGATGGGCCGAACGGGGGACACGCCCGGAGACGCCGTGGGTCGTCGTCCGGTGACGTCGAGGACTCGCGCCCGGTGACGGCGAAAGCCCGCGTCCGGCATGACGAAGGCCCGCGTCCCCTGGATCCTGTGCGGGACGCGGGCCCTCGGCGGGTAGCCGTGGTGTTCAGGCGCCGATGGCGTGCAGTCCGCCGTCGACGTGGATGATCTCGCCGGTGGTCTTCGGGAACCAGTCGCTGAGCAGCGCGACGATGCCGCGGCCGGCCGGCTCGGGGTCCTTGAGGTCCCACTCCAGCGGGGAGCGGCTGTCCCAGACCGCGGCCAGGTCGCTGAAGCCCGGGATGGACTTGGCGGCCATGGAGCCGAGCGGCCCGGCGGAGATCAGGTTGCAGCGGATGTTCTGCTTGCCGAGGTCGCGGGCGATGTAGCGGCTGGTGGCCTCCAGGGCCGCCTTCGTGGGGCCCATCCAGTCGTACTGCGGCCAGGCGTACTGGGCGTCGAAGGTGAGGCCGACGACCGAGCCGCCGTTCTGCATCAGCGGCAGGCACGCCATGGTGAGCGACTTCAGGGAGAACGCCGAGACATGCATGGCGGTCGCCACGGACTCGAAGGGCGTGTTGAGGAAGTTGCCACCGAGCGCGTCCTGCGGGGCGAAGCCGATGGAGTGCACGACGCCGTCGAGGCCGCCCAGCTCCTCGCCGACCAGGTCGGCCAGGCGCGCGAGGTGCTCGTCGTTGCTGACGTCCAGCTCGATGACCTTGGTGGGCTTGGGCAGCTTGCGGGCGATGCGCTCGGTCAGGGTGGGCCGCGGGAACGCGGTCAGGATGATCTCGGCGCCCTGCTCCTGGGCCAGCTTCGCCGCGTGGAAGGCGATGGAGGACTCCATCAGCACACCGGTGATCAGAACGCGCTTGCCATCGAGGATTCCGCTCATGGTGATCAGTGACCCATTCCCAGTCCGCCGTCAACGGGGATGACGGCTCCAGTGATGTACGAGGCGTCGTCCGAGGCCAGGAACCGCACCGTCGCGGCGACCTCCTCGGGCGTCGCGTAGCGGCCCAGCGGCACCTGCTTGACGATGTTCGCGCGCTGTTCGTCGGTGAGCACCTTGGTCATGTCGGTGTCGACGAAGCCGGGCGCGACCACGTTGAACGTGATGTTGCGCGATCCCAGCTCACGGCTGAGCGAACGAGCAAAACCGACCAGAGCGGCCTTGGAGGCGGCGTAATTGGCCTGACCGGCGCTGCCGAGCAGACCGACCACCGACGAGATGAGCACGACGCGGCCCTTCTTGGCGCGCAGCATGCCGCGGTTGGCCCGCTTGACGACCCGGAAGGTGCCGGTGAGGTTGGTGTCGACGACCGAGGTGAACTCATCCTCGGACATCCGCATCAGGAGTTGGTCCTTGGTGATGCCGGCGTTGGCGACCAGGACCTCGACGGAGCCGTGCGCGTCCTCGATCTCCTTGTACGCCTGCTCCACCTGCTCGGTGTCGGTGATGTCGCACTTCACGGCGAGGCAGCCGAGTTCCGTGAGGGCGGCCGGCGGCTCGCCCGAGCGGTATGTGATCGCGACCTTGTCGCCGGCGTCGGCGAATGCGCGGGCGATGGCGAGGCCGATGCCCCGGTTGCCTCCGGTGACGAGAACCGAGCGGCTCAACGGATCACCCTTTCGATAGGGGTCTGACATATCCGCCCGAGCATCGGGTCGACGGGCGGCTTTACCGGAAACCTATCGGTCGCCCTGGCCGGGCGGGCATTCGGGCACCGACAGTGGCTCGCGGGGCTCGCTGTCGGATCCCTACAGATCGCCGCCGCGCGGCGGTGGCAAACGTGTGGTCCGCACACCCGCGTACGCGACATGATCGGAGCCGACAGGCGACGACAGCAGGGAGACCCTCGGTGCCTCATACCATCGACGAAGCCTTCACGGCGCTTCCGCTGCGCGCCCTGGCGGACGCGGCGCTGGCACGCGCGCGTGCGCTGGGGGCGGAGCATGCCGACTTCCGGCTGGAGCGGGTGCGCAGCGCGTCCTGGCGGCTGCGCGACGGCAGGCCGTCCGGGTCGTCGGACACCACCGACCTCGGGTACGCGGTGCGCGTGGTGCACGGCGGGACCTGGGGGTTCGCGTCGGGCGTGGATCTGACCATGGACGCCGCCGCGAAGGTCGCCGCTCAGGCGGTGGCCATGGCGAAGCTCTCCGCTCAAGTGATCACGGCGGCGGGATCGAATGAGCGGGTGGAACTGGCCGACGAACCCGTTCACGCCGACCGGACCTGGATCTCCTCGTACGAGATCGATCCGTTCGGTGTGCCGGACGAGGAGAAGTCGGGGCTGCTCGCCGAGTGGAGCGGGCGGCTGCTGGCGGCGGACGGGGTCGATCATGTGGACGCCTCGCTGCTGACCGTGCACGAGAACAAGTTCTATGCGGATACGGCCGGGACCGTCACGACCCAGCAGCGGGTGCGGCTGCATCCGCAGCTCACGGCGGTGTCGGTGGACGACTCCAGCGGTGAGTTCGACTCCATGCGCACGCTCGCGCCCCCGGTCGGACGGGGCTGGGAGTATCTGACCGGCACCGGCTGGGACTGGGACGGGGAGCTGGAGCGGATCCCGGGGCTGCTCGCCGAGAAGATGCGCGCCCCGAGCGTCGAGCCGGGATCGTACGATCTGGTCGTTGATCCTTCGAACCTGTGGCTGACCATTCATGAATCGATCGGGCACGCGACGGAACTCGATCGCGCGCTCGGCTACGAGGCCGCCTACGCCGGCACCTCCTTCGCCACGTTCGATCAGCTCGGCAAGCTCCGGTACGGCTCGGACCTGATGAACGTGACCGGTGACCGTACGGCGGAGCACGGGCTCGCGACGATCGGGTACGACGACGAGGGGGTGGCGGCGCAGTCCTGGGACCTGGTCAGGGACGGCACCCTGGTGGGGTACCAGCTCGACCGGCGGATCGCCCGGCTGACCGGGTTCGAGCGGTCCAACGGGTGCGCGTTCGCCGACTCGCCCGGACATGTGCCGGTGCAGCGGATGGCCAATGTGTCGCTCCAACCCGATCCGGCGGGGCTGTCCACGGAGGATCTGATCGGGAGCGTGGACCGGGGCATCTATGTGGTCGGTGATCGTTCCTGGTCGATCGACATGCAGCGGTACAACTTCCAGTTCACCGGTCAGCGGTTCTTCCGGATCGAGAACGGCCGGATCACCGGGCAGCTCAAGGACGTGGCCTATCAGGCGACCACGACCGACTTCTGGGGCTCCATGGCGGCCGTCGGCGGGCCGGGCACCTATGTCCTGGGCGGCGCCTTCAACTGCGGCAAGGCCCAGCCGGGCCAGGTCGCGGCGGTCTCGCACGGCTGCCCGTCCGCGCTCTTCAAGGGCGTCAACATCCTCAACACCACGCAGGAGGCGGGCCGATGAGGGCCATGACCGGGTTCCGCCGGGGTCCCTGGGGCCGTCTCCCGGGACAGCGCAGTCTCACCACGATCCAGGAGGCCGGGCGATGAGCGCCGCCGTCAGCAAGCCGTACGAGATGGTCGAGCGTGCTCTTGAGCTTTCGCGCGCCGATGGGTGTGTCGTGATCGCGGATGAGCATTCGACCGCCAATCTGCGCTGGGCGGGCAACGCGCTCACCACGAACGGGGTCACCCGCGGGCGGACGCTCACGGTCGTGGCGACCGTGGACGGCAAGGAGGGCACGGCCTCCGGGGTGGTCTCACGGGCCGCGGTGACGGCGGACGAGCTGGAGCCGCTGGTGCGGGCCGCCGAGGCCGCCGCCCGGGGCGCCGGTCCGGCCGAGGACGCCCAGCCGCTGGTGACCGGCGTCCCCGCGAGCCCTGACTTCACCGACGCGCCCGCGGCGACCTCGTCCACGGTGTTCGCCGACTTCGCGCCCGCGCTGGGCGAGGCGTTCGCCCGCGCGCGGGAGGGCGGTCGGGAGCTGTACGGTTTCGCCAATCACGAGCTGGTGTCGACCTATGTCGGTACGTCGACCGGGCTGCGGCTGCGGCACGATCAGCCGACCGGCACGCTGGAGCTGAACGCCAAGTCGCCCGACCGCACCCGCTCGGCGTGGGCGGGACGTTCGACACGGGACTTCAAGGACGTCGACCCGGCGGCGCTGGACGCGGAGCTGGCCGTACGGCTGGGCTGGGCCGAGCGGCGGGTGGAGCTGCCGGCCGGGCGGTACGAGACGCTGCTGCCGCCGACCGCGGTCGCGGATCTGCTGATCTACCAGATGTGGTCGGCGTCGGGCCGGGACGCGGCCGAGGGCCGGACGGTGTTCTCCAAGTCCGGCGGGACCCGGATCGGTGAACGGCTCGCCGGGCTGCCGCTGACGCTCCGCAGCGATCCGAACGAACCGGGGCTGGAGTCGGCGCCGTTCATGATCGCCCACTCGTCGGGCGGTGATCAGTCGGTCTTCGACAACGGGCTGCCGCTCGGCCCCACGGACTGGATGCGCGCGGGTGAGCTGCACCGGCTGACCACCAGCCGACACAGTGCCGCGCTGACCGGGCTGCCCGTCGCACCGAACATCGGGAACCTGATCCTGGACGGCGGCACGGACCGCTCCCTGGAGGAGATGGTGGCGGCCACCGAGCGGGGGCTGCTGCTCACCTGCCTCTGGTACATCCGTGAGGTCGATCCCGCGACGCTGCTGCTCACCGGACTGACCCGGGACGGTGTGTACCTGGTGGAGAACGGTGAGGTGACCGGCGAGGTGAACAACTTCCGGTTCAACGAGTCGCCGGTGGATCTGCTGGGCCGGGCCGCCGAGGCCGGGCGCACCGAGAAGACGCTGCCCAGGGAGTGGAGCGACTGGTTCACACGCGCGGCGATGCCCCCGCTGCGGGTGCCGGATTTCAATATGAGCTCGGTCAGCCAGGGCGTATAACCTCGTAGACGTTCGTTCGGCGTCGGGTGGCGTCCGACCCACCCGACGATCGTTCGAACGGCCATCAGTAGATCATTCGATCAAAAGATCACAGAAGATCTCAGAAGATCTTTCGAGGAGACACGAGAACCGTGACGGACATCGTCGACGAGCTGAAGTGGCGCGGGCTGTTCGCCCAGTCCACCGATGAGGACGCTTTGCGCAAGGCGCTCGCGGACGGCCCCGTCACGTTCTATTGCGGCTTCGATCCGACGGCGTCCAGTCTGCATGTGGGGCATCTGGTCCAGGTGCTCACCATGCGCCGGCTCCAGCAGGCGGGCCTGCGTCCGCTGGCCCTGGTCGGTGGCGCCACCGGTCAGATCGGCGACCCGCGCCCGACCGCGGAGCGCACGCTGAACGCCCCGGAGACGGTCGCCGCCTGGGTCGGCCGGCTGCGGTCGCAGATCGAGCCGTTCCTGTCCTTCGAGGGCGACAACGCCGCCGTGATGGTGAACAACCTGGACTGGACCGCCGGGCTGTCCGCCATCGAGTTCCTGCGGGACATCGGCAAGCACTTCCGGGTCAACAAAATGCTCACCAAGGACTCGGTCGCCCGTCGGCTGGAGTCCGAGGAGGGCATCAGCTACACCGAGTTCAGCTACCAACTGCTCCAGGCCATGGACTTCCTGGAGCTGTACCGGCGTCATGGCTGCACGCTCCAGCAGGGCGGCAGCGATCAGTGGGGCAATCTCACGGCCGGGCTCGACCTGATCCACCGGCTGGAGCCGCGGGCCCAGGTGCACGCGCTGGCGACGCCGTTGATGACCAAGGCGGACGGCACCAAGTTCGGCAAGACCGAGAGCGGCGCCGTCTGGCTGGACCCGGACATGACATCGCCGTACGCGTTCTACCAGTTCTGGCTGAATGTGGACGACCGGGATGTCTCCACATACCTGCGGATCCTGTCCTTCAGGTCCCGTGCGGAACTGGAGGAGCTGGAGGAGCAGACCCGGGAGCGTCCGCAGGCGCGGGCCGCACAGCGGGCGCTGGCGGAGGAGCTGACGACGCTGGTGCACGGCGCCGCGCAGACCGAGGCCGTGATCGCCGCGAGCCGGGCGCTGTTCGGACAGGGCGAGCTGGAATCGCTGGACGAGCGGACGCTCGTCGCCGCGCTGACCGAGGTGCCGCACATCGAGGTGTCCGGGCTGGTGCCGGTGGTAGATCTGTTCGCCGCGGTGGGGCTGGTGGCGAGCAAGTCGGCGGCGCGGCGGACGGTGAAGGAGGGCGGCGCCTACGTGAACAACGTCAAGGTGACCGCCGAGGACGCCGTGCCCACTGCCGGGGATCTGCTGCACGGGAAGTGGCTGGTGCTGCGACGGGGGAAGCGGAATCTGGCGGCTGTCGCGGTGAGCGGGGTCTGATCGGCGGTCGGGGGGCTGACCCGCCGTGAGGGCGGAGCCTGATCGGCGGTGCATGGGGGGTGCGGATCGGTGGGGGGCCGATCGACTGATCTGTCGAACACGCCGCCGATCGTTCCCGCCACCTCCCTGCCGATCGCTCAATCGATCATCAATGCGGTGCCACGGTCCTTCGATCGTGGCACCGCATGATCATTCGATCACCCGGACGTCGGGTGTCGCAGCCGGGGCGAGGTGCGTCAGGTGTGCTGGCTGCGCTGCTGCTTGCGCTTGCCCAGCGTCGCCGTGTAGGCCATGTCGCCGAGGAAGACGATGATGATCGCGGCGACCAACTGGAAGAGATGGCGGCTCCAGTCGATACCCGGGGTCGCCGCGACCCCCAGACCGCGGGCGATGGCGTTGCCGGCGAGCGCGCCGAGCATGCCGAAGATCGTGGTCAGCCAGAGCGGGCTGTGCTGCTTGCCCGGGATGATGGCCTTGGCGATCAGACCGAGCACGAAGCCCACGATGATGGCCCACAACCAGCCCATGACTACCTCCTCGCACCGCCCGACGTGAGCAGATACCGCCCAGTGTCGGCCCGGTGGCCGTACGGCGCATGTCGGGTTCGCCCGTACGGTTCATGGCCCGGGGCGCTCACTCGGGCGGCAGGGCGACCCGGTCTCGAATGCGGCGCAGGCGCGGCGTAACGTGGACGCTGTCCGGGCCGGTCCTGCTGCCGGTGCGGGCCGGGATCGGGACGGGGACGAGTCCCCTGTGGGCGGATGGTGGAATGTGATGCGGAAGCAGCGCGACGGCGGCGGCGCCCAGGTGTTCCGGATCACCGGGGCCCGGCAGGGACTCCAGGACGACGTCCGGGGACGGCAGCGCCGGTACATCATCTCGATGTCCCTGCGCACGGTCTCGGTGGTCCTCGCCGCGGTGCTGTGGAACGTCGAACGGCACGTCGCGATCGTGGCGCTGGTGCTCGGGGTGGTCCTCCCCTATATCGCGGTGGTGATCGCCAACGCCGGGCGGGAGAACGTTTCGTCGCTGCCGACGACGTTCGTGACGGTGCAGCCGAAGCCGATGATCATGCCCCCGCGGGCCGCCGATGGGAGCTTCGCGGAGTCCGCGACGGAGGACGGAGCGGCCGGACACACCGAGCGGTCCGCCTAGACAGAGTGCAATTCCACTGTCGGTAAAAGCTCAGATCAATCCTGTTGTTCCGGTGCCGGGCGAGTGGTTACCCATGACATACTTCGTACGCGCTCCGCATCCCCCGTCGGAGCGACAGACCGACGCCGGGCAGCTCCCCCCGTGGCTGCTCGGCGTCGCCTTTTGTGCGACTTGATCGCTGCGACCTCATCGAATGATCAAACGATCTCAGGGGATCCGGGGGGGTCCGGGGATCTCTCTACGGGATCTACGGGGTTGGGCTGTGATCGAGTGATCAGGTGGACGACGATCATGTGATCAGGCCCTGTGCCGATCAGGTTAGGGTCGGAGAGTGAACGTCTTTCCGACGACCCCTGATCCCGCTGATCCCGCATCACCCATCTGTTCCGCGAAGGGCTGTCGCGTCGCTGCGGTGTGGGTGCTGGCGTGGAACAACCCGAAGCTGCACACGCCGGAGCGGCGGAAGACCTGGCTCGCGTGCGAGGAACATCGCGAGCATCTGTCGCAGTTCCTGGGGGTGCGGGGGTTCCTGAAGGATGTCGTCCGCTTCGAGGAATGGGACGGGGGCGGCGGGGCGGGAGCAGGGGCATAGGGCGCCCTTACGGCCGGGGTCAGCAGGAACGGGCGTCGGTCGGCACGAGTCGCCGCGAGCTCGCTAGCCGCCGATCGCGGACATCGGCCGGTCCGGCTGTACAAAGGTCGGGTCGTCCAGGCCCGCGCCGGCCTTCTTGCCCCACATGGCCAGGCGCCAGATGCGGGCTATCTCCTCGTCGGGGGCGCCGGAGCGCAGGGCCTCGCGCAGGTCCGTCTCCTCGCGGGCGAACAGACAGGTGCGGACCTGGCCGTCGGCGGTGAGGCGGGTGCGGTCGCAGGCGGAGCAGAAGGGGCGGGTGACGGAGGCGATGACACCGACGCGGTGCGGACCGCCGTCGACCAGCCAGCGTTCGGCGGGCGCCGAGCCCCGGGCCTGCTTGCCCTCGGGAGCGAGGGTGAACCGCGTGCGCAGGGAGGTCAGGATGTCACCGGCCGTGATCATTCCGTCGCGCTTCCAGCCGTGCTGGGCGTCGAGAGGCATCTGCTCGATGAAGCGCAGTTCGTAACCCCGCTCGATCGCCCAGGAGAGAAGGTCGGGGGCCTCGTCGTCGTTGAGCCCCGGCATCAGTACGGAGTTGACCTTGACCGGGGTCAGTCCGGCCTCGTGGGCGGCGGTCAGACCGTCGATGACGTCCTGGTGGCGGTCGCGACGGGTGAGGGTCTTGAAAACGTCTGGCCGAAGGGTGTCCAGAGAGACGTTGACCCGGTCCAGACCGGCGGCCCCAAGGGCGGCGGCCGTGCGCTTGAGGCCGATGCCGTTGCTGGTCAGGGACATCTGCGGGCGGGGCGTGAGGGCGGCGACACGCTCCACGATGCCGACCAGCCCGGGACGCAGCAGGGGCTCGCCGCCGGTGAAGCGGACCTCCTCGACACCGAGGGAGGTGACCGCGATGTCGATCAGGCGGACGATCTCGTCGTCCGTCAGCAGATCGGTCTTCGCCAGCCATTGCAGGCCCTCTTCGGGCATGCAGTACGTACAGCGCAGATTGCAGCGGTCGGTGAGCGAGACCCTCAGGTCGGTGGCCACTCGTCCGTAGGTGTCGATGAGCACGGGGACCCCCTTCCCTCGTCCTGGGTCATCAGTCGGTTCGATCATTGATCTGTTCGATCACGACTCGACCCGATCAACGGCCGATCGATCACAAACGTTCCGGGCTTCCGACACCTGCGAGCCTACGCGACCGTTCGGACATTCTGATGTGCTTGATCCCACGAGGGATCGGGAGGTCACGTCGTAGATCCCTACGATCGGTTGATCGAGATGGTGATGGGTGTGGTGATGGGTGTGGTGGCGTGGCTGGGTGGGGTCTGGGGTGGGTGAGGGCTGGGGGTGGAGGGCTGGTCTGGAGGGTCCCGGGCCGGGAAGGCGGATCGGGGAGGACGGGTTGGAGGAGGAACGGCTCGGGGGTGCGGTCGGGGGCGGATCGAGGGTCGCTGGGGCCGGATGAGGTGTGGGTGCGGCTCGTCGGGGGCGGGTCTCTCGGCGGGGCGGGCCTCTCGCGCGCGGAGTTGGATTGGGGATCACGGAATCGGTGTGGGCGCAGTCCGGGGGCCCCGCGGGTGAGGGGCTCGGCTGGGGCCGTGATCGGCTCATGGGGCCGCACGGGCCCCTGCCCTTCGGGAGTGAGGTAACGGGCGGCTCGGCAGCGGTTTCCAGGTGCCGTCCGAGCCGGTGGGCGACCTCTCGCGCGCTGGACCGGGCTCCCGCCGGTCGACGCCGACCCCCGGGCTCGCCGGAGCGGTGTCCGGCGCGGGACAAGGGAGCGGATCCCCCCCCGGTGGCAACGGTGTTGGTGGCCCCCGTGCGGGCCCGAGCGAGGTAGTAGCTGGTACGGCGAGACGGACTTGGCCCCGCCTCGGTGCGGGCCCCGTGCACGGGAGCGAGGCCGGGATCGAGCGCTTCGGCCCGATCCCGGTCCTGCGGAGCGGTCCCCGCGCGCGGGACGCGGTGGTTGCTGCTGCTTCGGACTGCTCGGATGACGGAGCCGCCCGGCGGGACCGGGACTCGCCGGGTGGTTCCGGCCGGGGTGACCAGGCGGGAGCGGCCCCCGCGCGGGAGCGGGGACGGTCTCGATGCCGCATTGTTCGGTGGTGACGGGAGCAGCCCCCGCGCGCGGGAGCGGGACTTGGCCTTGGGACATCGATGGTGACCGTGGTGGCGCGGCCACCGCGCGCGGGGCCGGGGCCTGGGCGGTGGAGTGCTCGATGTTGAAGCCGGGGAACGGCCCCCGCGCGCGGGACCGGGACTCGTCCGCTGCCTCAGGCATCGGCAACGAGCCCGGCCGAGCGGCTCCCGCGCGCGGGAACGGTCTCCCGGCGGTGCGCCCCCAACCTGATCGGTCAGTGCGCCCCGGTGCCGGTCAGGGAACGGACCTCCAGTTCGGCGTACTTGCCCTTGTCCGGCTCCTCCTTCGACAGGAAGGTGCCGATGATGCCGAGCAGGAAGCCGACCGGGATCGAGACGATGCCCGGGTTCTCCAGCGGGAACCAGTGGAAGTCGACGTCGGGGAACATCGAGGTGGCCTTGCCGGAGACCACCGGGGAGAACAGCACCAGGCCGACGGCGGTGACCAGACCGCCGTAGATCGACCACAGCGCGCCCTGGGTGGTGAACCGTTTCCAGAAGAGGCTGTAGAGGATCGTGGGCAGGTTGGCGGAGGCGGCGACGGCGAAGGCGAGGGCGACCAGGCCGGCGACGTTCAGATCGCGGGCGAGCGCGCCGAGCAGGATGGAGACAGCACCGATGCCGACGGTCGCCAGGCGGGCCGCGCGGACCTCCTCCTTCTCGGTGGCCTTGCCGCGCCTGATCACATTGGCGTAGATGTCATGGGCGAACGAACTCGACGAGGCGAGAGTGAGGCCCGCGACGACCGCGAGGATCGTGGCGAAGGCGACCGCGGAGATGGTGGCCAGCAGGATCGCGCCCCAATTGGAATCGACGCCGCCCAGATGGAGTGCGAGCAAGGGGGCGGCGGTGTTTCCGGCCTTGTTGGACGCGGTGATCTCCTCGGGACTGATCAGTGCCGCCGCGCCGAACCCGAGCGCGAGGGTCATCAGGTAGAACGCACCGATCAGGCCGATCGCCCAGATCACGGACTTACGGGCGGCCTGTGCGGTGGGGACCGTGTAGAAGCGGATCAGGATGTGCGGCAGACCGGCGGTGCCGAGCACCAGGGCGATGCCCAGGGAGATGAAGTCGATCTTGGTGGTTTCCGACACGCCGTACTTGAGGCCGGGCTCCAGGAACGCGGCTCCCTTGCCGCTGTTGTCGGCGGCGGTACCGAGCAGATCGGAGATGTTGAAGTCGAACTTGAGCAGCACCAGGAAGGTGAGCAGCAGTGCGCCCGTCATGAGCAGCACGGCCTTGACCATCTGCACCCAGGTGGTGCCCTTCATACCGCCGATCGTGACATAGACGATCATCAGAACACCGACCAGCGCGACGATGCCGATCTTTCCGGCGTCGCTGGTGATACCCAGGAGCAGGGACACGAGCACACCGGCGCCGGCCATCTGGGCGAGCAGATAGAAGATCGACACGACGATGGTGGAGGTTCCGGCCGCGGTCCGTACCGGCCGCTGGCGCATCCGGTAGGCGAGCACGTCGCCCATGGTGTAGCGGCCGGAGTTGCGCAGGGGCTCGGCGACCAGCAGCAGGGCGACCAGCCAGGCGACGAGGAAGCCGATGGAGTACAGGAAGCCGTCGTAGCCGGAGAGGGCGATGGCGCCCGCGATACCGAGGAAGGACGCGGCGGACATGTAGTCGCCCGCGACGGCCAAGCCGTTCTGGAAGCCGGTGAACTGTCGCCCGCCCGCGTAGAAGTCGGCGGCGTCCTTGGTCTGCCGTCCGGCCCAGACGGTGATGAACAGCGTGGCCACCACGAAGGCGGCGAACAGGCTGATGATGAGCGTCCGGTGTTCGCTCGCCGCGGTCGCCGCGAGGGTTTCGCCGACCGCGAGCGTGATCGACTGGCTCATTCGCCGCCCTCCATCCGAGACTTGATCGCTTGTGCTTTGGGATCGAACTTGTTCGCGGCGATCCGCGCGTACCACCAAGCGATCAGGAACGTGGTGACGAACTGGGCGAGTCCCAGGACCAGGGCCACATTGATGTTGCCGAAGAGCTTGGTGCCCATGAAGCCGCCCGCGTAGTTCGACAGCAGGACGTAGAGCAGGTACCAGGTGATGAAGGCGACGGTCAGCGGGAACGCGAACGAGCGGTAGGAGTGGCGCAGTTCACCGAACTCCGCACTCTCCTGCACCTCGATGAATTCCTCGGTCGAGGGGAGCCGGTGCTCTTGTTTCGAAGGTGGCGGTGTCTCGGTGGCCACGGAGTCTCCTCGCGTTGCGGGTGCGCCGCCCACAGGTGTCGGGGCGCGGTCGGGGATCGGGGACGGTTGCGGTACGGACATGCGGATCTGTCCTTGTGCTGGGGCGGATCATCTGATCGGCCGTGACAGTGGTGGCCGGGTGCGTGATCCACGGGGAGGCGTCGATCGTGCGCGGCTCCCTGTCCAACGTGCACGGCGCCACGCGAGGACCGGTTCAACCTCGATCAGTTCTTTCCGAAGTCGTCGCCTCTGGTCATTGCTGACCAGCGAGTTCGGGGGATAGCTTCACCCTGCACCACCCGTCATGTACCTGCCCGGACGCCACCTGTGTCTGGGCCGGTCCCGTTTTCCGGATGATGTGGAGACCCCATGGCTCATCTGCCTTCCAGACGCCGACTCGCGCTCGCCGTGCCCGTCGCGCTGTCCCTGACCGCCTCGCTCGGTTTCCTGCCCGCGACCGCGACGGCCGCCTCCCCTGCGGAGAGCGGCGTCCGGGCCACGCAGGACGCGCCGAGCCTGGCGTATGTGGTGAACACCAGGACGGACCGGCGCACCATCGAGTCGGTGACGAAGGCGATCGTCGCGGCCGACGGCAGGGTCGTGGCCACCTACGCGAACATCGGGGTGATCGTTGTTCATTCGGCCAACCCGAACTTCGGCCCGGTGATGCGCACGGTGCGCGGGGTGGAGTCGGCGGGCGCGACCCGTACCGCTCCCCTGGTCGCCGCGGGCACCACGGACCAGGGCGCGGCGGACTATCTGACGACCGCGGAGGCGGCCGAGGTGAAGGCGGCTGCCACGCCCGGCAGCGAGCCCCTGGAGGCCGATCAGTGGGATCTGCGCGCGATCGGCGCGGACAAGGCGGCGAAGATCAACCCGGGCAGTTCGAAGGTCACGGTCGCGGTGATCGACACGGGCGTCGACGACACCCACCCGGACCTCGCCCCGAACTTCTCCGCGTCGCAGTCGGCGAACTGTGTCGGCGGGGTGGCGGACACCAGTGCGGGTGCCTGGCGGCCGTACACCGCCGCGGACTACCACGGCACCCATGTCGCCGGTGAGATAGCCGCCGCCCGCAACGGCATAGGCGTCGCCGGGGTGGCTCCCGGCGTCAAGGTGTCCAGCATCAAGGTGAGCGACCCGGACAACGGGCTGTTCTACCCGGAGAACGTTGTCTGCGCGTTCGTCTTCGCAGCCGATCACGGTGTCGAGATAACGAACAACAGCTACTACGTGGACCCGTGGCTCTACAACTGCATGGACGACCCGGACCAGAGGGCGATCGTCGACGCGGTGAACCGGGCGCAGTTGTACGCCCAGAAGAAGGGCACACTGCACCTGGCCTCGGCCGGCAACTCCAACCACGATCTGGCCTCGGACGCGATCCTGGACGACTCCAGCCCCGACGACTCGACGCCGGTCGAGCGGACGATCGACCCGAGCGAGTGCTTCGACGTGCCGACCCAGTTGCCGGGTGTCGTGACGGTCAGCGCGACGGGCGTGAAGAACATCAAGTCGTACTACTCCTCCTACGGTGAGGGGGTCGTCGACGTGGCGGCGCCGGGCGGCGACCGGATCTACCAGATCCCCGACACGCCGTCCAAGAACGGCCGCATCCTGTCCACCATGCCGAACAACGCGTACGGCTTCCTGCAAGGCACCTCGATGGCGGCGCCGCACGCGGCGGGCGTGGCCGCGCTGCTGAAGTCCGAGCACCCGAAGGCGTCCCCGGCGCAGCTCCAGCGGCTCCTGAAGGCCCAGGCGGACGACACGGCCTGCCCCGCCTCCTACGACCAGAACGGCGACGGCACACAGGACGCGGTGTGCGAGGGCGGCAAGCGCTCCAACGGCTTCTACGGTGCCGGAATCGTCAACGCGCTCCGCGCGGTGAGGTAGTACGCCCTGCGCGGCGCGGTTCCGCCTCCATGGACCCGCGCCGCGACCGAGGCCGACCGTGTCACCCACCTGTCCGAACAGCTCACCTGGATCCGCTCCTCGTGCGGACGAACTGGAGAGACTCTCATCATGACCGCGTCCCACTCGCGCCACCGCCGTGCCCTCGCGATCCCGGTCGGGATGGCCGTGGCCACCGCTGTGGCGTTCCTGCCGAACGTCACCGCCTCCGCCGCGGAGCCTCTTGCCACGCCCGCCGCGCAGGGGCCCTCGCTCAGCTATGTCGTGAACGTCAGCCAGGGGCAGGGCACCTCGGCCGCCGTGAAGAAGGCCATCGCCAAGGCCGGTGGCACGATCGTTCAGGCGTACGACCAGATCGGTGTGATCGTGGTGCACTCGGCGAACACTGAGTTCGCTCAAACGATCAGAAAGGTGCGGGGCGTACAGTCGGCCGGTTCGACGCGCACCGCGCCGCTGCCCGCACAGTCGACCACGGACATGGGCACACCGAAGGTGCTCACGGCGGAGGAGGTGGCCGCCGTCGAGGCGGAGGCCGGTCAGGACCCGTTGCAGCCGCTCCAGTGGGACCTGCCCGCCATCAAGGCGGACAAGGCGCACGAGAAGTCGCTCGGCAGCAGCAAGGTCACCGTCGCGGTGATCGACACGGGCGTGGACGACACGCACCCCGACATCGCCCCGAACTTCGACCGCGAGGCGTCCGTCAACTGTGTGACGGGCAAGCCGGACACCAGTGACGGTGCCTGGCGGCCGAGCGCGGCGGAGAGCCCGCACGGCACCCATGTGGCCGGTGAGATCGCCGCGGCGAAGAACGGCGTCGGCATGACCGGCGTGGCGCCCGGGGTGAAGGTGTCGGGCATCAAGGTGTCCACGACCGCCGGGTTCTTCTACACGGAGGCCGTCGTCTGTGGCTTCGTGTGGGCGGCCGAGCACGGTGTCGACGTGACGAACAACAGCTACTACACCGACCCGTGGTACTTCAACTGCAAGAACGACCCGGACCAGAAGGCCCTCGTCGAGGCGATCACCCGGGCCTCGAAGTACGCGGAGAAGAAGGGCACGGTGAACGTCGCCGCGGCCGGCAACGAGAACTACGACCTCGCGGCCGACGAGATCACCGATCCCGGCTCGCCGAACGATTCCACTCCGGGTGAGCGTGTGATCGATCCGTCCGAGTGCTACGACATACCGACCCAACTGCCGGGCATCGTGACGGTCGCGTCGACCGGCGCCAAGGGACTGAAGTCGTCGTTCTCCAACCACGGCCGGGGCGTCATCGACATCGCCGCTCCCGGCGGCGACGCGACGGCCTATCAGACCCCGGCGCCCCCGGCGACCAGCGGCCTGATCCTCGGCACCCTGCCCGGCGGACGCTGGGGCTACATGGCCGGTACGTCGATGGCGTCGCCGCATGTCGCGGGTGTCGCCGCGCTCATCAAGTCGACCCACCCGTACGCGCCGCCCGCCCTGGTCAAGGCCCTGCTGTACACGCAGGCCGACGCCACGGCGTGCACGAACCCGTACGACATCAACGGCGACGGCAAGGTCGACGCGGTGTGCGAGGGGCCGAAGAACTACAACGGCTTCTACGGCTGGGGCGTGGCGGACGCGCTGGACGCGGTGACGAGATAACTGGTTCCAGGGGTGCCGTGGTCGTGGCTGGGGCCATATCCACAGCCACCGTGGGCGCTTCGGGAGAGGCCGTTCAGGTGTCCGTGGCCTGATCGGTGATCGAAGGCGCACGATGAGCGCATGAAGGGGTCGGGCGGATGTTCGTTCGCTCGGCCCCTTTGCGCGCGCTTCCTTCGTGGACTCCTCTTCTGTGCGCTCCTCGCCCTGTGCCCGTCTCCTGCGCGACGCGCCGGGTGATCGGTCGGTCCCGCATAGTGCCCCTATGGACGAGACCTCGTACGCGTGGGCCGCTTTGGGCGGCGATCCAACCCTGCTCGCCCGGCTCTCCGTGATCGAACGATCAGGAACGCTCCCGGCGCGGCTTCCGGTACGGGAAGTGGCGCGGGCCTCTGTGAGCGTGTGCGCGCTGGCGGCGGCGGAGTTGGCGGCGCTGCGGGCGGGAGCGGGGGCGGCACCCGTGCGCGTGCCGCGGGTCCGGGTGGACGACGGGGCGGTGGAGGCCGCGTTCACCAGTGAGCGGCGGTTGCTGATCGATGGGCGGGCGCCGGTCTCGTTCGCGCCGCTGTCCCGGTTCTGGCGGGTGGCGGACGGCTGGGTCCGCACCCATGCCAACTATCCGCATCACCGGAGACGGCTGCTGGACGCCCTCGGGCTACCCCGGGACGCCTCGGCCGAGGCCGTCGGTGAGGTGCTCGCGGGACGGGCCGCCCTGAAGGTGGAGGAGACGGTCCAGGGCGCTGGGGGCCTCGCCGTCGCAGTGCGGACACCGCGCCAGTGGGCCGGGCACGCACAGGGGGTGGCGGTGACCGCACAGCCTCTGGTGGAGCGCGAGCGGCTCGGTCCCGGGCGCGCGCGGGCCGGTGCCTCTGGCTAGCTCCCCGCTGCTTCCGGCGGCCGGGCTGCGCGTGCTGGATCTGACCCGGGTCATCGCGGGCCCGGTCGCCACCCGCACGCTCGCCCTGCTGGGCGCGGACGCGCTGCGCCTGGACCCGCCCTGGCTGCCCGAACTTCCCGACCAGCACATGGACACCGGTTTCGGGAAACGCTCGGCGACGCTGGACCTGACCGCGGACCGGGATCGGTTCGAGGACCTGCTCGGCGCGGCGGACGTGGTCGTGATGGGCTACCGTCCGGGCGCGCTGGACCGTCAGGGACTGTCCGCGCGGGCGCTGGCCGAGCGGCGACCGGGCCTGGTCGTGGCGCAGTTGTCGGCGTGGGGCGCGTACGGGCCCTGGGGTGGCCGTCGGGGCTTCGACAGCCTCGTCCAGGCCGCCACCGGCATCGCGGTGGTCGAGGGCGCTCCCGAGCGGCCCGGTGTGCTTCCGGCCCAGGCGCTGGACCACGGGACGGGATATCTACTCGCGGCCGGGGTGCTGCGGGCGCTCACCGATCGGGCGGGGGACGGGGACGCGCGCGTGGTGCGGGTGGCGCTGGCGCGGACGGCCGAGTGGCTGAAGGGCGGGGCACGCGCGCGGGGCACCCGGGAGGCGGGGCTGATCCCGGACACGGCGGAGCCCGCTCCGGACACGGCGGCGATGGAGGCGAACGGGCGGGACCGGGGGCGGGGCCCGTCCGGTGCGCTGTCGGGCGCACGGGAGGCTGCCGCCCGTGGCGGGCCCGGACCGTGGCTCGCCGAGCGGGACAGCCGGGTGGGGTGGCTGCGGTACGCGCTCCCGCCGGTGGCCTTCGACGGCGGGCCGACGGACTGGGCGACGGCGCCCGCACCGTGGGGCTCCGACACGCCCCGATGGTCATGAGTACGATGCCTGCCGGAATCGTACGTATGGCCGGAATGCGGTCATGTCCGTTGCCCTCTGGTCCTTGTCCGGTGGTGCGCGACTGGTGATGATCTTGAGGTGACCTTGATACGACCGACCGCCGAGACCGCCGACGACGGCGGCCCCGACGAGCGGCGTCCCGGAACGGGCCGGGCCGTCGCCGTGCTCGTCCTGGTGACGCTGGGCGCGCTGATACCGCTGCTCGGGCCCTCCGCGGCGCTCCAGGGCACCGGGGAGGATCCCGCGCCGGGCGTGGGCGGCATCGCCCTGCTGCGCACGCTGCTGTTCACGGCGCTGTGCGTTCCGGTCGGTGAGCTGTTCGTGCAGCGGCTCTCCAAGCGGCTGCCGGGCGCCCCGGAGGTACTCCCCCGCAGTTGGGCGCTGTACGCGGCAGGGGTGGGGTTCCTGGCCGCGCTGGGGCTGGCCTCGGTGGTCGCGACCGGGAATCTGGTGCCGGGCGACCTCGGTGAGATCGACGTCGGCGGCCTGTACGCGTCGCGCGACGGGAAGCTCGCGCTGCTGGAGCTCAACGCGTTCGCGCTGGCGGGGCTTCTGGTGCTGTTCGGCAGCCCGCGCGCGCAGGTGTGGCCGCTGGCGGCGATTGCGGTGGCGGAGGCCCTGCGCGCGCACCCCACGGTCGAGCACAGCCCTCTGGTCGGTTCGGCGCTGACGCTGGTCCATGTGACGTGCTCGGCGCTGTGGGTGGGCGGCCTGGTGTACGCGTTGCGGACGCTGCGCCTGTGGGGCGGGGGGTCCGCCAAGGGTGCCGGTCACCGTGCTGTTGCCGGTCGCCGTGCCGGTGCCGGTGCCGGTGCCGCACTGCTGGGGCTCTACGCGCGCGTGGCCGCCGTTCTGCTCGCCGCGACCACCGCGACCGGCATCTGGAGCACCTTGCGGCGGATGCCGCCGGAGACGGTGGTCGAGCAGCTCACGGAGACGGCGTACGGGCGGGTGCTGCTCGCGAAGGCACTGCTGGTGGTCGTCGTGGCCGCGCTGGCGCTGTCGGCGCGGAACCGGCTGCGCCGCGTGTCCGATCCACTGACGTCCTACGCGCCCGCGCGGGCGGAGGTGGTGGTGCTGGGGGTGGTGGTGGCGGTCTCGGGACTGCTGACGGCCCTTCCGGTGCCGATCCGCTGGTGAACGGATGCGCTGGTGACGGCGGTGCCGATCATTTGTCCGGGAAGTGATCGCTCACGGTTCGTCCGGTCGGTGGGGACGGCCGGGGCCCTGCACGTCGACTCGCGCTGATCGTTCGCTCAACACACCGTGCGTGAGCAGGAACTGCGCGGCGATGTAGGTGAGCATCACCCAGAAGTCGGGCCGGGGCAGTTGCGGCCACTCGGCGACACCCGTGGCGATCAGGGTGTCGGAGAGCAGGAAGAGCGCGCCACCGGCCGCGGCGACCGGGCCGACGCGGATGGCCGCCAGGTACGCCATCGCCGTGAGCAGGGCGCTGTAGGCGGCCACCGGGACTCTGAGGTCGGCCGGCAGATCGGGCCAGAGCAGGGCGACGGCCCCGACGAGGGCGAGCGCATAGGCGGGGACGAGCAGGGCGGCACGCGCGCGGGACGGGCCGGTGCGGCGGAACAGTACGAGATAGCAGACGTGCCCGACGGCGAAGGAGCCCATGCCGGCCAGGAAGGCGGGCTCGGCGTCGGTGAGGAGCAGGACGTCGCCGCCCCAGCCGAACAGCAGGGCGGCGATCAGCAGCCGGGGCGCGCCGCACAGGGCGGCCCAGGTCGCCAGCAGGGGCATCAGAAGCGGCTTGGCGGCCAGGTGCCCGGCGTCGAACCCGGCCAGCAGGGAGCCGAGGTCGACGGCGACCGCGAGGGCGAACAGTGCCGGGACGAGCCGCCCGAGGGCCGGCCGGCCGGAGGTCGGGGGAAGGGGAGAGGAAAGGGGACGACGGGGGAACGGACCGGTGGCGGGCCGGGGGGAGGGCGTACGGGTCCGGTCCATCAGGCGACCACGGTCTCTCCGGTGGCGTTGCCGGCCTTCTCGGCAGTGTCCGCGCCTGCCGTCCTGGCCGCCCCCTTGGCAGCGTTTCCGTCGGCCTTCTCCTCGGTGTTCTTCTCCGTGTTATTCGGGGCGTTCTTCTCGGTGTTCCCGTCGGCCCCCGGGCGGTGGTCCGCCGGTTGCCAGCCCGGACCGCGGAAGACATGGCCTACGCGTTCGCGCCAGTCCGCGGCCGTCTTGAGGTCGCTCGCGATGGCGGCGTATTCGTGGGTGGCGACCTTGAGCGGGTTGTAGGTGCGGATGTTCTTGGTGAGGCCGAAGACAGGGCGTTCGGTCTCGACGACGAACGAACCGAACAATCGATCCCAGACGATCAGGATCCCGCCGAAGTTGCGGTCGAGATAGCCGCCCTGGGAGGCGTGGTGGACGCGGTGGTGGGAGGGCGTGTTGAAGACGTACTCGAACCAGCGCGGCATCCGGTCGATCCGCTCGGTGTGGATCCAGAACTGATAGACCAGGTTGGCCGAGGAACAGAACGCCAGCGCGGCCGGATGAACACCGACGGCGATCAGGGGAACGTAGAACGGCCAGACCGTCAGGGATGTCCAGGGCTGGCGCAGGGCGGTGGTGAGGTTGAACTTCTCGCTGGAATGGTGGACGACGTGGCAGGCCCACAGGACGCGGATGACGTGATGGCCCCGGTGGGACCAGTAGTAGAAGAAGTCCTGGGCGAGCAGCATCAGCGGGATCGTCCACCAGAGCACGGGGACACGCAGGGGGGTCAGTTCGTGGACCGCCGTGTAGATCGCGACGACCGGGATCTTCCACAGGAGGTCGAAGGCGAGGCTGCCGAGGCCCATGGTGACGCTGGTGGCGGCGTCCTTGGCCGCATAGCCGGCGGCGTCCTCGTCGGGATGGACGCGCACGCTGATCATCTCGATCACGGTGAGCAGCACGAAGGCCGGGATCGACCACAGCACGACATTGGGCAGGTTCGGCATGCAGGCACCGTAAGGCGGCCCGTCGCCCGCGACCAGACGTTGTTACCGACAAGTATTACCGGTGGTAGGGCCGGAATTGTTGGCGGCCCTCACCAATGGACCACCCGCTCCGGTCCGCCATGCACCCGTTCGGGACGGCCGCGGGCTCGCCCGGGGCGTGATCGATCACCGGATGCGTGATCGAACGATCAGATGCGCGCCGGTCCCCGGGGACGATCGTTCGTTCATACTCCCGCCGCGCCCAGCAGCGTCCCGGCCGCATAGGTGACGCCCATGGCGAGGACGCCGCCCGCCACGTTCCGCAGCGCCGCCCGGCGGGGGTCGGCGGAGCCGAGGCGGGCGCTGCTCCAGCCGGTGAGGACAAGAGCGGCCAGCACCGAGACCACGGTGACCGGCAGCCGCCAGTCGGCGGGCGGCAGCACCATCGCCAGCAGCGGCAGCAGCGCGCCCACGGTGAAGGACAGGAAGCTCGCCCAGGCGGCGTGCCAGGGGTTGGTGAGCTGATCGGGATCGATGCCCAGTTCGACGCTCGCGTGCGCCTTCAGCGCATCGCGCCGGGTCAGTTGGACGGCGGCCTCGCGGGCCACGTCCCGGGACAGACCTCGGCCCCGGAGCAGTTCGGTCAGCTCCTCCAGTTCGGCCTCGGGCTGCTCGCGCAGTTCGCGCTTCTCCAGGGCGATGGCGGCCAGTTCGGAGTCGCGCTGGGTGGACACCGAGACGTACTCCCCCGCCGCCATGGACATCGATCCGGCGAGGAGTCCGGCCAGGCCGGCGGTCAGCAGGGCCGAGCGGTCGCCGGTGGCGCCCGCCACGCCGACGACGATGCCTGCCGTGGACACGATCCCGTCGTTGGCGCCGAGCACGGCCGCCCGCAGCCAGTTGAGCCGTTCTCCGAGCGCGCCTCCGTGGGCCTCGTCGTGCGTTGGTTGTGTCACACCGCGAGGATCGCACCCGGGGCGCGCGCACGCGCGTACCGACTCGTGCGCGCCGGAGGCGACGGGGCGCTGCGGAGCGAACGCCACCGGTCAGCCCGGACGCGGCACCAGAGGACGAACTCGCCTCCGGGCAAGCCGCCTTGAGGGGGCGTCCCGCGCGCGGGTACCGGTTCCGGTGGCGCGGGGGGCGGGTTCGCGGGGCGACTCGACGCGCTGTCAGTCCGGGCCCGTATCCTCAGTGACCATGCTCGAAGACCTTACGACGGCAGGCTCCTTGCCCCTGCCGTGGCCGGCCGCCTATCCGACGGGGTACGCGGTCGTCGACGTGGAGACGACCGGACTGGCCCGCGACGACCGGATCATCTCGGCGGCCGTCTACCGGCTGGACGCGCGCGGTCAGGTCGAGGACCACTGGTACACGCTGGTCAATCCGGAGCGCGATCCGGGGCCGGTGTGGATCCACGGTCTGACGACCGACCAGCTCGATTCGGCGCCGCTCTTCCGGGACATCGCCGAGGAGTTCGGGCAGCGGCTCGCGGACCGGGTGCTGGTGGCGCACAACGCGGTCTTCGACTGGCAGATGATCGCGCGGGAGTACGCGCGCGTGGAGAGCCGCCCGCCGGTGAGTCAGCGGCTGTGCACGATCGCGCTGTCCAAGGCGCTCGCGCTGCCGCTGCCCAATCACAAACTGGAGTCCCTCGCGGCGCACTTCGGCGTGGTCCAGCAGCGGGCGCACCACGCGCTGGACGACGCGCGGGTGCTGGCCGAGGCGTTCCGGCCGAGTCTGCGGTCGGCGGCCGAGGGCGGGCTGCGGCTGCCGTTGCAGGAGTGCCGCCCGCTGACCGAGTGGTCGGACGCGCCGGCGCCGCGCATCGGGCAGCAGGCGGGCGGCTCGGGCGGCGGATACAGCGGCTACGGCGGCCATGGCGGCTCCGGGAGCTACCGGCCGGGCACCTGGCGGCCGGCGCGGAAGCGGCCCGCCTGCCCGTATCCGAACCCCGGGCGGTACGCGGACGGCGGGCGGCTGAAGCAGGGCATGCGGGTGGCGTTCTCCGGCGACACCTCCGTCGAGCGCGAGATGCTGGAGGACCGGGCGATCGAGGCCGGGCTCCATGTGGCGACCAGCCTCTCCCGGCTGACGAGCCTGCTGGTCACCAATGACCCGGACTCGGGCACATCGAAGCTGGTCAAGGCGCGGCAGTACGGGACGCCGGTGGTCGACGAGGCGGCCTTCGGCCAGTTGCTGCTGGACGTGGAGCCGGCGTCGGAGCGGTGACCGTACGGACGGGTGATTGTGCGCGACTCGCCCGGTCGCCGCTCGCCCGTGCCCGGCGGACCACTCACCCTGTGGCGCATGGCGACATGTGAGGTTTGCGGCAATCACTACGGAATGACCTTCGAGGTGCACGCGCAGGGCGCGGTGCATGTCTTCGACTGCTTCTCCTGTGCGATCCACCGCATGGCACCGATCTGCGAGCACTGCCGGGTGCAGATCATCGGCCAGGGGGTGGAGGTCGACGGCCACTGGTACTGCGGTGCGCATTGCGCCCGCGCGGAGGGACGGACGGGCATTGTCGACCGGGTCTGAAACGAACGATCAGGCACCTGAACGAACGATCACCATCACCTTTCGGCAAGCCATCACACCTCCGCCCGAGCGAACGACCGTCCGGCGAACGCCCGGCATTCATCTGTCCGCCGCGCTCAAGCGATCATCTGTTCACGTTCGACGATCATGTGTGAGCGTTCGGTCAGCACAGCCCTCTGAGCCCGGTCCCGCCCCACCTCCGACCCCCGCGCACGGCGTGCCGTGTGCCGAGGGGTACGGTCGTGGGGTGTACCGCTTCCTGTTGTCCCGGCAGTGGATTCTGCTGACCCTGCTCTCCGTCGCGCTCATCCCGACGATGATCGAGTTGGGTTTCTGGCAGATGCATCGCTACGAGGAGCGCACCGCCCGCAACGACCTGGTCGCCGACGCGCTCGGCGCCCCGGCGGTGCCGGTGGAGGAACTGACGTCCCCCGGGCACACGGTCACCACCGGCGAGCGGTACCGCACGGTGAGCGCCATCGGGCACTTCGACACCGAGCGGCAGGTCGTCGTCAGACGGCGGGTCAACGCCGACGAAGCGGTCGGCGTCCACGTCCTCACGCCGTTCGTGCTGGCGGACGGCAAGGTGCTGCTGGTCAACCGGGGCTGGATCGCGACCGACGGTCCCAGCCAGACCGTGTTCCCCGAGGTGCCCGCACCGCCGGACGGCGAGATCACCGTCACCGGGCGGCTGATGCCCGACGAGACGACCGAGGCGAGCGGGATCAAGGACCTGGAGGGGCTTCCCGACCGGCAGATCATGCTCATCAACAGCGCACAGGAGGCGGACCGGCTGGACGCCGAGGTGCTCGGCGGCTACGTCGTCCAGACCACTCCCGAGCCCCGGGGCGGCACACCGCAACTGATCGGAAAGCCCGGCAACGAGGACGCCGCCCTCAACTACGCGTACGCCATCCAGTGGTGGCTGTTCGCCGCGGCCGTGCCGGTCGGCTGGGTGATCCTGGTGCGCCGTGAGGCCCGCGACAAGAAGGGCCCGGCGGACGTGGAGCAGACGCAGGACCCGCGACCGGCCACGGTGTAACCCCGCGACACGCCGAGCGGCGGTCGTTTCCCCGGGTACCCGGGTGCGGCACAGGCGACACGCCGAACAGCGCCCGCTCCCCCTGGGCACCCCTCGGTGAGGCACCAGCGACACGCCGACCGGCCCGCCCCCACCGCCGCGGCCCCGCCGACACCCCCACGGCCCCGGCCAGCCCCGCGCCCAGCACACACGCCCCACCCCACCCCCGTCACCCACCCGGCCCCCACCCCCGATTGCCGACCCGCCGGTACGGGAACCCGGAAGCCGTGCACCCGTCCAACGACACCCGGGCGCGTGGGCAGGCCGCCGGCGACCCGGGCACCGCCCGCCGCATCGAGGACTACGCCCTGATCGGCGACGAGCAGACCGCCGCCCTGGTGGGCACGGACGGCTCCGTCGACTGGCTGTGCCTGCCCCGCTTCGACTCGGCCGCCTGCTTCGCGAAGCTCCTCGGCGACGAGGACAACGGCCACTGGCGCATCGCCCCCGTACGGGCCACCGGGCGCTGTTCCCGGCGCGGCTACCGCCCCGGCACCCTCGTCCTGGACACCGACTGGGAGACCGACGAGGGCGCGGTCCGGGTCACCGACCTGATGCCGCAGCGGGACCGGGCCCCCGACCTCGTACGCGTCGTGGAAGGGCTGCGCGGGCGGGTCACGGTCCGCAGCACCCTGCGGATCAGGTTCGATTACGGATCGATCGTTCCGTGGATGCGCAAGTCCGACGGGCACCGGGTGGCGACCGCCGGTCCGGACTCGGTGTGGCTGCGCAGCGAGCCTCCGGTGCGCACCTGGGGCAAGGACTTCGGAACGCACTCGGAGTTCACGATCGGACCGGGTGAGCGAGTCGCGTTCGTGCTCACCTGGCACCCCTCGCACGAACCGCGCCCGCCGCTCACCAACCCGTTCCAGGCGCTGCGCACCAGCGTGGACGACTGGCGCGCGTGGACCGCGCGATGCACGTACCAGGGGCCGCACCGGGAGGCCGTGCTGCGTTCGCTGATCACGCTCAAGGCGCTCACCTACAAGCCGACCGGGGGCGTGGTGGCGGCCCCCACGACCTCGCTGCCGGAGACGCTGGGCGGGGTGCGCAACTGGGACTACCGGTACTGCTGGCTGCGGGACTCCACGCTCACCCTCGGCGCGCTGCTCGCCGTCGGCTACCAGGAGGAGGCCCAGGCGTGGCGTGACTGGCTGCTGCGGGCCGTGGCCGGTGATCCGGCCGATCTGCAGATCATGTACGGCCTGGCGGGCGAGCGGCGGATGCCGGAGATGGAGGTGCCGTGGCTGGCCGGGTTCGCCGGTTCGTCGCCGGTACGGATCGGCAACGACGCCGTGCGCCAGCTCCAGCTCGATGTGTACGGCGAGGTCATGGACTCCCTGGAGCTGACCCGGCACGAGGGGCTGACCGTACGGCCCGACATGTGGGCGCTTCAGCGGGCGCTCATGGAGTGGCTGAGCGAGCGGTGGCGGCAGCCGGACGAGGGACTGTGGGAGGTGCGCGGCGAGCGGCGGCACTTCGTGCACTCCAAGGTGATGGTGTGGGTGGCCGCCGACCGCGCGGTGCGCGCCCTGGAGGCCCAGCCGGAGCTGGGCGGCGATCTGGACGCCTGGCGGGCGATGCGCCATGAGGTGCACCGTGAGGTGTGCGAGCGCGGATTCGATCCGGAACGGAACACGTTCACGCAGTACTACGGCTCCCGGGAACTGGACGCCTCGGTGCTGCTCATCCCGCGCCTGGGCTTTCTCTCGCCGCGCGACCCGCGCGTGATCGGCACCGTGGACGCGATCCGCGCGGAGCTGGACCACGGGGGACTGCTGCGCCGGTACACGGCCGAGGAGAGCGGCGTGGACGGGCTGCCGGGGCGCGAGGGAGCGTTTCTGGTCTGTTCGTTCTGGCTCGTGGACGCGCTGCACATGACGGGCCGCACGCGAGAGGCGCGCGAGCTGTTCGAACGGCTGGTGTCGCTCGCCAATGATGTCGGTCTGCTGTCCGAGGAGTGCGATCCGGACACGGGACGTCATCTGGGCAACTTCCCGCAGGCGTTCAGCCATATCGGGCTGGTGAACTCCGCGCTCGCGCTCTTCGGGAGCGGCGGGGCACCATAGGGGCCATGGATCTTGGACTGAAGGACCGCGTGTACATCGTCACCGGGGCGACACGCGGGCTGGGCAACGCGGTCGCGCGGGAGCTGGTCGCGGACGGCGCGAAGGTGGTCGTGACGGGCCGCGACGAGCGGACCGCGGCCGAGGCGGCACGGGCGCTGGGGCCGAACGCGGCCGGGGTCGCCGCCGACAACGCCGACCCGGGTGCGGCGGAGCGGCTGATCGCGACCGCGCGGGAGCGGTTCGGCGGCCTGGACGGGGTGCTGGTCAGCGTCGGCGGGCCGCCCGCGGGGTTCGTGGCGGACACCACCGACGAGCAGTGGCGGGCGGCGTTCGACTCGGTGTTCCTGGGCGCGGTACGGCTCGCCCGCGCGGCGGCCGACGTGCTGCCGAGCGGAGGCGTGATCGGGTTCGTTCTGTCGTCGTCGGTGTACGAACCGATCCCCGGGCTGACCGTTTCCAACGGGCTGCGGCCGGGGCTGGCGGGGTTCGCCAAGGGACTGGCAGACGAACTCGGGCCGCGCGGTGTCCGGGTGGTCGGGCTGCTGCCGGGGCGGATCGACACCGACCGGGTGCGCGAACTGGACGGGCTCTCCGCCGATCCGGTGGCGTCCCGCGCGGCGCACGAGGCACGGATCCCGCTGCGGCGGTACGGGACGGCGGAGGAGTTCGGCCGCGCCGGAGCGTTTCTGCTGTCCCCCGCCGCGTCCTATGTGACCGGCGTCATGCTCAGTGTCGACGGGGGCGCCCTGCACGGGTTCTGATCCGAGCGGCGCGAACACGCGGATCGATACTGGTCGATCGATCAGCCGGCCTCGACCGCCGGGCCGACGGCGCGTCAGCTCACCCGTTCCGCCCGGTGCTTGACCGCGTTGAGGCGGACCTCCGCCGGAAGGGCCGCCAGGCCCGCCGAGTCGCGCGCGTGGGCGAGCGCCCCGGTGGTCAGCCGGTGCAGCGCCGTCCCGGGGTCCACATGGGGCTCCAGCAGCAGCCGTACGCGGGCCTCAGGGGCCGTTCGGCGGCCCTGGAGGTGGACGTGGGCGGTGTCCACGCCGTCGAGGTCGGCGGCCTCGGAGGCGAGTGCCTGTTCCAGCGCGGGGCCCCGCAGGACGGCGCCCTCGCCGTCGCCGGTGTCGACCAGCACCTCGCCGAGCCGGTGGCGGCGCAGGAGCGCGGTGAGCCACCACAGGGCCAGCAGCACCAGAACGGCCAGGACCGCGATGACGACCGGCCACCACCAGTCGTCCGCCCGCCAGCGGGTGCGCCGGGCGTCGCTGAGCAGGACGTCGTCGGGGCCGTCGTAGATCCACCAGGACGGGGGTTTCACCCCGAGGCCGACGGCGAGCACGGAGCCGCCGAACAGCAGCAGCACGAGGCCGAGGAGGCCGAGCAGGATCCGGTTGACGGTT
Source organism: Streptomyces sp. NPDC093252 (assembly GCF_040683675.1). Lineage (NCBI taxonomy): Bacteria > Bacillati > Actinomycetota > Actinomycetes > Kitasatosporales > Streptomycetaceae > Streptomyces > Streptomyces sp. NPDC093252. Next base: position 406,580 of record NZ_JBFBEM010000006.1, on the reverse strand, counting down.
CTGAGCACCGCGGTCACCCCTTCCGGCCGGGACGGCGGACTTGGACGGCGAGCGCGGGCGGCCGGGACAGGCCGAGGCCCCGGATCGCGTCGGTGAGCACCCCGTCGAGATCGGCCCGTACGTCGTCCAGGGGGCGGAAGTGGGAGACCGCGCGGACATCGGCGCGTCTGCGGCGCATCCGGACCCGTACGGACTGCACGCCGGACACCTCCATGGCCCGGTCGCGCAGGGCGAGCGCGGCGGCGTCGCGGCGCAGGCCCGCGCGGACGTCGGGGTGGACGCGGCGCATGGGGAGCACCGCGCGCAGACCGGGCGTCAGGGCGAGCACGATCAGCCACAGGCCGAGGGCGGCGGCGATGCCCGCCCCGGTGAGCACCCAGGTGTCGTCCAGGGGGCGTTCGGCGAGTTGCCGGGCCAGGTCGCGCCGCCAGCTCATGGCGGGGCGTCCGGCGCGGACGGCGGCGATGTCGTAGAGGAAGAGCCCGGCGAGGCCGAGGAGGAGCAGGGCGACGATCGCGGCGGGGACGCGCCGGGCGGACCAGAAGCGGCGCTGGTCGCCGCCGTCGCCGGTGCCGTCGAGCACGGGGGGCGGGTCGTGGGCGGCGGCCGAGGAGGACCGGTCCGGGCCGTGCCCGCGCGCGGGAGCGCCGTCGTCGCCGGAACCGGTGTCCTTGTCCAGGACCGGCAGTCGGCGGGTGGTGTTCTCGGGCTCCCGGGACTCGCTCATCGCGTCCTCTCCTGTGCGCCGCGTCCCGTCGGCGGATGCAGCCGTTCCACCTCGACGGCGACCTCCGGGACCTCCATGCCCACCAGCGCGCCCACCCGCTCGACGACATGGCGGCGCACCGCGCGGCAGCGGGCGCCGATGTCGACGGGGTAGGCCAGTTCGAGGTGCAGACGGATGTGGGCGGCCTCCGCGGGCGCCTGTTCCGGGCCCTGGGCCTGGGGGCGGATCACGACGGTGGCGTGCGGGTGCGCCGCGTCCTCGGGCAGCGGGCCGACCGCCTCGCGCGCCGCCTGTGCGGCCACCTTGGCGACGACCCGGTCCGCGATCCGGGTGGCCCCGCGCTCCCCGGGGGGAACGACCGGGCCCGCGTCCGGGGTGCCTCGCCCACCGCCGTCACGGAAGCTGTCACGGGAGCCGTGACGGCCATGGCCGCCAGGGCGTCCATGACTGCCATCGGCGTCCTGGGCGCCGTCCGGGGCATGGGGCGGTGTGCCCGCCCGGGTGCCGCCCGGCTGTCCGGCCCCGGTCGCGTTCCCACCGGTCACCGATGTCACCGCCGGCGGTTGTCACGTGTGCGGAAGAAGTCGCCCAGTTCCAGGTCGCCCTCCAGGAACCGGCCGGCCACGAAGCCGATGGCGCCCAGGGCGGCCACCAGCAGAAAGGCTCCGAATCCGCCGAAGTACCCGGCGAACCCCAGCGCCATCCCCGCGATCATTCCGACCACGGCCATGCTCATTCTGCGCTCCCCTCAGCGGTGCGGTTGTCCGGTCCCCGGCGGGTCACTGGATCCGGGGCTCCGGCTCCTCGTCCTCCTCGTCGGGCAGCTTCACATCACTGACCGCGATGTTCACCTCGACCACTTCCAGGCCGGTCATCCGCTCGACCGCGGCCACCACGTTCTCCCGCACGTCGCGGGCCACATCGGCGATCGACACGCCGTAGTCGACCACGATCTCCAGGTCCAGGGCGGTCTGTACCTCGCCCACCTCGGCCTTCACCCCGCGGGTGACCGCTTTCGAGCCGCCGGGCACCCGGTCGCGCACGGCGCCGAAGGTGCGGCTGAGACCGCTGCCCATGGCGTGCACCCCGAGGACGTCCCGCGCGGCGAGTCCGGCGATCTTCTCCACGACGCCGTCGGCGATGGTGGTCCGTCCGCGGGTCCCCGGGGCGCCGCCGCCGCGCCGGGTGCTCTTGCGTGTCTGTACGGGCGTGTCGGTGTCGCTGTCGGCACCCTGCGTCCGGTTCCGGTCCGTCGTGTCCGTCATCGCCGTACATCCCTTTCGATCGTTCCGATCGTTCGATCGTCGTCCCTTCGACCACCGTATGCGCGGTTGCGGGGTTGCGCGCCGGGAATGCGGCAGGCTGGAGCAATGACGGAGCAGTGGGCGCGGGCGGTGCGGCAGCAGTTGGGGCTCGGCAGGCTGCTGCCGCTGGGCGGCGCGCGGGACGGCGCCTGGATCACGGAGGAAGCGGCGGCAGGCGCGCTGCGGCGGGCGGTGCGGGACGTACCGGGCGTACGGGTGGGCGCGCTGCGGATCGCCCCGGCCGGACCGGGCACCGCCGGGGAGCCGGTCGTACCGCCCCCGCCGAGCGCGCTGCCGCCGGGCCCGCTCCGGGTGACGGCCGACTTCCACGCCACCGCCGGACACCCGGCCACGGCGGCCGAACCGCTGCCGACGACCGCCGCTCGGCTGCGCGCCGCCCTGGGCGAGGCGGCGGCGCGGCAGCTCGGGCTGACCGTCTCGGAGGTGGATCTCCGCGTGACGGGACTGCTGGACGACGAGGAGCCCGACGCGGGCGGTGGCGGCCCGGACGCCTCGCCCGGCGCACCGCCTCCGGAGTCACGGGGCGACGGCGAGGGGCGGGAGGCGCCGTCACCCCCCGGGGCGCAGGCCGGGGGCGGGACCACCGACGAGGAGCGGGCCTCGACCGCCGCCCTGGCCGTCCCGGGCGTCACCCGGTTGACCGGGAGGCTCGGCGGCGGTCTCGGCCGTGCGGTGCGGATCGATCGCTCCCCTGCTGATCGACATGACCGACCCGACCAATCTGGCCAACCCGATCAGCCTGATCAGCCTGATCGACGTGGCCAGCCCGACCAACGTGATCAATCAGATCGAGCTGACCGAGCTGACCGAGCTGATCGAGCTGATCGAGTTCGTCTATCTGATCGAACGAGCATCGGTGCCACAGCCGGTGCCCGGCCCCATGTCCGGGTGGAGATCGCCGTCGACGCGGAGCACCGGACGCTGGAGGTCGCCCGGAAGGTGCGTGCGGCGGTGGGGCGGGCGGTGCCGGGGCGGCCGTCGGTGGCGGTGCTGGTGACCGCCGTGGGCTGAACGGGGTGCCCGCGGGTGCCGGACGCCTACTCCCCCAGCCCCGCCAGGTCCCGCAGCCGGCGGGCCTGGGCCTGGCGTTCGGCGGCGCGCTGGTCCTCGTAGGAGCGGTGCCGGGCGCCCTGGAGGAGGGCCTTGGTCTCGATGACGGCGTCGCGGGGGGCGGCCAGCAGGGCGGCGGTGAGGTCCTGGACGGCGGCATCGAGCTGGTCGGCGGGGACGGCGAGGTTGGCGAGGCCGGTTCGTTCGGCCTCGGGGGCCTGGACGAAGCGCCCGGTCACGCAGATTTCCAGGGCGCGGGCGTAGCCGACGAGGCCGACCAGCGGGTGCGTGCCGGTGAGGTCGGGGACCAGGCCGAGGCCGGTCTCGCGCATGGCGAACTGCACGTCGTCCGCGACGACGCGCAGATCACAGGCGAGGGCGAGCTGGAAGCCCGCGCCGATGGCGTGTCCCTGGACGGCGGCGACGGAGATCAGGTCGCTGCGCCGCCACCAGGTGAACGCGTCCTGGTACCCGGCGATGGCGGCGTCCAGTTCGGCGTCGGTGCGGCGCGCGAGGTCGGGGAACGACGGTTCGCCGTCGAAGCCCTCCGGCGTGAACGCCTGCCGGTCGAGCCCGGCCGAGAAGGACTTCCCCTCGGCACGGAGCACGACCACGCGGACGGTGCCCGGCAGTGCCCGCCCGGCCTCGGTCAGCGCGCGCCACAGAGCGGGGCTCTGCGCGTTGCGCTTGGCCGGGTTGGTGAGCGTCACCTTGGCGGTGGGACCGTCCACGGTGAGCCGTACGCCGTCCTGGTCGAGAACAGGACCGTTGTCGTGACGAACCGGGCCGTTGGGGTCACGAACCGGATCGGCGGCCGGGTCGGGCGAAGCCATGGGGTGCCTCCGAGGGGTGCGGTCAGCGGGAGTGCCGTACCGGGGCACTCATAAGTGACTGCACAGTAACCACCCGGCCAATCGCCCGACCGACCGGGTGTCCGCCATCGGAGCCGATGGACCGCCCGGGTCCGGGCCTACGGGGCCTTCTTGCCCCGTGTAGCCCCGCCACGCCCACGGAGCGTGACACCCGACTCGCTCAGCATCCGGTGCACAAAGCCATACGAGCGGCCGGTCTCCTCGGCCAACGCCCGGATGCTCGCACCGGCGTCGTACTTCTTCTTCAGGTCTGCCGCGAGCTTGTCGCGCGCGGCGCCGGTTACCCGGCTGCCCTTCTTCAGAGTCTCGGCCACCCGTGCCTCCTCATGGGAAGTGCGCTCTGGTCCCCTCATGATCACCCCTCCGGGGCTTGATGGCCACCCATTCGGCAAGGTCCGTGCGACAGCGTGGTGACGACAGGAGCACATCCCCACAACCGGAATCATCGATTCCAGGAGGCGCGATCCTCGCCCTTGGCCGGGTTTCGCGAGGAAGGTCCAGGTCAGCAGCGCACAACGGCGGAGCCCCGGTCATCACAGGGCTCCGCCGCGAAGTGGATGTAGGACACACCCCGGTACGAGGAGATCTCACACAGATGGTGGATCACCGATGGGCCGAATGATCCATACCCAGTGGATCATCCATTCGATCAAGCCAGGGCGACGAGATCCGCGTAGTCGGCGCCCCACAGGTCCTCGACGCCGTCCGGCAGCAGGATGATCCGCTCCGGCTGGAGCGCCTCGACGGCGCCCTCGTCGTGGGTGACCAGGACGACCGCGCCCTTGTAGGTGCGCAGCGCGCCGAGGATCTCCTCGCGGCTGGCCGGGTCGAGGTTGTTGGTGGGCTCGTCGAGCAGCAGGACGTTCGCCGAGGACACCACCAAGGTGGCGAGGGCCAGGCGGGTCTTCTCGCCGCCGGACAGCACGCGCGCGGGCTTGTCGACGTCGTCGCCGGAGAACAGGAACGAGCCGAGCACCTTGCGGACCTCGACCAGGTCCATGTCCGGGGCGGCCGAACGCATGTTCTCCAGCACCGTGCGGTCCGCGTCGAGGGTCTCGTGCTCCTGCGCGTAGTAGCCGAGCTTGAGGCCGTGCCCGGGGACGACCCCGCCGGTGTCCGGCTGCTCGACGCCCGCGAGGAGGCGCAGCAGGGTGGTCTTGCCCGCGCCGTTGAGGCCGAGGATCACGACCCGGGAGCCCTTGTCGATGGCGAGATCGACATCGGTGAAGATCTCCAGCGAGCCGTACGACTTCGACAGACCCTCCGCCATCAGCGGCGTCCGGCCGCACGGGGACGGCTCGGGGAAGCGGAGCTTGGCGACCTTGTCGGACTGGCGGACGTCGTCCAGACCGGCGAGCAGTTTCTCCGCGCGGCGCGCCATGTTCTGCGCGGCGACCGTCTTGGTGGCCTTGGCGCGCATCTTGTCGGCCTGCGCGTTGAGCGCGGCGGCCTTCTTCTCGGCGTTCTGCCGCTCGCGCCTGCGGCGCTTCTCGTCGGCCTCGCGCTGCTGCTGGTAGAGCCGCCAGCCCATGTTGTAGATGTCGATCGCGGAGCGGTTGGCGTCCAGGTAGAACACCTTGTTGACGACCGTCTCGACCAGGTCGACATCGTGCGAGATCACGATGAAGCCGCCCCGGTAGGTCCGCAGATAGTCGCGCAGCCAGACGATCGAGTCGGCGTCCAGGTGGTTCGTCGGCTCGTCCAGGAGGAGCGTGTCGGCGTCCGAGAACAGGATCCGGGCCAGCTCGATACGGCGCCGCTGGCCGCCGGAGAGGGTGTGCAGCGGCTGGCCGAGCACCCGGTCGGGGAGGTTCAGCGCGGCGGCGATGGTGGCGGCCTCCGCCTCGGCCGCGTACCCGCCCTTGGTGAGGAACTCGGTCTCCTGGCGCTCGTACTGCCGGAGGGCCTTCTCGCGCGTGGCGCCCTGTCCGCCCGCGATGCGCTGTTCGTTGTCGCGCATCTTGCGGATCAGGACGTCCAGGCCGCGCGCGGACAGGACGCGGTCGCGGGCGAGCATGTCCAGGTCGCCCGTGCGCGGGTCCTGGGGGAGGTAGCCGACCTCGCCGGAGCGGGTGACCGTGCCCCCGGCGGGCATGCCTTCGCCGGCCAGGACCTTGGTGAGGGTGGTCTTCCCGGCGCCATTGCGCCCGACGAGGCCGATGCGGTCGCCCTTGGCGACCCGGAAGGTGGCGTTCTCGATGAGGATGCGGGCACCGGCGCGCAGCTCGATACCGGAAGCGGAGATCACGGACAGACTCCAGGGCGGATGGGTGGCGGACGGACGGATCTAGCGGACGCACCCGCCGACTAGTGCGCGAGGAGAATGGCCATGGGGCCAGTCTAACGGGACCGTGCAACCAGTTTTTCCGACTTGGCGGGTCCGGGCGGGCGGTCCGGTGCCCGATTGCCGAGCGGGGTGCGGCCCGGGACGATCCGGCCGAGGTCGTCCACCGCGATGAGCTGCGCGGTCCAGGCGTCCCGCGCGCAGGGCTGGGCGACGAGCAGCGCGCCCGCGTGACCAACGGCACGCCGGGGATCGAACGAACACCCCTCGCCGGCCGGGAGCACCCAGCGCAGATCCCCGTCGGCGAGCCGGTAGGCGGCGATCAGGTCGGGGGTGATCACCGCGAGCATGCCGTGCGGCAGTTCGCGCAGCACGCCCGTCCCGCCGTACTCGGGGAGCCAGCCGCCGGCGGCGGGCAGCGCGCGGTGCCAGCGGACCGAACGGCCGTCCGTGGCGGTGGCGGTGACCAGTCCGTCGTCCCAGAGCGTGATCGCCTCCCCGCGCGCGGGGAGCACCTCCAGCGGACGGCTGCCCACGCGCGCGTGGCGCCAGCGCACGGCGCCGGTCCGCGGGTCGTACGCCTCCACCGCGGACTCCCGGATCGCCGCGGCGCGCAGCGGGGCCGCCTGCCCGCGCGCGTGGACGGTGAGCCGGTCGCCGTAGGGGAGGGGCCGGGCGTGGTGGGCCGCGGCGAACAGGGGGGCGGCGAGGAGGACGGCCAGGGCGACGGGGACGAGGCGGCCCAGGGCGCGGGGCCGGGCTCCCGGGGGCCCGGAACGGCGTCCCCGGGGCCCGGACTGTCGTACGGCCACGCGCCTGCCCTTCTCGGGGGTCCGGCCTGGGGGTGACACAGGGGTCCGGTCGGCCGCGGATCAGGCGCAGAGCGTAGCCGCGGTGGTGGCCGGCGGGGCGGGACGCGGCCGGGGGCGGGCGGGGCGTCGCCCGTTCGGCCCTTCGCCGGGGCCCGTGGCGCGGGGGCGGGTCAGGATGGCCCGAGGGGGACGGCCCAGGCGGAGGGTGGTTGCCCGTATGCAGTTCGACGACGACGCGCGTCTGGACACCTCCGAGGTGCAGGACCGGCGCGGCAGCCGGGTCCCGGGCGGGCGGGCGACCATCGGCGGCGGCATCGCGGGGCTGGTGGCGCTGCTGCTGGGGCTCTTCTTCGGGGTCGGTCCCGAGCAGCTCGGGCTGTCCTCGGGGGACTCCTCGCCCGCGGCGACCTCGTCGACGCTCGCGCAGGTGCAGCAGACCTGCCGGACCGGGCGGGACGCCAACACCAGGGAGGACTGCCGGATCGTGGCGGTCGTCAACAGCGTCCAGGACTTCTGGGCCGGGGAGTTCGAGCGGCGGGGCAGCCGGTACACCCGCTCCCCCACGGTGTTCTTCTCCGGGCAGGTCGCCACCGGGTGCGGCACGGCGACCTCGGCGGTCGGGCCGTTCTACTGTCCCGCCGACCAGAAGGTCTATCTCGACCTGGGCTTCTTCGACGAGCTGCGCACGACGTTCGGTTCGTCGGGCGGACCGTTCGCACAGGCGTACGTGGTGGCGCACGAGTACGGGCACCATGTCCAGGATCTGCTGGGCACGCTGAGCCGGGCGCAGGACGGGCGGACCGGCGCGGACAGCAACGCGGTGAGGGTGGAGCTCCAGGCCGACTGCTACGCCGGGGTGTGGGCGCACCACGCGACGACGACTCCGGACGAGTCGACCGGCCGGCCGCTGATCACGAGCCTCACGGACGCCGACATCCGGGACGGGCTGGACGCGGCGGCGGCGGTGGGCGACGACCGTATCCAGGCGCGCCACCAGGGGCGGGTGACGCCGGAGAACTGGACGCACGGGTCGGCGCGGCAGCGGCAGGACTGGTTCGACCAGGGGTACCGGACGGGCGACATGGCGCAGTGCAACACCTTCCGGTGAGGTGGGCGCGGGGGCCGTGGCCGGTGGCGGGGGCCGTTGTCAGTGGCGGGTGCGAGACTGAATTCACGTCGGACCCGGCGCGACCGGGCGGGTGCGGCGCGGCCGGGCAGGGCTTCACTGAGGAGTGATCGGCATGGCAGGCACGGGCGGCGGACGGCCCAGCATCTATCCGACGTTGCTGTACGCGGACGCGAAGGCGGCGGTCCGGCAGCTCACCGAGGCGCTGGGTTTCACGGAGCTGGCGCTGTACGAGGACGAGGACGGCGCGGTGACGCACGCCGAGCTGGTGCAGGGCAACGGCGCGGTGATGATCGGCTCGAAGGGGCGGGGCGGGGTCTTCGGCGCGGCGATGAAGGAGGCGGGGACGGTCGGGGTGTACGTCGTGGTGGACGACGTCGACGCGCACCACCAGTGGGCCGTGGACCACGGTGTGGAGATCCTGATGCCCCCGACCGACCAGGACTACGGCTCCCGGGACTACCTGGCCCGGGATGTCGAGGGCAACCTCTGGAGCTTCGGCAGTTACGCGCCGGCGATATCCGGCTGACCCCGGCCCCTCCCCCGGCGGGGTCGGGTCCCGGGCGGGCTCAGCGGCCTCCGGTGTGCACCTGGAAGGCCGCCCGGCGGACGGCCTTGGCAAGCGCCGGGTCGGGGTGGGCGGCGGCCAGCGCGACCAGGACCTGCACGGTGCGCGGATGGCCGACGGCCCGCACCTCGTCCAGCAGCGCGGGCACGGTCGGCTGCACGGCGGACTCCAGATGCCGTACCAGCAGCGGGGCCTCGCCGTGGTCGGCGACGGCGGCGGCGGTGTCGACCCACAGCCAGGTGGCCTCCTCGCGGGTCAGCACCTCGTGGGCGTCCTCGGGGTCGGCGCCGTCGTGCTCGGCGAGCCAGAGCAGGGCGTAGGGGCGCAGGGTCGGTTCCTCGGCGACCGCGCGCACCCCGGGCTCGGCGGGGGCGCCGACGACCCGCAGCGCCTCGAAGGCGAGGCTGCGCAACAGGGCGTCCTCGCCCCGGGCGGCGTCGAGGAGTTCGGTGACGGCGCTGCCGACGGGGCGGGCGGCGAGCCAGGCGCGGTACTCGGCGCGGGCGGCGTTGGGGCGGAGCTGGGAGCAGCCGCGCAGCATGTCCTCGGCGGCGGCCTCGATGTTCCCGGCGGGGCTCTGGGCGGCCACACAGATCTGCTCCAGCTTGACCCAGACCGCCCAGCTTCCGAGCGGGGTGAGGGTGGCCTGGGCGTCGCCGTAGGTGAGGGCGCCGACGGAGGCCAGGGCGTGCAGGGCCCAGTCGAGGAGCGGGGCGAGCGCGGTGTCGTCGGCGGCGGCGGGCCGCGCGGGCTCGGGGCGGGGGCCGTAGGGGATCTCGCAGCGCTCGGTGCGCAGTTCGCCGACCCGCTGCTGGAGCAGGTCCAGGAGTTGGGCGACGGGTACGGGACCGGCGGAGAGCTGGAGGAAGGAGAGCACCTGGGGCATGGCCGAGACGACCTCGGCGACCGCGGCGGGCTCATGGCCCTCGGGCTCGGGGTGGGCGAGCGACCAGGCGTCGAACAGGGCGACCCAGCCGCGCAGCACGGCGCTGTCGTCGCGGTGCCAGGCGCGCAGCCGCCAGCCGGGGCGGGCGACTCCGCCGTGCACCTCGACCAGCCCGGCGAGACGGGCGGTGTCCCAGTCGGCGCGGACCTGAGCGGGGGTCAGGCCCAGTTCCGAGGCGGCGTGTTCGGCGGTGGGGGCGGACATGGTGGCCCTGCCGTCGGCGGGGCGGTCCGGCGCGGGGGGCGCCGCCGATGGGGGCGGGGGCTGGGGCGGGGTCGGGCCGTTGGTGGGCCGTTCGGTGGCGGTCGGGGTGGGGGCCGCCGGGGCGGGGCTCGTCGAGGCGGGCGCGGATGGGTGCTGCTCCGCGGTCGACCCGGGCACGGTCGAGCGGGGAGTGGTCGGGGCGGGGGACGTGGTCCCGTCGGCGGGCCGGGCGGAGGCCGTGGTCCCGTTGCCCGTGGCACCGGGCGGGTGGTCGCCCGGGGGTGGGGGTGGGGCGGCAGTGGCGGTGGGTGTGGCGGGGGGCCTGACGCCGGTGAGCGCGGTGTTCTTGCCCGGCTGGGGCGCCGTCTCGGCCCAGCGGGCCACGCGGGCGGCGCCGGCCAGCAGGGAGCGTGCCATTCTGGCCAGTTCCGAAGGGGCCGGAGTGCCCTCCGGCGGCCGGGGCGCGGGGCGGCGCGAGCGCCGCTGGTTCATCGCTCGGGGGGCGGCGGCCAGGGGTCGCGGGCGGACGAGTCGAAGCCTGGAGTCGCGCGGGATACGGGACGTCACGGGTGCAGTCTTCCGGTTGACGGTCCGAAAACCCAAACGGAATGCCAGGAAGGGGCTCGGGGAGGGGTGGTGAGGGGGGTCGGGGGCGGGAGTCGGGGGGTCGGATCAGGCCAGGGGCAGGGGGGAAGCGGAACCGGGGGGAGGTGAGGGGGGCTCCGCCTGGTCTGACGGGGGGGGACAGGGGGTTCGGCGGGGGCGGCCTCCGGCCGGGGGCGGGGGTTTGGGGGCTTGGAGGCTTGGGGGTTTGGGAGGGGACAGTGGCGTCCGGAGGGAGCAGTGGGGCTCCGGGGAGCTGTGGGCTCTGGTGGGGGCAGTCGGCTCTGGAGGAACCGGCGGCTCTGGAGGGGGCAGTGGCCCCGGAAGGGACGGGCGGGATCGGAGGAGGTGAGTGGGTCCGGGAGGGAGGAGGGGCCGCCGAAGTGGCGGGCTGGCTGCGGGGAGGGCGAATGGCCTCAGGGAGGGAGGGGCGGGGGTCGTTGGGGTTGGGGGGAGGGATGGCTATCGAAAGGGAGGGGGTGCTTTTGAGGCGGGGCGAGTGGCTGCCGGAGAGGACGAATGGCTGTGGGAGGGGACCGGCTGTCGCTGGAGGAGTCAGGGCCCCAGAGGAAGGCGGTGGGCGACGAGAGGGCGGGGTCCGGGGGAGGCTCTTAGCTGCCGGAGGAGTTGCGTAGCTGCCGGAGCGGGCGGGTGGCCGCCGGAGGGGGCGGGGCCCGAAGGAGAGCGGTGGCCGCCCAGAGGGGCAGGCCCCCAAGGGGGTGCGCAGCAGCCGGAGGGAGCGGCTGGTCGCTGGGCGAGGCAGCGGCCACGCAGGAGATCGGCAGCCCGCCGAGTGGTACCGGGCCCGAAGGGGACGCGTAGCCGCCGGACCGGGCGGGTGGCCGCCGGAGGCACAGGGCCCACCGAGGAGAGCGGTAGCCACGCAGAGAGACGGAGCCCGAAGAGGACGAGTAGCTGCTGGAGGGGCGGGTGGCCGCCGGGAAGGGCGAGTGGCTGCCGGAGGGAGCAGGTGACCGCTGGAAAGCGCAGGCCGACGCCGGAAAGGGGTGGGCTTCTGAGGGGACAGATGGCGCCGGAAGCGACGGGCCGACGCCCGGGAGGCCCGGTCGCGGAGAGGACTGGCCGACGTCCGGGGGATGGGGCCGAAAGAGGCGGGCCGATGCCGGGAGGGAGAGGCTTCGGAAGCGACGGGTGGTCCGGGAAGCAACGGACCGCCGCCGGGAAGGGCCGGACCCGGAGAGGACGGTGGCGCCCAGAGGGGACGGGCCGAGGCCGGAAGGACGGGCCCGGGAGGGATAGGGGTCCCCGGAGGGAGCGGGCCGATGTCGGGAAGGGCGGGCCCGGAAGGGATGGGGGTCCCCGGAGGGGGTGGGCCGGTGTCGGGAAGGGCGGGCCCGGAAGGGATAGGGGTCCCCGGAGGGAGCGGGCCGATGCCGGGAAGGGCGGGCCCGGAAGGGATAGGGGTCCCCGGAGGGAGCGGGCCGATGCCGACAAGGGCGGGCCCGGAAGGGATGGGGGTCCCCGGAGGGAGCGGACCGATGCCGACAAGGGCGGGCTCGGGAGGGATGGGGGTCCCCGGAGGGGGTGGGCCGGTGTCGGGAAGGGCGGGGCGGGGGTTGCGGAGGGGCGGGGCTATGGGGGAAAGGGTGGGGTCTCGGGCTGGGTGGGGTGGGTTATCGGGGTTACATCAGGGGGGTCAGGAAGCGGCGCAGGGCCTCCTCGTAGGGCTTGGGGGACGGGTTCCAGGCGGCGGCGTGGGGGGCGTCCGGGACCTCGTGGAGGGTGACCAGGGTGGGGTGGCGGGCGGCGAAGCGGCGGGAGAGGGTCCAGGGGGCCACCTCGTCGCCGGGGCCGTGCAGGATCAGGGCGGGGACGGTGAGGGGGGACTCGGCGGTGGGGTCGGGGGCGGGGTGCAGGCCGGTGCGGCCCTGGGCGGCGCGGACGGCCAGCGGGAGCAGGGCGCCCGGGGTGCGGCGGGCCCTGGCCAGCGCCTTGAGGGTGGTCTGCCAGTCGAGCACCGGGGAGTCCAGGACGAGGCCGGAGATCCGGTCCCGTACCGGGGAGTGGGTGGCGGCGCGCAGGGCCATGGTGGCGCCCGTGGACCAGCCGAGGAGGACCACCTGGCGGGCGCCGTGGGCGAGGGCGTGGCGGATCGCGGCGTCCAGGTCGCGCCACTCGGTGTGGCCCAGGTGGTTCAGGCCGTCCGGGGGGCGCGGGGCGCCGGGGTCGCCGCGGTGGGCGAGGGCGAGGACGGGGAGGCGCTGGCCGTGCAGGAAGCCCATGAGGTTCATGGCGTGTTCCCGGGTGGTGCCCAGGCCGTGCGCGGCGATCACCCAGGTGTCGCGGGCGCCGGGGAGGAACCAGGCGGGGAGGGGCCCGAGTTCGCCGGGGACGGTGACGTCGGTGTGGTCGAGGCCGAGGGCGCCGCGGGGGTCGCCGACGTACAGGTTGGGGGTGAGCCAGACGTGGTCGCCGGGGGTGAGAGTGCCGTGGGTGACGCGTTCCAGGCGGCGGACGACGGTGTCGGCGCTGGGGGCGGCGGCGGTGAGGGCGGGGCCGACGACGGCGTGGGTGCCGTCACCGGCGAGGCCGTAGGTGCCGGGGCGCAGGGAGGCCAGTTGCCGGGTGAGGGTGATGCGGCCGGCGGCGGTGGCGTGCACGGTGAGTCGGGGTTCGGTCGGCAGGGGGCGGCCGGGCGGCGCCTTCAGCGCGGCGTCGCTGGCCAGCCGTCCGGCGGCGACGCTCGCGGCGCCGGCCGCCAGCGCCACGGTGACGGCAGCGGCCGTCGCTCTGACAGTGCGCACGGGTCCAGTGTCCTGGGCCGGGTCGCTCGCGGCCAGTGGAGAGACAGGGAAGGGGGGAGGGTCAGGTGGGGGGTTGGCCGTAGTGGCGTAGGTGTGCGGTTGCTTCGGTGAGCTGGTCGGAGGTCAGCAGGGTGGGGGTCAGGCCGGGGACGGCGGAGGCGGTGAGCCAGAGGCGGCACATCCATTCCAGTTGGGCGGTGCGGTCGTACGCCTGGGCGAGGGTGGTGCCGTGGGTGAGGGTGCCGTGGTTCTGGAGGAGGCAGGCGGAGCGGCCGGTGAGGGCGCGGAGCATGTTCTCGGCCAGTTCCTCGGTGCCGTAGGTCGCGTAGGGGGCGACGCGGACGGGGCCGCCCAGGGCGGCGGTCATGTAGTGGATGACGGGGAGTTCCGGGACGAGGGTGGAGACGGCCGTGGCGTGCACGGCGTGGGTATGGACGATCGCGCGGGCGTCGGTGGTGCGGTACACGGCGAGGTGCATCGGGAGTTCGCTGGTCGGGGCGAGGGTGCCGTGGGTGCGGCGGCCGGTGAGGGCGACGCCGGTGAGGTCGGCGGGGCCGAGCCGGTCGTAGGGCACGCCGGAGGGGGTGACGAGGACGGTGTCGCCGACGCGGACCGAGACATTGCCGGAGGTGCCGACGACGAGGCCGTCGGTCACGGTGCGGCGGGCGGTGTCCACGAGGTCCCGCCAGGCCGCCGCGAGGTCGGGGGCGGACGGGTGGGGGGTGCGGGGTTCCGGGGAGGGGTGCCGGTCGTCGTTTCGCTGCTCGGGCATGGGGTGATCCTCGCAGCCGGGAGGGGACGGGAGAGGAGAGGAAGGGAGGGTGGGGGTGGTGTCCGTCGTTCGGGGGGGTGGGGGCAGGGGGGTGGGCGGGGGTCCTTCGGTGCGCGGTGATCTTGACCTAGGGTCGGGTCGATTGTCGCGTACGTCACCTTTTCGTCCTGCCGTGCCGGCCGGTCGGTCGGTCGCCGTTCTCCGGGAGAAGCATCGCCATGACTCGCGCCTCCGGTCGCGCACCGTCCCCTCCGCTCCCCCGCCGGTCGCGCGGGCGGGCCCTGGTCGCCGCGTTCGGGGCGTTCGGGGTGTTCGGGGTGGCGGGGGTCGCCCTGGGGGAGGTTCCGGCGGTGGCCGCGGGCGGGACCAGGGGGCACGACGTCTCCTCGCACCAGCGGACGGTGGACTGGCGGGCGGCGCGGGCGAAGGGGGCGCGGTTCGTGTACGTGAAGGCGAGCGAGTCGACGTCGTACCGCAATCCGTACTTCCGGGGGCAGTACGACGGGGCGCGGAAGGCCGGGCTGGTCCGGGGGGCCTACCATTTCGCGCTGCCGGACCGCTCGTCGGGCGCGGCGCAGGCCGGGTACTTCGTCCGCAGCGGCGGGGGCTGGCGGGCGGACGGGTGGACCCTGCCACCCGCACTGGACATCGAGGGGAACCCGTACAACGGGAAGCGCCGGTGCTACGGGCTGAGCCCGGCGCGGATGGTTGGCTGGATCGGATCGTTCAGCGATGAGGTGGAACGGCTCACCGGGCGCCGTCCGGTGATCTACACCACGGCGCGGTGGTGGAACGCCTGCACCGGGCGCAGTACGGCGTTCGCGGACGATCACGCGCTCTGGGTGGCCCGTTACGGGACGCGGAGCGCCGGGAAGCTGCCCGCGGGGTGGTCGCGGTGGACGTTCTGGCAGTACGACGACCGCGGCGGGCTGCCGGGTGACCAGAATCTCTTCGCCGGGTCGATGGAGGGGCTGCGGGCGTTCGCCCGGGGCCGGTGAGGGCCGCGCGGGGCGGGTGGGAACCGCCCGGGGCCGGTGAATCCGGGGGCGGGTGAGACCCGCCCGGGACGGGTGAGAGCGGTGCCGGGCGGGCGACCTGGCGCGCCTCACAGGAAACGGAATGCCGACTCCCCGTCACATACACCCTGATGCCCCCTTCAGTTCACCATTCGTTCATCTGGGTTACCTACGTTCATCCGGCCGATGACCTCGAACGAATGCCTGGGTAAATGGAAAGCTTCTCGCTGATCCTCGCGATTGTGGTGATCACCGCACTTGCGTTCGATTTCACGAACGGTTTCCACGACACCGCGAACGCGATGGCCACCACCATCTCGACCGGTGCCATGAAACCCAAGGCCGCGGTGGCGATGTCCGCCGTCCTGAACCTGGTGGGCGCCTTCCTCTCCGTGGAGGTCGCGAACACCATCTCCAAAGGGCTCGTCGACGAGTCCGGCATCCAGCCCGAGGTCATCTTCGCGGCGCTGGTCGGCGCGATCCTGTGGAATCTGCTGACCTGGCTGGTGGGCCTGCCTTCCTCCTCCTCGCACGCCCTGATGGGCGGTCTGATCGGCGCGGCCATCGCCTCCGCCGGGCTCGGCGCGGTGCACGGCGACGTACTGATCACCAAGGTGCTGATCCCCGCGGTCGCCGCGCCGCTGGTCGCCGGGCTCGCGGCGATGTTCGCCACCCGGCTCACCTATTCGCTCGGCAAGAAGTCGGCCGGGAGCCGGTCGTCCGCCAAGGGCTACCGGGCCGGGCAGATCGCCTCCGCCGGTCTGGTCTCGCTGGCGCACGGCACCAACGACGCGCAGAAGACCATGGGCATCATCACCCTCGCCCTGGTCGCCGGTGGCGCCCTCGCCCCCGACTCCGACCCTCCCACCTGGGTGATCGTCTCCGCCGGTGTGGCCATCGCGCTCGGCACCTACCTCGGCGGCTGGCGCATCATCCGCACCATGGGCAAGGGCCTGACCGACCTCCAGCCGCAGCAGGGCTTCGCCGCCCAGACCAGCGCCGCCACGGTCATCCTGGCCTCCTCGCACCTCGGCTTCTCGCTCTCCACCACCCACTCCGTGTCCGGCGCGGTGATGGGCGCGGGGCTGGGCCGCAAGGGCGGGGTGGTCCGCTGGTCCACGGCCACCCGGATGTTCGTCGCCTGGGGGCTGACCCTGCCGGCCGCCGCCGTGGTCGGCGCGCTCGCCGAGTGGGTGTGCCGCTTCGGTGCCTGGGGCACCGGGCTGGTCGCCGTCTTCCTGGT
Organism: Streptomyces sp. NPDC093252; assembly: GCF_040683675.1. Taxonomy (NCBI): domain Bacteria; kingdom Bacillati; phylum Actinomycetota; class Actinomycetes; order Kitasatosporales; family Streptomycetaceae; genus Streptomyces; species Streptomyces sp. NPDC093252. The sequence goes on along the minus strand of NZ_JBFBEM010000006.1, from coordinate 390,267 downwards.
CGGCTCCAGCGCCTGGATCTGGAAGCTGTCGCGCCGCGAGGTCGTCGACCACACCAACGTCAATGACACCGACGGTGACGGTGACGGCAACTCCGGCTCCGGCTCCGGTTCCGGCTCCGGTTCCGGCTCGGACGCTCCCGATGAGGCGCCCGGTGTCGTCACCGCCGCCGTCGCCGCGGTGTCGCCCCCGCCGACCGTCGCCGCCGAGGAGGCCGCCGCCGCCATCCCGGCCCAGCAGGGCACCGCGCCCGCCGCAGCCGCTCCCGCCCCCTCCCCCGGCGGCGGCCCCGATCCGGCCGCGCCCAAGGCCACCGTCTGAGCGGCGCCGCCCTGCCCCTCCCCCACACCCCCACCCCCTCCCCGACTCAAGGACACAGCAGCATGGAAATCGACTGGGCGGCCCTCGGCTCCGTCTTCGGAGTCAGCCTCGTGGTCACCGTGGCCCTCGTCAGCCTGTTCACCCTCGGCATCAGCGGACTGTCGCGCCATGAGCGCGCGGTCGAGAGCGGTGGCGGCGCGGCGCTCGCGGTGACCGGCGCGTACGCCTGCTTCGCGGCGTGCCTGGGGGCCGTGGCGTACGGGATCTATCTGATCGTCGCCTGACAGTCGCCTGACCGCGGGACGGCCGCCGCCACGGTGGCGCGTCCGCGCGCGACGGGGTGCCCGCGGGCGCGGTTTCTCCCGCACACCCCGGTGTCGCTCCCGCACACCCCCGGAGGGCGGGTACGGGACCCAGGGAACTGGGTTGCGTACCCGCCCTCCTGGTGTGCGCGGCAGCGGTCGCCGTGTGGAGCTGGGCACACTCTCCTGCCGCAGGTCAGCGGCAGGTTGACGGGTTCTCCGGCCCCGTGGTGGACTGCCGGGGCCAACTACGGCGACACGAGAGGAAGCCGGTGCGAATCCGGCGCGGTCCCGCCACTGTCACCGGGGGAGAACCCCCGGGAGCCAGGAACTCTCACCGCCGCTTCGTCGAACCAGGGCGCGGACACCCTGAGTGAGGACAGGTCGCCATGCTCGGCTGCCGATCGAGGCTCGCCACGCGATGCGTCACCCGACGCGTCACCGGACACGCCGACGGACGCGTCACCGAGTACGCCGGAGGACGCGACACCGGATACGCCGGCGGACGCATCACCGGGTACGCCGGCGGACGCGGAACGCTCCCCTCCCCCGCGGCCGGCTGAACCGATGGCCGCCGAGCGCGACTTCGCGTACGGCGCCGCCGCCGGACTCCTCGGTGACCTGCTCCTCGGCGATCCCCGCCGCGGGCATCCGGTCGCCGCGTTCGGACGGGCGGCGGGCGCCGTGGAACGACTGCTGTGGCGCGACCACCGGGGATGGGGCGCGCTGCACGCCGCCGTGTGCGCGGGCGGCGCCGTCGCCCTGGGTACGGCGGCGACCCGCGCGGTACGGTCCTCCGCCGCCGCCTCCGTGCTGCTGACCGGGGCCGCCACCTGGGCCGTGGTCGGCGGGACCTCCCTCGGACGGGAGGCGCGGGCGATCGGGCGCGCGCTGGAGCGCGGGGACGTGGCCGGGGCGCGGGCGCGGCTGCCGCATCTGTGCGGGCGGGATCCGCAGGCGCTGGACGCCGACGGCATCGCGCGGGCCGTCGTGGAGTCCGTGGCCGAGAACACCTCCGACGCGGTGGTGGGGGCGCTGGTGTGGGGGGCCGTGGCCGGGGTGCCGGGGCTGCTGGGGTTCCGGGCGGTGAACACGCTGGACGCGATGGTGGGTCACCGGTCGCGGCGGTACCGGCGCTTCGGCTGGGCGTCCGCGCGGCTCGACGATGTGGCGGGGTGGCCGGGGGCCCGGCTGACGGCCGCGCTGACCGTCGTCGCCGGGGGTGATCCGCGGGGGGCCCGGCGGGCCTGGCGCGAGGACGCAGCCCGGCATCCCAGCCCCAACGCCGGGGTCGTGGAGGCGGCATTCGCGGGCGCGCTCGGGGTACGGCTCGGCGGGACCCTGTCGTACGCGGGCCGGGTCGAGCGGCGTCCGGTGCTGAACGGGACGGGGCGGGCCGTGGCGGTCGCGGACATCGAGCGGGCGGTGCGGGTGTCGCGGCGGGTGCAGTGGCTGGCGTTGGGGGTGAGCGTGGTGGGGGCGGCTGCGCGGGGGGTTGCGGGTGGGGTTGCGGGTGGGGGCGGGGCGTTGAGGAAGGCGGGGTCGGCTCAGCCGGGGTTGCCGGGGCCGGACTTGCCAGGGCCGGGATCGGCTCATCCGGAGTCGCCGAGGCCGGGGTCGCCGAGGCCGGACTTGCCGGGGCCAGGGTCGCCGGGGCCAAGCTCACCGGGGCCGGGGTCACCAGGACCCGGGTCACCGGTGCCGGGGTCACCGGGGCCAGGGTCGCGGCATCCGGTGCGCGCCGGGATCAGAAGCATGGCCGTGGCCCGGGTCAACGCCATGGCCAAGGCCCGTACCGAAGGACTCCCCCGATGACCGCCCATGCCCTCCTCGTCGCCGGTACCACCTCCGACGCCGGGAAGAGTGTCGTCACCGCCGGAATCTGCCGCTGGCTGGTGCGGCAGGGGGTGAAGGTCGCGCCCTTCAAGGCGCAGAACATGTCGCTGAACTCGTTCGTGACCCGGGAGGGCGCGGAGATCGGGCGGGCGCAGGCCATGCAGGCGCAGGCGTGCCGGGTCGAACCGTCGGCGGCCATGAACCCGGTGCTGCTGAAGCCGGGTGGCGAGCGGAGCAGCCAGGTCGTGCTGATGGGCCGCCCGGTGGGTGAGATGAGCGCCCGCGGCTATCACGGCGGGCGGCGCGAAGCGCTGCTCGGGACGGTGCTGGAGTGCCTCGACGGGCTGCGGGCCGACCATGACGTCGTGGTGTGCGAGGGCGCCGGGAGTCCCGCCGAGATCAATCTGCGGCACACCGACATCGTCAACATGGGTCTCGCCCGCCATGCCCGGCTCCCCGTGCTGGTGGTCGGGGACATCGACCGGGGCGGGGTCTTCGCCTCGTTCTTCGGGACCGTCGCGCTGCTGTCGCCGCAGGACCAGGCGCTGGTCGCCGGATTCCTGGTGAACAAGTTCCGCGGCGATGTGTCCCTGCTCCGGCCCGGCCTCGACATGCTCGCCTCGCTCACCGGACGCCCCACCTACGGGGTGCTGCCGTTCCGGTCCGGACTCGGTATCGACGAGGAGGACGGGATGGGGGTGCCCCCGCGCGAGCGCGAGCGGGCGCATGCCGGTGGCGGCCGGGAGTCCATGGCCGGGCCGCCCGTCGGCGCGGAGGTGCTGCGGGTCGCGGTCTGCGCGGTGCCGCTGATGTCCAACTTCACCGATGCCGACGCGCTGGCCGCCGAACCCGGGGTCGTGGTGCGGTTCGTGGACCGGCCGGAGGAACTGGCCGACGCCGATCTGGTCGTCGTACCGGGGACCCGGGGGACGGTCCGGGCGCTGGCGTGGCTGCGGGAGCGCGGGCTCGCCGACGCCCTCGTGGCGCGGGCCGCGACCGGGCTGCCGGTCCTCGGGATCTGCGGGGGCTTCCAACTGCTCGGGGAGCACATCCAGGACGACGTGGAGAGCCGGGCCGGTTCGGTCGACGGGCTCGGGCTGCTGCCCGTACGGGTGCGGTTCGCGCCGGACAAGACCCTGGCCCGGCCCGTCGGCGAGGCCCTCGGGGAGCGGGTCGAGGGGTACGAGATCCATCACGGTGTCGCCGATGTCGTCGGCGGTGAACCGTTTCTCGACGGGTGCCGGGCCGGGCAGACCTGGGGTACCCACTGGCACGGCTCGCTGGAGTCGGACGCCTTCCGGCGGGCCTTTCTGCGGGAGGTGGCCGCCGCCTCCGGGCGCCGGTTCGTGCCCGCGCCCGGCACCTCCTTCGCCGGGCTGCGCGAGGAGCGGCTCGACCGGCTCGGCGATCTGATCGAACAGCACGCGGACACGGACGCGCTCTGGCGGCTCATCGAGTCCGGGGCGCCGCCGGGGCTTCCCTTCGTGCCGCCGGGAGCGCCCGCATGACCATCGGAACCCTCACCGCGCCCCGGTGGGGGGCGGGGACGACGACGGAGCGGCTGCGGGCCGTGCGTCCGGAACCGGCGGGCGGCCCGGAGAGCGCCCCGGCGGCCGACAACAGGCACGACAGGCACGACAGGCACGACAAGGAGGACGAGGACAAGTGAGCATCGCGTTTCCGTTCACGGCCGTGGTCGGCCAGGACGATCTGCGGCTCGCGCTGCTGCTGAACGCCGTGTCACCGGCGGTCGGCGGGGTGCTGGTGCGCGGGGAGAAGGGCACCGCCAAGTCGACCGCCGTACGGGCGCTGTCGGCGCTGCTGCCCGAGGTGCGGGTGGTGGCCGGGTGCCGCTTCTCGTGCGATCCGGCGGCGCCGGACCCGGGCTGCCCGGACGGGCCGCACGAGGACGGGGCAGGCGCAGGGGCCGGGGCCGGAATTGGGGGCGGGGCCGGGGTCGGGCAGACGCGGCCCTCGCGGATGGTGGAGCTGCCGGTCGGGGCGTCCGAGGACCGGCTCGTCGGCGCGCTCGACATCGAACGGGCCCTCGCCGAGGGCGTCAAGAGCTTCGAGCCGGGCCTGCTCGCCCGGGCCCACCGCGGGATCCTCTACGTCGACGAGGTCAACCTGCTCCACGACCATCTGGTCGATCTGCTGCTGGACGCCGCCGCGATGGGCGCCTCCTACGTCGAGCGCGAGGGCGTGTCGGTGCGGCACGCGGCCCGTTTCATGCTGGTCGGCACCATGAACCCGGAGGAGGGCGAGCTGCGGCCCCAGCTCCTCGACCGGTTCGGCCTCACCGTCGAGGTCACCGCCTCGCGCGAGCCGGACCAGCGGGTGGAGGTGGTGCGGCGCCGACTGGCCCACGACGACGATCCCGCCGCCTTCGCCGCCCGGTGGGCCGAGGAGGAGTCCGCCGTACGGGCGCGGATCGTGGCGGCGCGGGAGCTGCTGCCGTCGGTGCGGCTGGGCGACGGGGCGCTGCGGCAGATCGCGGCGACCTGCGCGGCGTTCGAGGTGGACGGGATGCGGGCGGACATCGTGATGGCCCGCACCGCGACCGCGCTGGCGGCCTGGGCCGGGCGGACGGACGTGCTCGCCGAGGACGTCCGGCAGGCGGCGCTGCTGGCGCTGCCGCACCGGCGCCGCCGCAACCCGTTCGACGCGCCGGGCCTGGACGAGGAGCGGCTCGACCGGACGCTGGAGGAGTTCGCCGGGGAACCGGACAGCCCTGGAGAGGGCTCGGGCGAGGGCTCGGGCGACAGTTCGGGCGGCCCCGACGACGACGGTCCCGGCCCGGACGGGCCCGGTGGTGGCGGGCAGCGGCCGGACGCGGGTGGGGACGGGGGCGAGGGGGGCGAGGGGAGTGACTCGGGTGCGCCGCCGCCCGGGGCCGGGGGCGGCGAGGACGGTGGGGGGCCGGTTCCGTCCGGTGCCGGGGAACAGTCCCCCGTACGGGCCTCGGAGCCGTTCCGGACGAAGGTGCTGAGCGTGCCCGGGATCGGGGAGGGGGCCGCGGGGCGGCGTTCACGGGCGCGGACCGAGCACGGGCGGACGACCGGGGCGCAGCGGGCCGAGGGGGCGCTGACCAGGCTGCATCTGGCGGCGACGGTCCGGGCGGCGGCCCCGCACCAGCGGGCGCGCGGACGGTCCGGGCCGGGGCTGGTGGTGCGGCGGGACGATCTGCGGCAGGCGCGGCGGGAGGGGCGTGAGGGCAATCTCGTGCTGTTCGTGGTGGACGCCTCCGGGTCGATGGCGGCCCGGCGGCGGATGGGCGCGGTAAAGGGGGCGGTGCTGTCGCTGCTGCTGGACGCGTACCAGCGGCGGGACAAGGTGGGGCTGGTGACCTTCCGGGGGACCTCGGCGGAGGTGGCGCTGCCGCCGACCTCGTCGGTGGACGCCGCCGCCGCGCGGCTGGAGTCGCTGCCGACCGGGGGGCGGACGCCGCTCGGGGCCGGACTGCTGCGGGCGCACGAGGTGCTGCGGGTGGAGCGGCTGCGGGATCCGGCGCGACGGGCGCTGGTCGTGGTGGTGACGGACGGACGGGCGACCGGCGGGCCGCCCGAGCCGGTGGCCCACGCCGGGCGCGCGGCACGGCTGTTCGCGGCGGACGGGGTGGCGTCGGTGGTGGTGGACTGCGAGTCGGGGCCGGTGCGGCTGGGGCTGGCCGGGCGGCTGGCCGGCGAGCTGGCGGGGACCGCGGTCACGCTGGACGAGCTGCGGGCCGAGTCGATCGCCGGGCTGGTCAGGGATGTGCAGGGCGTACAGGGCGCCAAGGGCGTATCAGGGAGGGCCGCGTAATGCCGCAGGGACAGCCGAGTGTCGTACCGGAGGACGGGCTGACGACCCGTCAGCGCAGGAACCGGCCCCTGGTCGTCGTCCACACGGGCGCCGGCAAGGGGAAGTCCACGGCCGCGTTCGGGCTCGCGCTGCGGGCCTGGAACCAGGGGTGGCCGATCGGGGTGTTCCAGTTCGTCAAGTCCGCGAAGTGGAAGGTCGGCGAGGAGCGGGCGCTGCGGGTGCTCGGGGACTCCGGGGAGGGCGGCTCCGTCGCCTGGCACAAGATGGGCGAGGGCTGGTCCTGGGTGCAGCGCGACGCCCAGGCGGACAACGAGGAGAAGGCCCGGGAGGGCTGGGAGCAGGTCAAACGCGATCTGGCGGCGCAGACGTACCAACTGTATGTGCTGGACGAGTTCGCGTATCCGATGCACTGGGGGTGGGTGGATCCCGAGGAGGTGGTCTCCGTGCTCCGGGAGCGCCCCGGGCAGCAGCATGTGGTGATCACCGGCCGCAACGCGCCCGAGGCGCTGGTCGCGTACGCCGATCTCGTCACCGACATGTCCAAGGTGAAGCATCCGATGGACGCGGGGCAGAAGGGGCAGCGGGGGATCGAGTGGTGAGGGACGACGATTCGTGTCGGGGGTGCGGGACGTGGCGGGGGTGCGGGACGTGTCGGGGGTGCGGGACGTGTCGGGGGTGTGGGACGTGTCGGGGGTGCGGGACGTGTCGTCCATGACGCCTATGACACCTGTGACGCCCCTGGCACCCATGACGCCCGTGACGCCCGTGACGCCTACGGGTGCCCGCGTGCCGCGGCTGGTGATCGCCGCGCCCTCGTCGGGGAGCGGGAAGACCACCGTCGCGACGGGGCTGATGGCCGCGTTCGCCGCGCGGGGGCTCGCCGTGTCCGGGCACAAGGTGGGGCCGGACTACATCGACCCCGGCTATCACGCGCTGGCCACCGGACGGCCGGGGCGCAACCTGGACGCGTATCTGTGCGGGCCGGAGCTGATCGGACCGCTGTTCCTGCACGGGTCGCGGGGGTGCGAGGTGGCCGTGATCGAAGGGGTGATGGGGCTCTTCGACGGGGCCGCCGGGCAGGGCGAGCTGGCCTCGACCGCGCAGGTGGCGAAGCTGCTGCGGGCGCCGGTGGTGCTGGTGGTGGACGCGTCGGCGCAGTCGCGGTCGGTGGCGGCGCTGGTGCACGGGTTCGTGACCTGGGACCCCGAGGTGCGGATCGGGGGCGTCATCCTCAACAAGGTCGCGTCCGACCGGCACGAGGAGCTGTTGCGGGAGGCGCTGGAGGCGGTGGGGACGCCGGTGCTGGGGGTGGTGCGGCGGGCGCCGGAGGCGGTGGGGACGCCGTCACGGCATCTGGGGCTGGTGCCGGTGGCGGAGCGGCGGGCGGAGGCCGTGGCGGCGGTGGCGGCGATGGGGGCGCGGGTCGCGGCGGGGTGCGATCTGGAGGGGTTGCTGCGGCTTGCGCGGGAGGCCGGGGGGATGGGGTCGGGGATGGGGATGGGGCTGGGGAGTGGGGGGTGGGACGCGGAGGAGGCGGTGGGGGGCGCGGAGGAGGCGGTGGACGCGGTCGGGGGTGAGGGCCGGCCGGGGGGCCGTCGGCGGGGGAGGCCCGTGGTCGCGGTGGCGGGTGGGGCCGCGTTCACGTTCTCCTATGCCGAGCACATCGAGTTGCTGCGGGCCGCCGGGGCCGAGGTGGCCGTCTTCGATCCGCTGCGGGACGAGCGGCTGCCGGAGGGGACCGCGGGGCTGGTCGTCGGGGGCGGGTTTCCCGAGGTGTTCGCCGGGGAGCTGGCCGCCAACGAGTCCCTGCGGAAGGACATCGCGGTGCTCGCGGAGCGCGGCGCGCCGATCGCCGCCGAGTGCGCCGGACTGCTCTACCTCTGCCGGGAACTGGACGGGCGCCCGATGTGCGGGGTGCTGGACGCCTCGGCCCGGATGACCGACCGGCTCACCCTCGGGTACCGGGACGCCGTGGCCGTCGGCGACAGTGTGCTGGCCGCGGCCGGGACGCGGATGCGGGGGCACGAGTTCCACCGGACCGCCGTCGAGCCCGGCGCCGGGGACACCCCCGCCTGGGGGCTGCGGACGCCGGTGCCCCGGGTCGAGGGGTTCGTCCGGCACGGGGTGCACGCGAGCTATCTGCACACCCACTGGGCATCGGCGCCCGGCGTGGCGCTTCGGTTCGTCGAGCGGTGCGGGTCGTTGTGAGTGGCGGGGTGGGGGGAGGGGTGGTGGGAGGGGTGGGGGCCGGTTCCGGTGAGGCGGAGCTGGTGCCCGCTGGCCCGGAGGCGGTGTCCGCTGGCCCGGACCCGGTGTCCGGTGACCCCGAGCCGGAGCCCGGTGACCCCGAGCCGACACTCGTGAAGGGCGTCGACGCGCTGCACGGCCGCGCCGCCCGCTCACTCCCCCGCCAGCCCCACCACCAGCCAGATGAAGCCCGCCCCGGCGATCGTGCACAGCAGGGTCGGGCCCGCGGGGTGTTCGTGGTGGGCCTCGGGGAGGATCTCCGCCGCCGCGAGGTAGAGCAGGGCGCCGCCGAACAGGGCGAGATAGCCCCCCAGCACCGGGTGCGGGATGGTGAAGAGCAGGGTCGAGGCGGCGCCGACGACAGGGGCCGCCGCGTCGGCGACCAGCAGGGCGACGGCCTTGCGGCGGGCGTTGCCGTAGAGGGTCGCGAGGGTGAAGGTGTTGAAGCCGTCCGCGAAGTCATGGGCGATCACCGCGACCGCGACGGCCAGGCCCATGCCCTCGGCGACCTGGAAGGCGGCGCCGATGGCGACCCCGTCCATCGCGCTGTGGCCGACCATGGCGGCGGCGGCGGTGAGCCCCACCTCCGGGGTGCGGGCATGCTCGTCGCCCCCGTGCGCGGCGGCCAGCAGCCGTTCCACCAGATGGGCCAGGAGGAACCCGGCGACGAACAGCAGCAGCGCCGCCGGTACGCCGAACACCTCCCGGCCCGCCGCCTCCAGCGCCTCCGGCAGCAGGTCCAGGCCCACCACCCCCAGCATCAGCCCGCCGGCCAGGCCCAGCACCAGGTGACGGCGGTCCGTCACCCGTTGCGCGGTCCAGCCGCCGGCCAGCGTCATCAGGAACGCGCCGAGCGCGACGAACACCGCCATGCGCCCTTGCTATCGGACCCGGGGGCCCCGGTGCGGTTGCGACGCCCCGGACATCCTCGGTGGGCTGCTCTGTGATGTGCCGGTTGCTGCCGCGTTCGCCTATACGTCGTCCGCATATATGTCCATATACCTACGTATCTGTATGAGAGGGAGCCGAGTCCATGCCCGAGTCGTCCATACCCGAGGCCGGGATCGAGACCGGGATCAAGACCGGGATCGAGGCCGGGACGGACCTCGTCGTCGGGGTGGGCGCCTCGCGGAGCGCCCCGGCGGAGGAGATCGTCGCGCTGGTCGAGGGCGCGCTGCGGGAGGCGGGGCTGTCGGCGCACGACGTCGGCCGGTTCGCGACCGTGGCCGCGAAGGCGGAGCAGCCCGGGATCGTCGCGGCGGCCGAACGGTTCGGCGTGCCGCTGGTGACGCACTCCGCGGACGCCCTGGCGGCGATCGGTGTCCCGAACCCCTCCGACGCGCCGCTCACCGCCGTGGGCACCCCCTCCGTCGCCGAGGCCGCGGCGCTGGCCGGGGGTGGTGAACTGGTCGTCCCGAAGCGGAAGTCGGCGCGGGCGACCTGCGCGGTGGCGCGGGCCGGGGTGAGTGGCGGGCGGTCGGACGGGGTGCCGAACGGGGTCGGGGTCGGGGTCGGACCTTCGGACGGGCTGCCCGATCTGGCGCATCACGGGGACGCGGAGGTCCGGGACGAGGGGGCGGCGCTGGTCGATCTCGCCGTGAACGTCCGCGCGGACACCCCTCCGGCGTGGCTGCGGGAGGTGATCGCCGGGTCGCTGGACGGGCTCGCGGCCTATCCGGACGGGCGCCGGGCGCGGGCGGCGGTGGCGGCCCGGCACGGGCTCGACCCGGACCGGGTCCTGCTGACGGCGGGCGCGGCGGAGGCGTTCGTCCTGGTGGCGAGGGCGGCGAAGGTGAGCCGTCCGGTGGTGGTGCATCCGCAGTTCACCGAGCCGGAGGCGGCGCTGCGGGACGCCGGGCACTCCGTCGACCGGGTGCTGCTGCGGCCCGAGGACGGCTTCCGGCTGGACCCGTCGGCCGTACCGGAGGACGCCGACCTGGTGGTGCTCGGCAACCCGACGAATCCGACCTCGGTGCTGCATCCGGCGGCGGCCGTCACGGCGCTGGCCCGGCCGGGGCGGACGCTGGTGGTGGACGAGGCGTTCATGGACGCGGTGACGGGCGAACGGGAGTCGCTGGCCGGCCGGACCGACGTCCCCGGGCTGGTGGTGCTGCGCAGCCTGACCAAGACCTGGGGCCTGGCCGGGCTGCGCATCGGGTACGTGCTGGCCGCGCCGGAGACGGTCGCCGCGCTGGAGCGCGTCCAGCCGCTGTGGCCGGTGTCCACGCCCGCGCTGGCCGCCGCCGAGGCGTGCATGACGCCCCGCGCGCTGGCGGAGGCCGACCGCGCGGCCCGGCGGATCGGTGCCGACCGGGCCCATCTGGTGGCGGCGCTGTCGGCGGTTGCGGGAGTGCGTGTGACCGGCCCGGCGGAGGCGCCGTTCGTCCTCGTACGGCTGCGGGGCGCGTCCGCCGTCCGGCACCGGCTGCGGGACCTGGGCTTCGCGGTCCGGCGCGGGGACACGTTCCCGGGGCTGGGCGAGGACTGGCTGCGCGTGGCGGTACGGGACCGGGGGACGACGGATGCGTTTGTGGGGGTGTTGGGGGAGATGGGGGAGATGGGGGAGGCGGGGAGGTAGGCGAGTGGGGGGCGGACCGGGTTGGCCGGGGGTCGGGGCCGGGGGCCGGGGCCGGGGGTCGGGGCCGGGGGTCGGCTGCCAGGGTGCCCTCCCTGATCCCTGACAGCCGACGCTTGCGCCCCCGGCGCCCCGTCGCCCCCGTCGCCCCCGGCCGGGGCTACCCGTTCCGGCGGCGCGCCAGGACCACCGCTCCCCCGCCCGCCGCCAGCAGGGCGACCGCGCCGCCCGCGAGGTACGGGGTCATGGAGTTGCCGCCGGTCTCGGCGAGGTTGGCCTCGGTGCCCTTGCCGCCCTGGGGCTCGACGGCGGGCTCCTCCTCGGCGGCCGGTTCGGGGCCGGGCTTCTCGGACTCGGCGGGCGCCGACGGCTCGGTGACGGCGGGGGCGGCCGGGGCCTCGCACGTGGCCCGGGCGAGCGTGACGACGCCGTTGACCTCGGCGACGTTCAGCTCCAGCGGGTTGACGGAGACGTTGAGTTCGAGGGCGGTCGCGGCGGCCGTCCTCGACGTGGTCTCGCGCTTGGACAGGTCGAGCCGGACCTCGCCCACGCCCGGCACCTCGACCTCGGTGGTGCCGCCCGCGCTCAGCGTGACCTTCTTGCCGAGGACGGTGACCGAGCCGAGCACCTGGGACTCGGCGACCGGCTTCCCGCCCGCGACGCAGGTCGCCTTGGCGGTGACCTGCTCGACCTCGATGAGGGAGAGCAGCGGCAGCCCGGGGACGTGCAGCTTGGCGTGGGCGAGCCGGGTGCTGCCCTCGGCGGTGCCGTTCTCCACGGTCGCCCTGGCCTCGGCGACCTCGGCGCTCAGGACGCTGAAGGGCTTTCCGCCGTCGACGCCGTCGAGCCGGGCGGTGAGCGCGGTCTTCTCGGCGCTCCGCGGCGCCTCGACCTCGTTGAGGCTGAGCGCGAGCGGGACGTTCACGGTCTTGTTGAGCAGGCTGACATCGAGCGCGGTACGCAGGACGACGGCGTCGGCGCGGCCTTCCTCGGTGGCGTGCGCGGAACCCGCTCCGGCCAGGGCCGCCGGACCGGCGGCCAGGACGGTGGCGGTGGCGACGACCGCGAGTCCGCGGACGGGCGCGAACCGGTGTGCGGGCATACGGAAGTTGGTGGTGCCGTTCAAGGTGTGGGACCCCCAGAAGAGACAAGCTTGGGACCCCGTAAGAATTACGCACGGAGAGTGAACGGGCGGCGATCCTGCGTCACTTCACCCAAACGTGGGGTTTCCGGGCATGTTTTCGAATCTTTCGGCACGGCTGTTCCAGGACTTCACCGGAGCACCAGAGGACATTCGAGCGGGAGGGGGCGGGGGCGGCGTGCGGTGTGATGCCGCGAAAGGTGATCAACGACCCGACCTCGTCTTCGTCACGCTCCGTCAACCGGGCGCCGGGGCGAGGCTGAGGGCCGGGCAAGGCCGAAGGCCGGGGCGAGGTGAGGGGGTGGGCTGGGGCCGCCGGGACGGGGCCGGGCGCCGTCAGACGACGACCCGCCCGTTCAGCACCACCCGGCGCGGGTCCGTCAGGACGCGGACGTCGTCGCACGGGTCCCGGTCGTAGACGACGAGGTCGGCGGGGGCGCCCTCGTCCAGGCCGGGACGGCCGAGCCAGGCGCGGGCCGCCCAGGTCCCCGCCGAGATCGCGGCCACGGCCGGGAGCCCGGCGGTCACCAGTTCACCGACCTCGGCCGCCGCCAGCCCGTGCGGCAGGGTGCCGCCCGCGTCGGTGCCGACGAACACCGGGATCCCGGCGTCATGGGCGTTGCGGACGGTGTCGTAGCGGCGTTCGTGGAGCCGGCGCATATGGGCCGACCAGCGCGGGAACTTGCTCTCGCCGCCGTCGGCGAGGCGCGGGAAGGTGGCGATGTTGACCAGGGTCGGGACGATCGCCACCCCGCGGGCGGCGAACAGCGGGATCAGGTCGTCGGTGAGGCCGGTGGCGTGCTCGATGCAGTCGATGCCGGCCTCGACCAGGTCGCGCAGCGAGTCCTCGGCGAAGCAGTGGGCGGTGACCCGGGCGCCGAGCCGGTGGGCCTCGGCGATGGCCGGTGCCAGGGCCTCGCGCGGCCAGCACGCGGTCAGATCACCGGCCTCGCGGTCGATCCAGTCGCCGACCAGTTTGACCCAGCCGTCGCCGCGCCGGGCCTCCTGGGCGACGTACGCGACCAGGTCCCCGGGTTCGATCTCCCAGGCGTAGTTGCGGATGTAGCGGCGGGTGCGGGCGATGTGACGGCCGGCCCGGATGATCTTCGGGAGGTCGTCGCGGGCGTCGATCCAGCGGGTGTCCGAGGGCGACCCGGCGTCGCGCAGCAGCAGGGCACCGGCCTCCCGGTCGGTGAGGGCCTGCTTCTCGGAGACGTCGTCGGAGACGGGCCCGTGCCGGTCGAGGCCGACATGGCAGTGGGCGTCGACCAGGCCGGGCAGGACCCAGCCGTCGACGGTGCGGAGGTCGCGGGCGGTGCGGGGGCGGTCGTAGGAGATACGGCCGTCCAGGACCCAGAGTTCGTCACGGACGTCGTCCGGTCCGACGAGGATCCGCCCCTTCACATGCAGCGCGTCGCTCATGCCGACCAGCGTAATTATCGCCGGGCGGGGCCGATCCGGCGGGTGGGGCGGGATGTGTGCCGGTTACTCTCGATGGCGTCGCTCAATCGACCGACCGACTGCTCGACCGACTGTCGACCGGTCGACTGTTCGACCGACCGACTGGTAGATCGACCGACTGGTAGATCGACCGACCGACTGATCGATCCGACTCGATCAACAGATCGCTCGATCAACAGATCAGCAGCTCGATAGATCGATAGATCGCCCATCTCTCTCCATAGATCAACCGCCATCCGAAAGCGAAAGAGCACCCCGTGACCGTGCCCCACCCCTTCCTCGACCTCGCCCCGCTGAGCGCCCGGCGTTTCGCCGCCATCGAGGACCGGGTGGCCCGGCTGCTCGGCACCCGCCAGGACGTGGTGATCACCCAGGGCGAGGCACTGCTCCCGCTGGAGGGCGCGATCCGCGCGACGGCGACCCCTTCGACGACCGCGCTGAACGTGATCACGGGCCCCTACGGCCAGACCTTCGGCGACTGGCTGCGGGACTGCGGCGCGACCGTGCGCGACCTGGCGGTGCCCTTCCACACGGCGGTCACCGCCGACCAGATCCGCGAGGCCCTGACCGAGCACCCGGAGATCGACTTCGTCTCCCTGGTGCACGCGGAGGCGGCCACCGGCAACACCAACCCGGTCGCCGAGATCGGCGAGGTCGTACGGGCCCACGGCGCCCTGTTCTATCTGGACGCCGTGGCCTCGGTGGGCGCAGAACCGGTACTGCCGGACGCCTGGGGTGTCGACCTGTGCGTGATCGGCGCGCAGAAGGCGATGGGCGGTCCGGCCGGCGTGTCGGCCGTTTCGGTGAGCGAACGGGCATGGACGCGCATGGCGGACAACCCCCGCGCCCCGCGCCGCTCCTACCTCTCCCTCCTGGACTGGAAGGAGCGCTGGATCGACGGTGGCCGAAGGGCCCTGCTGCACGCGCCCGCGCAGTTGGAGATGCTCGCGCTGGAGGCGTGCGTGGCGCGCATCGAGGCGGAGGGGCCGGACACGGTCATGGCCCGCCACGCGGCGGCTGCCGCCGGGACGCGCGCGGGCGCGCTGGCGCTGGGCGGCGGCCTGGAGCCGTACGTCCACGAGGCGCGGGACGCGGCGCCGGTCGCCACGACCCTGCGCGCCCCGGCCGGGGTGATCGCGTCCGACCTGGTCGCCCGTGCCCTGGCCGCGGACCCGTCCCTGCCGCTGGCGGCGGGCGGGGGCGCCCTGGCCAAGGAGATGATCCGCGTCAACCACTACGGCACGGACGCCACACCGGGGGCGGTCCGGGCGTGTCTGACGGGGCTCGGGGTGGCGATGGCGGAGCAGGGACTGGATGTGGATGTGGTGGGGGCGTTGAGGGCGGCGGAGGGCCGCTAGGCGCGCTCCGGCGCGGTGGACGGTGATCGTCTGATCAGCAAACGATCACCCATGTCCTTCTCTCCGAGAAAGCCGATGCGTTCGAGGTCGTCCGCCCAGAACTCGATGGTGACGGTGGGGCGGGAGTGCAGCGGGGTCAGGTCGATCACCAGGGGGCGTGCGTCCTGATCGGTAGTCCACCGGACATCGATCGATCGCACACCGGTGAACACCTGGATGATCGTTTCCAGATCGATGTCGCTCTTGATGTCGGTGAGACCCAGCCACCCGATGTTCGGAACGGCCCGGTCGGGAAGCAGATCACGGAGGTGTCCGCCGACGAGGTACAGGCCGGTCAGACTGGCCGACGCGGAGACGGCATCCCAGCACTCGGGCACCGTCTCGCCACCGAGTTCCAGAACCTCCAGCCCGAGCCCGGCGAGAGCGGAGAAGTCGCGCAGGGCCGGGCAGTTCTCCACCATCAGCGTCTCCAGGTCTGTCCTGCCCCGCAGGAAGTCCAGGTCCTCGACCCGGGTGTTGCCTCGCAGGTGGAGGTGCCGGGTGCCGGAGGCGGGAAGCCGCGCGGCGAGTTCCCCGGAGGTGAAGTCGCCCGGCAGCCACAGCAGCTCGACCGAGGCCAGGCATGCCACGGTGGCCAGTTGCTCCGGGGTGCGCACGGTCAGCGCGGGCGCGTGCATGCCCGTGAGCACCTCGCGGGCGTACTCCCGCAGGGGTTGTCTCATCCAGCCCCAGACGATCTGCATGCGCACCATGCTGTTCGGATGGGAGACGTAGGCCCTGAGGGCGCCGCGCGCCGAGGTGCTCCGGATGCCCGTCAGCGCCTGGACGACGTTCTGGGCGGCCTCGTCCGCCAGTCTCTCCGGCCCGGGGAGAAGGTCCACCACCCAGTCACCCAGCTCGGAGACGGCCCGGATCTCGGCGCTCGACTCCGGCGGGAGCAGCGCCCCCACCCGTCCGCGTATGCGCCCCCTCAGGCCCTCGTCCAGGGAGAGCAGTCCGACCGCGCAGCGCGCCGCGAGCAGATGGAGATGGAACCGTTCCGGGCGCTGCCCGGCGGCGTCCCCCTGTTCGATCAATTGCTCGATCAGTCGCTGCGCGTCCTGGCGTGTCGCGTGTCCCGCCCCCATGACCACCACATCGCGCCACTCCTCGTCCCGCGCGTGGGCCAGCAGTTCCAGGACGTACCCGCTCTCCTGGAACTCCTTCGCCGCCAGGAAGTCCTGGAAGGTGCGGTGGATGAACTGGATGTCGTCGTCGCCCCGTTCCTGGAGCAGGCCGCTGCGGTCGAGGAGGAACTGGAGGACCCGGTCCGCGGTGACGTTCTGGGACCGGATGCGGGGCATGTCCCGCAGGGCGAGGCCGAGCTGGTGGCCCGCCTCGGCGCGGGTCATCTGCTGCCGTCCGGTGCGGACCAGCCAGATGGCGATCCGCTGGAGCAGGGCGTGCTGTTCGTCGGGGTCGAGGGTCAGATCGACCTGGACGACCCCCCGGCCCGCGTCACGGCCCCCCAGGAGCATCGCCAGGGCCGCGCGGTACAGGGACCAGCGGGTGGTGGGCAGCAGGCCGCCCCGGCGCCGGTGCAGCGCGCAGATCACCGCGCACAGGAGCGGCGTACGGGCCAGGGTGTGCAGCGCGTCGTTCTCCTGGAGCTGGTGGAGCAGGGACTCCTCCAGGGTGCTGAGACGCGCCCGCTCCTCGTCCGCGGTGCCCGGTGTGCCGTGGCGCCCGCACTCCAGGCGGGCGGCGGTGTGCCAGGCCCGTACGAACGCGTCGATGTCGTCGTCGTTCATCGGGAGCAGGTTCAGTTCGGTGAACCCGTCGGCGGCGAGCCAGTGCCGGGGGACGGCGTTGGGGCGGACCGTGGCCAGGCAGCGGGTCCTGGGGTAGCGGTCCAGCAGGACGGAGAGCCAGCGGCGGGCCTCCTCGCGCTCCCGCTCCGGGACCTCGTCCAGACCGTCCACCAGGAGCAGGCCGCGTCCGGCCGCCAGGACCCGCCGGACCCAGCCCGGGGGCGGCTCCTCGCTGAGGACGCGGCCGGTGGAGGGCAGTTCCTCAAGAGACGGAAAACCGCTCCCGCGCGCGTGGACCTTGCGCAGGGGGACGACGAAGGGGACGAGGTGGTTGAGTTCGCGCAGCCGCCGGTCCAGGGTGCCGGTCGCGGCGTGCGCGGCGAGCCACCACACCAGGGTGGTCTTCCCGGCACCCGCCTCGCCGCGCAGCAGGGCACGGGGGCGGTCGGTGAGCAGGGTCTCGATGCGCCGGCGCGAGGGGTCGGGTGCGGTCTCCGGGCCTGTCCCGAGGGCCATTCCAGGGGTCGTCCCGGGGGCCATTCCGGGGGGCGTGGCTGGGGTCGTCCCGGGGGTCCTCCCAGGGGCCATTCCGGGTGCCGCCCCTGGCGCCGGTTCAGGTGCTGTCTCGGGCACCGTTGTTCCGGGCACGCTCCCGGGCACCGTCCCGGGGGCCGCCCCGCGGGCCGTCCAGGGCGGGGTTGCTCCGTGCGGGGCCGTCCCTGGCGGGGTTGTTGCTCCGGGCGGGGTTGTTCCGGTGGCCCTCTCAGGGGCCGTTCCGACGGCTTCGAGGCTGTGGTAGGCCGTGTCGAGGTCCCAGCGTGACTCGCCCCGGCCGAGTTCCTCGATGCCGAAGATCTCCGTCCTGCGGTACTGGGCCTTGAGATCGTCGGCGTAGCGGGCCTCGAACCGTTCGTCCTGGGGGTGTACCTCGGTGACGTCCTCGAAGGTCCCGGCGGACCAGCCGAACTCCCGCTGCGCCGCCCTCATCGCGGTCTCGACCGGGACGGCCTCGATGCGGAGGTGGTGGCGGTACCTGGGCACCTGCGTGACCACGCCCAGCAGTACCGCTCCGGCGAAGACCGGTGCCCCGGACAGCCCGGCGAGCGGGGACCCCGCGGGGCCGTGCTCGTCGGCGGCGGACTGGCCGAGCTGGCAGACCAGCAGGTCCCGTACGCGCCCGGCCATGGGCAGCACGCTCACCTCGTACTGGTCGTACTCCAGTTCGTCACCCGGGGTGCCGTGGGAGCTGTGGGGGTCACGGGGGCCGTAGCGCTGGATGTCGGGGAAGCCGACGATCTGGCAGTGCGGGACGGGGGACGCGGTGGCGATCCGGCCGTAACGGATCGCGCCGAGCGGGGCGGCCCGCTCACCGCCGATCACCACCAGGTCGGCGGCGAGCAGGGCCACGTCCAGCTCCGCGGAGGTCCAGGCGACCTTGCAGGGCACGGGGCGGCCGTAGGCGGGGTGGATCACCTCGGCGATGTCCTCACCGGCCACGACATGCGCGGCGGTCAGGACGACATACGCGTCGAGCAGGACGCCGCTGCCCTGGCCCGCGTCCTCGCCCGTGCCCTGAACCACCACGACACGGTCGAGGGCGAACTCCGCGGAGTCGGCGAACCCGGCGGAGTCGGCGCCTCCGGTGATGCCCACGGCTACCGGGCCCCGTCGCCGCCGGGCAGGTCACCGCTCGCCGTACCCCGGCCGAACCCGGCCGTGCTCCCCCGGCTGTCGTTACGCACCTTCCACGGGCGGCCGGTACGGGCGTCCAGGGCGCGGAGGGTGACGGCGACGCGGTGGGTGCGGCTGGTGCCGAGCCCGCCGTCGGCACCGGCCTCCACGACCCATGCCTTGACCTTGACCCCGCCCTTGACCTCCTTGCGCAGTTCGACGGCGAACTCCAGCTCGATGTCACCGACCTCGAAGGCCACGTCCCGCCCGGTCGCGCGGGCGGCGGCGACGAGGAGTTCGTCGCGCACGGCCTCGTCGGCCAACTCGATGCGGTGGTCGGTCATGTGATGCCCCCTCAGATGCGTCGGGCACGAGGGTCTCACAGCGGCGCGGGGCGCCACCGGGAAGCCGGGGAGCCGGATAACCGGGAAGCCAGGAAGCCAGAAAGAAGTCGGGAAGCCGGGAAGCCGGGAAATGATCCCGGGCGGCCGTTCAGGGCACCCTTCCAGGGCGCGGGCGGGGGCGGGACACGGGCCCGGCACGGTTGATTTTCGGGGGCTCGTAAGTACTTGGCGGACCGTTATTGGCGCGGGCGCTTTCCTGAGAATCCGACTTGAATCGTAAGATTCAAATGAGAGCAGAAACCTCTTCTCTTCTGCCCGCTATCCCCCCACCTAAACACCAAGATTCCGCGAACACCAGGAAGGCAATCCGGGCCGCCACCGCGAGGGTTACATGATTGTGACACGTTCCACAAGCAGACCCTTTTGTGTTGATTTACTACGGACAAATACCCGCAATATCGCGGCCTCCGACCTGCACTCTCACGCCCGCGCGATAACACAGCAGCGCCCCGGACCCAAGTCTCACCGCCCATGAAATTTCAAATTTACCTCGCTAAATTCAATTCGCATGACTGCCGCACAAGCAGACCTCCAGATCGACCGTCCGTCAGTGGCCGACGGTACGGCGCTCTGGCACCTCGCCAAGGAATCCGGAAATCTTGACCTGAACTCTTCGTACGCCTATCTGCTGTGGTGCCGCGACTTCTCGGCCACATCGGCGGTGGCCCGTGCCGGGGACGGCACACCCGTCGGGTTCGTGACCGGGTACCTCAGGCCGGACCGGCCGGGCACGCTGCTGGTGTGGCAGGTGGCGGTGGCCGCCGCGCACCGGGGGCGGGGGCTCGCCGCGCGACTGCTGGACGCCCTGACCGCCCGGATCGCCGCCGAACGGCCCCTGACCGGCGTCGAGACCACCATCACGCCCGGCAACACCGCCTCCGAGCGGCTGTTCACCGCCTACGCCGACCGCCACGGCGCCCGGGTGGAGCGCGAGGTGCTGTTCGGCGCGGAACTGTTCCCAGACGGCCCGCACGCCCCCGAGGTCCTCTACCGCATCGGCCCGCTGAGCCCACCCCGTCCGCCGACCCGCTGAGCCCACCCAGGCCACCAGGCCCACTCAGCTCACCGGGCCCATTCAGCCCTACACACCTTTACGCACCCTTACGTACCCCTACGCACTGAGCCCCTTCGCACTGAGGAGCGATTCACCGTGACCATCACCCAGCCCGACCTGAGCATCTTCGAGACCCTGGAGTCCGAGGTGCGCAGCTACTGCCGCGGGTGGCCCACCGTGTTCGACCGTGCGCAGGGCAGCCTGATGTACGACGAGGACGGCCACCGGTACCTGGACTTCTTCGCCGGTGCGGGTTCGCTCAACTACGGACACAACAACCCGGTGCTCAAACGCGCGCTCATCGACTATCTGATGCGCGACGGGGTCACCCACGGCCTCGATATGTCGACCACCGCGAAACGGTCGTTCCTGAGCGCGTTCCAGGATCTGGTGCTCCGCCCGCGCGATCTGCCGTACAAGGTGATGTTCCCGGGACCCACCGGCACCAACGCCGTGGAGTCCGCGCTGAAACTGGCGCGGAAGGTGAAGGGCCGCGAGTCGATCGTGTCGTTCACCAACGCCTTCCACGGCATGTCGCTCGGCTCGCTCGCCGTCACCGGCAACGCGTTCAAGCGCGCCGGGGCCGGGATCCCGCTGGTGCACGGCACGCCCATGCCGTTCGACCATTATCTGGACGGTCGAGTGCCGGACTTCCTGTGGTTCGAACGGCTGCTGGAGGACCAGGGGTCCGGGCTGAACCAGCCCGCCGCGGTGATCGTGGAGACCGTGCAGGGCGAGGGCGGCATCAATGTGGCCCGCCCCGAGTGGCTGCGCTCGCTGGCCGGGCTGTGCGAGCGGCGCGACATGCTGCTGATCGTCGACGACATCCAGATGGGCTGCGGGCGGACGGGCGCGTTCTTCTCGTTCGAGGAGGCCGGGATCACTCCAGACGTCGTGACCGTTTCCAAGTCGATCAGCGGTTACGGGCTGCCCATGTCCCTGTGTCTGTTCAAGCCCGAGCTGGATGTCTGGGAGCCGGGCGAGCACAACGGCACCTTCCGGGGCAACAACCCCGCCTTCGTGACCGCGACGGCCGCCCTGGAGACGTACTGGGCCGATGGCTCCGCCATGGAGAAGCAGACCCGTGAGCGCGGTGAACAGATCGAACGCGCACTGATCTCGATCACCGAGGAGAACCTCGCCGACATCAAGGAGTACCGCGGGCGCGGGATGGTGTGGGGCGTGGAGTTCCATGACAAGGACCGGGCCGGTCGGATCGCCCGGCGAGCGTTCGATCTCGGGCTGCTGATCGAGACGTCCGGCCCCGAGGGCGAGGTCGTCAAACTGCTGCCCGCGCTGACCATCGCCCCGGACGAACTGGACGAGGGCCTGAAGACCCTGGCCCGCGCGGTACGCGAAACCGTCTGACCCGGCCGGGCCCGTTCAGTTCGATCCGTCCCATCCGATCCCGTCCCGTCCCATCCGGTTCCGTGCCGTCCGGTTCCGTCCCATCCGATTCTCTTCTGTCCGATTCCGTTCTGTCCGATCCAGCCGAGGAGGCATCGCACCACCGTGATCGTTCGCTCATTCAAGGAGATCGAAGGCACCGACCGGCATGTGAGGGCCGCGTCCGGCACCTGGGAGAGCAAACGCATCGTGCTCGCCAAGGAGCGCGTCGGCTTCTCACTGCACGAGACGATCCTCTACGCCGGCACCGAGACGTCGATGTGGTACGCCCATCACATCGAGGCCGTGGTCTGCGTCGAGGGCGAGGCCGAGCTGACCGACCACGAGTCCGGGCTGACCCACACGATCACGCCCGGCACCATGTACCTCCTCGACGGCCATGAGCGGCACACGCTCCGGGTCAAGGAGGACTTCCGCTGCCTCTGCGTGTTCAACCCGCCGGTCACCGGGCGGGAGGACCACGACGAGAACGGCGTCTATCCACTGCTCACCGAACCCGACTCGGGATCGGGCTCGGGCAACCCCGGCCCCGGCCCCGACTCCGAGGAGGTGTGACCGCCATGACCACGATCACCGACCTGTACCCCAGCCGCGGTGCCGCCGAGGTGACCGCCCCCCGGCAGGATCCGGTCGTCTGGAGCGCCCCCGGCGCCCCGGGCCCGATCCCGGCGACCGATCTGAGCGGTTACGAACGGGACGGTTACCTCGCGATCGATCAACTGATCACCGACGACGAGGTCGCCGTCTACCGGCAGGAGTTGGAGCGGCTGATCACTGATCCGTCGATCAGGGCGGATGATCGTTCGATCATCGAACCGCACTCGCAGGAGATCCGTTCGGTCTTCGAGGTGCACCGGATCAGTGAGGTGTTCGCCCGGCTGGTGCGGGACGAGCGGGTGGTCGGACGCGCCCGCCAGATCCTCGGCTCGGACGTCTATGTCCACCAGTCCCGGATCAACGTCAAGCCCGGGTTCGGCGCGAGCGGCTTCTACTGGCACTCCGACTTCGAGACCTGGCACGCCGAGGACGGTCTGCCCCGTATGCGGGCGGTGTCCGTGTCGATCGCGCTGACCGAGAACCACGACACCAACGGCGGGCTCATGATCATGCCGGGCTCGCACCGCACGTTCCTGGGTTGCGCGGGCGCGACCCCCGAGGACAACTACAAGAAGTCGCTTCAGATGCAGGACGCCGGCACACCCTCGAACGAGGCGCTCACCACCTTGGCGGGCGAATACGGCATCCGCCTGTTCACCGGCCGGGCGGGCTCGGCGACCTGGTTCGACTGCAACTGCATGCACGGCTCCGGCGACAACATCACACCGTTCCCGCGCAGCAATGTGTTCATCGTGTTCAACAGCGTGGACAACGCGGCGGTGGAGCCGTTCGCGGCGCCCGTGCGACGCCCGGAGTACATCGGCGCGCGGGACTTCACGCCGGTGCGCTGATCAGGTTCGGGTTTCATGATCAAGCGTCCACGCCGGTGTGCGGGTGGGCCCGCCGCGTTCCGACCGGGGGGGTGGGCGGGCCCACCCTGGCGTGTCCAGCGTGGGCGGGCCCACCCTGGCGTGTCCAGCGCGGGCCCACCCGCGCGTCCACCGCACGGGGTCCCACACAGGCACGTCCAGACACGTCCAGGCACGTCCAGGCACGTCCAGCGCAGGTTCGTAGACGCCGCCCAAGGCCCGGGCCCCGGCCCTGGGCCCCAGGCCCTCGGAACGGTTCCCCGGCTGCCCCCGCCCGACCGTGCCCGGCGCTGCTCAGTCCGACAGCGCGGCCAGCAGGCGGTCCACGTCGTCGGGGGTGTTGTAGAGGTGGAAGGCGGCGCGCAGATTGCCCGCGCGGTCGGACACCTCGATGCCCCGGGTGCTGAGCCCCGGCTGATGCCCGCCCAGACCGGGTACGGAGACGATCGCCGAGCCGGGTGCCGGGACCGGCTCGTGGCCCAGGTCGCGCAGGCCCGCGCGGAAGCGGTCGGCGAGGGCGACGTCATGGGTGTGCACGGCGGCGACCCCGAGTTCCTCGATCAGCCCCAGGGAGGCGCGCAGCCCGGCGTGGGTGAAGAGGGCGGGACTCATGTCGAAGCGGCGGGCGGAGCGGGCGAGTTGCTCGACCGGGCCGTAGCAACTGTCCCAGGGGACCTCTCCGGCGACCCACCCGGCGAGCAGCGGCGTCAGATCGCCCAGGTCCTCGGGAACCACGAAGAACGCCACCCCGTGCGGTCCGAGCAGCCACTTGAACCCGACCGCGGCCAGGAAGTCGTAGTCGTCCGGATCGATCGGCAGCCAGCCGATCGACTGGGAGGCGTCGACGTAGAGACGGGCGCCCCGCGCGCGTGCCGCCCCGCGCAAGGCGGCCAGGTCGGCGAGCCGCCCGTCGGCGGACTGGACGGCGCTGACCGCGACGAGTGCCGTCTCCGCGCGGACCGACTCGGCGAGCCGTTCCAGCGGCACCGAGCGCACCTTGAGGTCGCCGCGCATGTGGAAGGGGTTCACCAGGGACGCGAAATCGGCCTCGGCGATGAGCACCTCGGCCCCGGCGGGCAGCGCCGCGGCGATCAGGGCCCCGAACTCGGCGACGGACGCCCCGGCGGCGACCCGTCCCACGGGCACCCCGGCCAGCCGGGCGACGCTCGCGCGGACGGTCTCCACGTCCTCGTAGAGCGGGCCCAGGGGGATGCCCTCGGCCCGCATGCGGACGGCCCGGTCCAGGGCGGCGACGGTGCGGGCCGGGAGCAGGCCGTTGCTGGCGGTGTTCAGGAAGGTGTTCTTCGGGGCGAACTCGGCACGGACGAGGCTCTCGAACGTCTCCATGCCTCTACTGTGCGGGCACCGCATGTCGAAGTCCATCACGGACATCTGCGCGGATCACCCAAGGAGCGCTTATGGCCGGGCCCCGGCCTGCACTTCCGTGGACGCCCCCCGCGGGGGGGGGCCGGGACGGTCAGGAGTGCGGCGGTCAGGGGCGGGGCGGGACCGCGCAGCCGTCGGGGCCGCAGGCGTCACCGCCGTCCTCGATCAGCCGCAGCGGGGAGCGCTCGCCCCACGCCTGGGTGAGGGCCTGCGCGAACACCTCGGCCGGCTGGGCGCCCGACACGCCGTACGCGCGGTCCAGGACGAAGAAGGGCACCCCGTTCGCGCCGAGCTGGGCGGCCTCGCGCTGGTCGGCGCGGACCTCGTCGGCGTAGGCGGTGGGGTCGGCGAGAACCTTGCGCACCTCGTCGGGGTCCAGTCCGGCCGCGCCGGCGATCTCGACGAGCCGCTCGTCGTCGCCGAAGACGGACCGCTCCTCGGCGAAGTTGGCCTCGTACAGGAGCTGGATCAGCTCGCCCTGGCGGCCGTGCTCCTTGGCGAGGTGCAGCAGGCGGTGCATGTCGAAGGTGCTGCCGTGGTCTCGGTCCCGGGTGCGGTAGGCGAGGCCCTCGGCGGCGGCCTGGGTGCCGAGGTTGTCCTCACCGGCCTGCGCCTGGGCCTCGCTCATGCCGTACTTCTTGGTGAGCATGGTGACCACGGGCTGAATGTCGTCCTTGGCCCGGCCGGGGTCCAGCTCGAAGGACCGGTGCACGACTTCCACCCGGTCGCGGTGCGGGAAGGCCGCGAGCGCCTTCTCGAAGCGGGCCTTGCCCACGTAGCACCAGGGGCAGGCGATGTCGCTCCAGATCTCGACGCGCATGGTCACGGTTCTCCCGGTAGACGGCTGGGGACGGAGACACCCTCCGCACCGATGCACGAACGTTCAAACGAACAGTTTCATTCCGATGCACTCAGCCACGCCCGATGTGCGCTCAGCCACCTCCGACGCGCTCACCCACCGTCGAACCGATCGGCCGGCGTCGAACCGATCAGCTCCCGTCCCGCAGATCGCTCGGCCAGGCCGGGCGGAACTCCAGATGGTCGTAGGTCACGACACACCCCTCCCCCAGCGGCGACTGGGTCATGAAGCCGACCAGCGCGGCCCCCGTCGCCTCGGTGTCCCCCAGCGTGAACAGGCGCACGAACGTCCAGCGCTCGCCGTCGCGGGAGGCGTGGAAGGCGAAGGAATGGCCGGTCCGGCTGACCCGGAGCCAGACGGAGATGCCCTCCACGGTGAAGGAGTTCGCGTCGTCGGAGTGGCCGCGGGTGACGACCGTGCACACGGTGGGCACGTCCGGCGAGTACTCCAGGCAGAGCTTGGCCCAGGAACGCTCGCCGACGTGCACGTAGAGCACCCCGGCGTCGAAGGAACCGGCGAAACCGACCGTGACGCGCGCGATGAGCTGGAAGTCGCCGACCGGCGCCCCGAGCAGCCGGGGCGCGTCCGCGGCCGGGTCCAGGGACTCCCCGGTGGGCGGCACGAACCGGTCCTGCCGGGCGCCCGCCCACCCGGTGAGGATGCCGTCCTCGTAGGACCAGTGTCCGTCGGGGCCATAGGTGCGCAGGGCGAACGGAAGTTCGGGGAGTTCCAGTTCCATGGCGGGATTCTTCCAGGCCGGGCCGGGCCCGGTGCGGCGGGTCGGGGTCCCCGGTCCGCCGTTGTCAGCGCTCCAGGACGCCGTTGAAGCGGCGCGGCAGCCCGAGGGGGTTGCCGTCGCGCAGTTCGGCGGGGAGCAGGGCCTCGGGGGCGTTCTGGTAGACGACCGGGCGCAGCCACCGTTCGATCGCCGTGCCGCCGACGGACGTGGAGGTGGAGGTGGTCGCCGGGTACGGCCCGCCATGGTGCTGCGCGGGGGCCACCGCGACGCCGGTCGGCCAGGCGTTGACGAGCACCCGCCCGGCGAGCGGGGTCAGCTCGGCCAGGATCGACACGCCGAGCCCTTCCCCGGCGGCCTCGCCCGCGGAGAGCTGGACGGTCGCGGTGAGATTGCCCGGCAGCCGGGAGAGCACGGCCCTGGCCTCGGTGTCGTCGGTGTAGCGCGCCACGACGGTGACCGGCCCGAAGCACTCCTCCAGGAGCAGATCGTGGTCGCCGCCCTCGGCCAGCCGGGCCGCCGGGACGGTGAGGAACCCGGCGCCGACCGTGTGCTCGCCGCCCGCGCCCGGGGTCACCGGCGATTCCACCTCGGGCAGCTTGGCGCGCTCGGTCACTCCGGCGACGAAGTTGTCCCGCATCCGGTGGTCGAGGAGCACCCCGGCCTCCACCTTGCTGACCGCGTCCATGAGCGAACCGATCAAACGATCACCGAACTCACCCTGCGGAGCGAGCACCAGGCCCGGCTTCACACAGAACTGGCCGACGCCCATGGTCATCGATCCTGCGAGTCCCGCACCGATCTCCTCGGCCCGCTCGGCGGCGGCGGCCTCGGTGACCACGACCGGGTTGAGCGATCCCTGCTCGCCGTGGAAGGGGATGGGCACCGGCCGCGCCGCGGCGGCGTCGAACAGGGCGCGTCCCCCGCGGACGGAGCCGGTGAAGCCCGCCGCGGTGATCAATGGATGCTTGATCAGTTCGATCCCGGCGTCGAATCCGTGCACGAGTCCGAGCACGCCCGCGGGGATGCCGTGCTCGGCGGCGGCCGTACGCAGCACCTTGGCGACGAGTTCGGACAGGGCCGGGTGGTCGGGGTGGGCCTTGACGACCACGGGGCAGCCGGCCGCGAGCGCGCTGGCGGTGTCGCCGCCGGGGACGGAGAAGGCGAAGGGGAAGTTGGAGGCGGAGTAGACGGCGACAACGCCGAGCGGCACCTTGTGGCGGCGCAGATCGGGCACGGGCGGCGTGGCGGTGGCGTCGGGGTGGTTGATCACGACGTCCAGGAAGGCGCCCTCGTCGACGATCCCGGCGAAGGCGCGCAACTGGTAGCAGGTCCGGGCGAGTTCGCCGGTGAGACGGACGGGGCCGAGCGCGGTCTCGGCGTCGGCGGCCTCCACCAGGGCCTCCCGGGCGGCCTCCAGGCGGTCGGCGGCGGTGCGCAGGAAGGCGGCGCGCACCGCGCGGTCGGCGAGCGCGCCACGGGCCTCGTGGGCGGCCCGGACGGCGGTGTCCACCTCCGCGGGTGTCGCCTCCACGGCGACCTGCTCCCGCTGCTTCCCGGTACGGGGGTCGACACTCCAGACTGGTGCTGCTGCCACCGCGGATCCCTTCAGATGTATGTGCCGCTGTACGTGCCCGCCGTACATGCCGCATGGCGCGGCCCATGTGTGCCGCATCTAGTGCCGGACGGCAAAAATGCCGCACTATGTACGGCATCTCTCCGCATCACCCGGACCCTGTTCGATATGCTGAACACCGTCTCTGATGATGAACTTCACCCGCTCGGAGACTATTTCCCGGCGAACGAAGGGGTCAAGGGCGATGTCGGCAGGCGATACGGGCGGCGGGGCACAGGTCAAGTCCGCGGTGCGGACGGTGGAGCTGCTGGAGTACTTCGCCGGACGCCCCGGCATGCACTCCCTCGCGGCGGTCCAGGAGGCCGTCGGCTACCCCAA
Organism: Streptomyces sp. NPDC093252; assembly: GCF_040683675.1. Taxonomy (NCBI): domain Bacteria; kingdom Bacillati; phylum Actinomycetota; class Actinomycetes; order Kitasatosporales; family Streptomycetaceae; genus Streptomyces; species Streptomyces sp. NPDC093252. The sequence continues at coordinate 362,500 of NZ_JBFBEM010000006.1, read as the reverse complement.
GTCCAGCCTCTACATGCTGCTGCGGACCCTGGTCGAGCTGGGCTGGGTGGAGACCGACGCCACGGGCACGCGGTACGGCATCGGGGTGCGCGCGCTCCTGGTCGGCACGTCGTACATCGACGGCGACGAAGTGGTCGCGGTCGCCCGCCCGACCCTCGACCGGCTCTCCGACGACACCACGGAGACCATCCACCTGGCCCGGCTGGACGGCACCAATGTGGTCTATCTGGCCACCCGCCAGTCGCAGCACTATCTGCGCCCCTTCACCCGGGTCGGCCGCCGGCTGCCCGCCCACTCCACCTCCCTGGGCAAGGCGCTGCTGAGCACGTACACCGACGAGCAGGTGCGCAAGCTGCTGCCCGACACGCTCCCCGCGCTGACCGAGAACACCATCACGGACCGCGAGAGGCTCATCGAGGAGCTGCACCAGGTCCGCGAACAGGGCTACGCGGTCGACCGCGAGGAGAACACGCTGGGCCTGCGCTGCTTCGGCGTGGCGATCCCGTACCGCACCCCCGCGCGGGACGCGATCAGTTGCTCCATCCCGGTGGCGCGGCTCACCCCGGCCCATGAGCAGATGGTCAAGGACGCCCTGTTCGACGCCCGCGACCGGCTGACCCTCGCGACCCGGAGGCTGTGACCCATGGACCGTACGGAACAAACCGAACACTTCGAACCGGCCGGGCGCGGGGACGGGACGGACCGGGCCCATCAGGGGCCCTGGCTGCGCCCCGCACCGGCCGCCGAGGTGGCGCTGCGGCCCGTGCACGACAGCGATCTGCCGGTGTTCTTCCGGCTGACGAACGACCCCGAGTCGCTGCGCATGGCCGCCTTCACCGCCGACGACCCGGCCGACCGGGACGCCTTCGAGGCCCATTGGCGGCGCATCCGCGCGGCCGGGGACATCGTGAACCGCACGGTGCTGGTGGACGGTGACGTGGTGGGCAGCGCCGCGGTGTACGGCGATCCCGGGGACCGCGAGGTGACGTACTGGATCGATCGCGCGTACTGGGGTCAGGGCATCGCCACGGCCGCGCTGCGGCTGCTGCTGGCCGAGGTGCCGGAGCGCCCGCTGCACGCCCGCGCGGCGGCCGACAACGCGGGGTCGTTGCGGGTGCTGGCCAAGTGCGGTTTCCGGGTCACCGGGCGGGAGCGCGGTTTCGCGCAGGCTCGGGGCGCGGAGATCGACGAGCTGGTGCTGACGCTGGACGCGCCCTGATCGGATGGCCGAACCCTGGTCGGATGGCCGACCCCTGGTCGGATACGCAGGTCCTGATCAGATTCACGGAGCCTGATCGGATGCGCGCGCCTTGATCGGACAAGCGGGCCCTGATCAGGTCCCCGGAACCCGATCAGGTCCTCGGAATCCGATCGGATCCACAGGACTCGATCCGACTGGCAAACCTCGATCGAATGAGCGTTCCATGAGAAAGGCGCAGGAAGGGAACGTTCTGATCGGCTCCGCTCGTCTGATGGAGCGGGATGAACAAGACGATCAGGCGAGCCTCCGTCTTCTCGCTGCTGCTGGTGCTCGCCCTGTTGATCAGGGCGACCTGGGTGCAGTTCTACGACGGACAGGCCCTCGCGGACGACACCGACAACCGGCGGAACGCGATCGAGCTGTACAGCGCGCCGCTCGGCAACATCATCGTGGCCGGCGAGGCGATCACCGGCTCCGCCAGAACCACCGGCGGCGACCTCGCGTACAAACGCACCTACGAGGACGGCGCGCTGTACGCGGCGGTCACCGGCTACAGCTCCCAGGTCTACGGCGCCACCCAACTGGAGGGCATCTACCAGGACGTCCTGGACGGCACCGACACACGGCTGAAGACCGTGATGGACACGGTCACCGACAAGCGGGCCGACCCGGGTGACGTGGTCACCACGATCGACCCGGACGTCCAGCGGGCCGCCTACGAGGCGCTGGGCGACAAGAAGGGCGCCGCCGTGGTGATCGACCCGGCCAGTGGCAGGATCCTCGCGGTGGTGTCCACTCCGTCGTACGACCCCGACGAGATCACCACGGACAACCCGGATGTCTGGAAGCAGCTCACCGGGGCCGAGGACAAGCCGATGACCAACCGCGCGCTGCGCCAGCCACTGCCGCCCGGTTCCACGTTCAAGCTGGTGGTCGCGGCGGCGGCGCTGGAGGACGGGCTGTACTCGTCGGTCGACGAGCGCACCGACAGCCCCGACCCGTACGACCTGCCGCTCTCCAGCGACCAGCTCACCAACCAGAACCCCTCGGCGCCGTGCGAGAACGCGACGATCCGGGTGGCGCTCCAGTACTCCTGCAACAACGTCTTCGGCAAGATGGCCGTCGACCTGGGCCAGGACAAGGTGCGGGAGATGGCGGAGAGGTTCGGGTTCAACGACACGGAGCAGGACGTGCCGGTGCGGGCGTACGAGAGCGTGTACCCGCAGGACATGGACGAGCCGCAGACCGCGCTGAGCGGCATCGGCCAGTTCGACGTGACCGCCACGCCGCTCCAGATCGCCATGGTGTCGGCGACCATCGCCAACGGCGGTGAGCTGGTCTCGCCGCACATGGTGTCCCGGATCACCGACAGCGACGGGGACACGCTGGAGAACTATGACGACAGCACCTCGACGGAGCGGATCATGAGTTCCTCCACCGCGGAGCAACTGGAGTCGGCCATGCAGACCGTGGTCGAGGACGGCACCGGTTCGAACGCGCAGATCCCCGGCGCGACGGTCGGCGGCAAGACCGGTACGGCCCAGCACGGCGAGAACAACAGCCAGACGCCCTACGCGTGGTTCACGTCGTACGCCAAGTCCGACACCAACGGCAAGGAGGTGGCGGTCGCCGTGGTCGTCGAGCAGTCGGACGCGGCGCGCTCCGAGGTCAGCGGGAACGGGCTGGCCGCGCCGGTCGCCAAGGCCGCGATGGAGGCCGCCCTCGCGGACTGAGGACACCTGGGCGGACGGCCGCCCGAGGAGATACTGCCGGGAGGGGCCCAGGGGAGGCCCCTCCCCGTGGTGTCTCCGGCGTGTCGGGCGGCGTCGGCGGACCGCCCGGCCGGGTCAGCGCACGCCCAGGAGCTGTTCCAGAGGATCGATCGCGAAGTACACCAGGAACAGCAGGGACGCGCTCCAGAGCAACCAGTGCACCTCCCTGGCCCTGCCGAGCACGGTCTTGATGGTGACGTAGGCCAGGAAGCCCGCGCCGATGCCATTGGTGATGGAGTAGGTGAACGGCATGACCGCGATGGTCAGGAACGCGGGGACGGCCAGTTCGTAGCGGTCCCAGTCGATGTGCTTGACCTGGGTCATCATCAGGAATCCGACGGCGACCAGGGCGGGGGCGGCGGCCTGGAGCGGGACGATGGTGAGCAGCGGGGTGAGGAACAGCGCGAGCGCGAACAGACCGCCGGTGATCAGATTGGCGAAGCCGGTGCGCGCGCCCTCCCCGACCCCGGCCGCCGATTCGATGTACGAGGTGGCGGAGGACGCCGAGGAGGCGCCGCCGGCGACGGCCGCCGTGCCGTCGATGAGCAGGACCCGGCCGAGGCCGGGGACCTTGCCGTCCCGGTCCAGCAGGCCCGCCTCCGTGCTGATCCCGACGACCGTGCCCATGGTGTCGAAAAAGTCGGAGAGCACCAGGGTGAACACGAGCAGCACGACCGTGATCACTCCGACCTCGGGTGCGCCGAACGCGCCGAAGAGGCTGAACTCGCCGATCAGCCCGAAGTCGGGCGTGTCGACGATCCGATCGGGCCAGGCGGGGGTGGTCAGGCCCCAGACGCGGACATCGGCGAGGGAGTTGATCACCAGGGCGACGATCGTCATGACGACGATACTGATCAGAATCGCTCCTTTGATCTTTCGAGCAATCAGCGCGAACGTGAGCAGCACCCCGGCGCAGAAGACCAGCACCGGCCAGCCGGAGAGCTGGCCACCGCCGCCGAGCTGCACCGGCACGGTGGTGTTCGCGGCGTCCGGGATCCGGCTGACGAACCCGGCGTCGACCAGGCCGATGAACGCGATGAACAGCCCGATGCCCACGCTGATCGCCTGCTTCAGCGGCTGCGGTATCGCGTGCATCACCGCCTCGCGCAGCCCGGTGACGACCAGCACACAGATGAGCAGCCCTTCCAGGACGATCAGGCCCATGGCGTCGTCCCAGCTCATCAGCGGGGCGATCTGGAAGGCGACGACCGCGTTCAGGCCGAGCCCGGCGGCGAGCGCCAGCGGCAGATTGCCGCCGACGCCCATGATGACCGTCATGACCGCGGCGACCAGCGCGGTGGCGGTGGTGAGCTGGACGGGATCGAGCCGGTCGCCGTACGCGTCCTCGGCGCCGCCCAGGATGATCGGGTTGAGCACCAGGATGTAGGCCATGGTGAAGAACGTGGCGAAACCGCCGCGTATCTCACGTCCGAAGGTCGATCCCCGCGCGGATATCCGGAAGTACCGGTCGACCCCGTTGCGGGGCGCGGGGTCGGGGGCAGGGCGGGGCCGGTCGGCCGCTTTCTGGGAACCGGACAAGGGGCGGACTCCTCGATGCCAGCGGATCGTTCGGATCGGTGCGCGCCGACGCACCGCGCGACGGCTGCGAGGCGATCGATGCCATCAATGGCCACTGGTGTCTCTGGTGTCACTGATGCCGTGTGACGCGGTGCGGTGCGGTGCGCGGTTGCTGGCTGGATTGTTCCCTTGTTGTGCCCACTTCAGGTTTTCCGCGTGTTACATGTGCCGGATCCCGTCGCGCCGGGTGTCACGGCTTCCAGTGCGGGTCCCGGCCGCTGAGGCCGATCGCGCGGTCGAGGAGCGGGGCGTCGTCGGGCACCGGGACGACCGGGCCGAAGAGGCCGTTGCCGCGGTCGGGGTCCTCGGCGGCGGCGAGCAGGAAGGTGTGGGCGACGCTCAGGGCGGCCGGATCGGGTTCGTAGGGCTGCCCCGTGGCACGGGCCAGGTCCCAGGCGTGGACGACCAGTTCGTCGACCGCGACGGCTCCGGCGATCTCACCGGGCAGATCGACACCGCCTGCGCGCGTCATACCCGTCCAGGCGGCGGGATCGCGCCAGGCGTCGGCGAGTTCGGCGAGGGAGACGGGGAGTTCGGCGCGCCAGCCGGGGGTGATGTCCGGCTCCTGGTCGCCGGGGCCGGTGTCCGTGGTGGTGCCCAGCCGCTTGTGCCCGGCGTCCCGGAAGGCGACGGACAGTCCGGCCAGATGCCCGAGGAGATGGCGTACGGCCATGCCGGGGCAGGGGGTGGCGTCGGCGAGCTGGTCGTCGCGGACACCGGCCGCCAGCTCCGCCACGATCCGGGACTGCGGGCCGAGGTCGAACGCGGGGTCGGTCATGACGTGCCTCCTGGGCGGAATGGGCGGTGCGGTCGTGGTGCCTGCGGTTGAGGTGCCTTGAGTCGCGGTTCCGGTGATCGCGCTTCCGGTGATGTGGACCGCCCCGGGCTCCGAAACTCATCGCCGCCACTCATCGCCGTTCCTCACCCTTCATCACCCACCCGCGGGGCCGTTGTCCACGGCGGGACCCCGCACGGCGCCCCACAGCCCCCTCCCCCCTCCCCGCCACCACCTCATGCCCACCGCCTGTCCGGCCCCCGCCTCACCACCCCCCTAGGGCATGTACCCGATCCGTCCATGCCCGTCTTAGCCCCACGATGACCAGACATGACGACGACACGAACGAGTGCGTGGACGGGTGCTCGGGTGCTCCGGGACCGCACCGCGCGCCGGTATCTGGGCGCGGTGCTGGTGAACGGTTTCGGCACGAACGCGCTGTGGCTGGCGGCCGGGGTGTGGGTGAAGGAGCTGACGGGTTCGGACGGGCTGGCGGCGCTGTGCGTGCTGGCGATGTGGGCGCCGACCGTCGCCGGTCCGCTGCTGGGCCCGCTCGCCGACCGGGTGCGCCGCAAGCCCCTGCTCGTGGGGCTGAACCTGGGCATGGCCGTCCTGCTGCCGGTCCTGGTGACCGTGGACTCCGCGGCCGGGGTGTGGCTGATTCTGGCGGTGCTGCTCGCCTACGGCACCACGGCGGTCCTCAGTGACGCGGCCGAGGCGGCGCTCATGCCCTCCGTGCTCCCCGGGGACCTGCTCGGCGACTTCAACGGGCTGCGGATAACCGCCACCGAGGGCATGAAGCTGGCGGCGCCGCTCGCGGGCGCGGGCCTGTACGCGGCGTACGGCGGCGCCGCGGTGGCCGTGCTGGACGCGGTGACGTGCCTCCTGGCGGCGGCCCTGATCGCCTCCGTGCGGGTGCGGGAGCGGGCCCCTGAGCGGCCCTCCGGGGGCTGGTGGGCGCGGACGGCGGCGGGCGGCCGGGAACTGTGGTCGCGTCCGGCGCTGCGCCCGCTGGTGCTGGCCGGGGGCGCGGCGATGCTGTGCGCGGGCGTGAACGGGGCGCTGGTGTACGCGGTCGTGGAGGGCCTCGGCCGCTCCCCCGCCTACGCGGGACTGCTGGCCGCGGTGCAGGGCGGGGGGTCGGTGCTGGCCGGGCTGGCGGCGGGACCGGCGTTGCGGCGGCTGGGCGAGCGGCGGTTCGCGGTGGCGGGCATCGCGCTGACGGGGGCGGCGGTGCTGCTGCGGGCGGTGCCGTGGGACGCGGCGGCGCTGGTGTCGGGGGTGGCGATCGGGGCGGGGCTGCCCTGTGTGCTGATCGCCGCGCTCACCGCGGTGCAGCGGAGCGTGCCGGACGCCGTACTGGGCCGTACGGCGGCCACCGCGAGCACCGTGATGTTCGCTCCGAACGTGATCGGTCTGGTCGCGGGCGCCGCCCTGGTCGGCGCGGTGCCGTACGGGCCGGTGCTGCTGGCCGTCGGGCCCATGCTGCTGCTGACGGCCCTTCAGTTGGAGCGGAGCGCGGCGCGGACGGCGGCCAGGTCGCCGTCGGACGCCAGTCCCGCGTGATAGAGGCGCAGTTCGGTCGCGCCCAGCACCCGCGCGCGGGCGGCGTCCACGGTGAGGGTGCCGGGGCTGCCGCCCAGGCCGGAGACCACGGTGAGGTTGGCGGCCAGCACCTGGCCCGCGCGCGCGTGCCGGGCGAACGGGGCCAGCGCCCCGGCGCCGCCCGTGCAGGGCACCACGACACCGTCGGCGACGGAGAGGATGTGCGCGGGGTCGACGCCCGCGTTGGCGCCGCAGTGGTAGGAGACCGGGTCGGCGTGCAGCAGGACGCGGAAGCCGTCGGGGGCCGCCGCGCGGACGGCGGCGACCGCCTCCTCCTGGAGGCTCCGGGCGGTGCGGTCGCGCCACGCGCGCGTGGCACCGGCCGGCTCCTCGCCGAGCAGCTTCTCCACCCCGGCCCAGGCCCCGTCGGAGGGGGCGCCGCGCCAGACCGGCTCCAGGGCGCCGCGTACGGCGTCCGCGAGGCGGTCGGGATCGAGGCCCTGTCCGGCGTAGCCCGTGCGGCAGTCGGCGCAGAAGCACAGCGACATCAGGTACTGCCCGGCGTCGCCGAGGGTGACCCCGGCGGTCTTGTCGTGGGCGTGCAGATGGGCGAGGCCGTACCAGCCCAGGGACTCCAGTTCGGTGCCGCGCGTGCCGGGGCGTACGGCGGCCTCGGCGGCGAGGGCGACGAGGTACGCGCGCGTGGCGGGCTGTGCGATGCAGGGTGCCCAGGGGTAGCGGTCGCCGTAGGCGTTGATGACGGAGGTGTGCGGGTGGTCGGCGCCCAGGCGGGAGTTGTGCGCGAGGACGACCCAGGAGTGCACGTCCAGACCGGCGTCCGTGAGCGCCGTCGCGGCCTCGCCGAAGGCGTCGCCGGGGGCCCAGTCACCGGCCGGGAGGGGGCGCAGGGCACGGCCCGTCCAGTGGTCGCCGGGCGGGTAGAGCACGGCGGCGTGTGCGGCGGTGACGACGCGGTGGCGGGGGTGGCGGGGGGTCAGGGCGCGGGTGGAGTGGTAGGCGGCGGCGAGGGTGGCCCGGCGGACGCCCAGGGCGGCCACCGCGTCGGCGGCCCGCGGGTCGCCGTTGATGTCCCAGGGGTAGAGGAACGCGGACGCCTCCAGGGGCCCGGGGTCGGCCGGGTGCGGGGCGGTCACGCGGTGCGGGGCCGTCACGGGTGCTCCGCCAGGAGGCCGTGTCCGCGCTCGATGAGGCGGGCGAGCTGTTTGACGTGGTCCTCGGCTGGTTCGTGCAGCGGTGGGCGGACCTCGCCGACGTCCAGGCCGCGCAGCCGGACGCCCGCCTTGACCAGGGAGACGGCGTAACCGCGGCCCTGGGCGCGTAGTTCGACGAACGGCTTGTAGAAGCCGTCCAGGAGGCGGTGGGCGGTGTCGCGGTCGCCGGTGGCGGCGGCCCGGAAGAAGGCGAGCGCGATCTCGGGGGCGAAGCAGAAGACGGCGGACGAGTAGAGGTCGATGCCGATGCCGCCGTAGGCGAGCTGGGTCTGTTCGGCGGTGGGCAGTCCGTTGAAGTACAGGAAGCCGTCGGGGCCGTCGAGGCGTACGGCGCTCACGATGCGCTGCATGAGGTCGAGGTCGCCGAGGCCGTCCTTGAAGCCGATGATCCCCTCGGTGCGGGCGAGCGCGACGACCGTCTCGGGGGTGAACACGGCGTTGTCGCGCTGGTAGACGATCACGGGCAGGGCGGTGGCGGCGGCGATCTCCCGGTAGTGGCGCAGCAGCCCGTCGGGTCCGGCGACGACGAGGTAGGGCGGCATGGCGAGCAGTCCGTCGGCGCCGGCCGCGGCGGCGAGCCGGGCGTAGTGCACGGCGAGGGCGGTGCCGTAGCCGGCGCCCGCGACGACCGGGACCCGCCCCTGGGTCGCCTCGACGGCGGCGCGGACGCAGCTCTCGAACTCCTCGGGGGTGAGCGCGTGGAACTCGCCGGTGCCGCAGCAGGCGAAGACGGCGGCTGCCCCGGCCTCGACACCGCGCCGCACATGCGCGCGGTAGACGTCGAGGTCGACCTGTCCGTCCGGTCCGTAGGCCGTGACGGGGAAGAACAGCGGCCCGCTGGGGGCACTGAGGCGGTCGGCGAGGGGCGCTGTCGTCACGGGCTCTCCCTAGTCCATATTCATGATCTGCGTCCATGTTTCTGAACAAGCTCACGCTAAGGCGGCACAAGGGGGGCGGTCAAGCGCGTCAACCCCCGACGCACCAGCGGATTCCGCGGCCGTACCGGGTACTTGACGGGGACAGGCGCCGCTCCTTAGCGTGTCCACGCATGTGAATGACATCTACGCATGCGGCCCCTCTTGGGCGAGTGCCGCCGACCAGGACCGGGGAACCGCCGCCACCGGACAGCCGAGGAGACCGAGGATGCCCGCGCCCCGCACCACGCCCCGCACCGTTCTGCTCACCGGCGCCGCCGGCGGACTCGGCACCCTCATGCGCGACCTGCTCCCGGCCCATGGCTACGCACTGCGCCTGTTCGACGTCCGGCCGGTCGAGGGCGCCCCGGAGGCGATCACCGCCGACCTCAACGACACGGCCGCCCTGCGTGAGGCCGTGGACGGCGTCGACGCGGTCCTGCATCTGGCCGGGATCTCCCTGGAGGCCCCGTTCGAGAAGATCCTCAGGTCGAACATCGAGGGCACGTACCGCCTCTACGAGGCCGCGCACGAGGCGGGGGTGGCGCGGATCGTGTCCGCCTCCTCCAACCACGCGGTCGGCTACACTCCCCGCCCCCAGGGCGCCGAGCCGCTGATCCCGGTCGGCACCCCGCGCCGCCCCGACACCCTCTACGGCCTGTCCAAGGCGTTCGGCGAGGATCTCGCGCAGTTCTACTGGGACAAGTACGGCATGGAGACGGTCTCCGTGCGGATCGGCTCCTGCTTCGCCGAACCGACCACTGTGCGGATGCTCTCGGTCTGGATGAGCCCGGCCGACGGCGCCCGCCTCTTCCACGCCGCCCTGAGCGCCCGCGGGGTCGGCCACACGGTCGTCTACGGCTCCTCCGCGAACACCCGGCTGTGGTGGGACCTCACCTCCGCACGGGCCCTCGGCTACGAGCCGCAGGACGACTCCGAACCGTTCGCCGCGAAACTGATCGCCGCACAGGGCGAACTGGACCCGGACAACGAGGCGCACGCCTACCTGGGCGGCCAGTTCGTGACGGACCCCCCGATCTGGCCGTACTGACCGCCGCCCGCCCCTCAGCAGGACGCCCGCGCCCGGCGGCCATCCCCGGCGCCCGCACCGCACACGCGCCCGCACACGCTCCGCCCTGCCTGCACTGCCCGGCCCTGCCCTGCCCTGCCCGAACGGTCACAAGACCCTTGTTCGTACGGACACACCCGTCCCGCCCGAACACCGGCCGCCGGTCCGCCCCGACCGGATGCCAGCGCCGAACGGGCGGTGAACGGGCCCGCCGGGCGCCCCGTTCGGGCGCGCGTACCGCCCGATCCCACACCCTGACCCGCAATCACGCTGGTCCGCGACGGGCATCCATGGACGCGATCGGGCAGATACGGGCAGTATCGGGCCCGCAACAGACCTGGTGAGTGCCGGACGCTCGCTGTAGAACATCCCCCAAGGGTTCCACCGGGCCCGAACGGGCAGCATGCTCGATCAGCCGATGCGTGCAGCGGGTTCGCTGGGCGCGTTCGATCGGCGGAATCGCTGGGCGGATTCGATCGGCGAGTTCGATCAACCGGTTTCGATCAACCGGTTCGATCAAGGACATCCGATCACGGACATCCGATCGGGTGCGCCCGATGACGGACATTCGATCACGGACATTCGATCAGAGGCAGGTGTCGGCCATGACGGCGAGGACCGCGGAGGAGCGTCAGCGCGAGATCGTGCTGGCGGCTCGGCGCGCGGGTTCGGTCGATGTCAACGCGCTGGCCGACGAACTGGGTGTGGCCAGGGAGACCGTACGACGGGATCTGCGCGCCCTGGAGGACCACGGGCTGGTCCGCCGTACCCATGGCGGGGCCTATCCCGTGGAGAGCGCCGGCTTCGAGACGACCCTCGCCTTCCGGGCCACCAGCCATGTGCCCGAGAAGCGCAGGATCGCCGCCGCGGCGGCCGAACTGGTCGGGGACGCGGAGACCGTCTTCGTCGACGAGGGCTTCACCCCGCAACTGATCGCGGAGGCGCTGCCCAGGGACCGGCCGCTGACCGTGGTCACCGCCTCCCTGCCGGTCGCGGGCGCGCTCGCCGAGGCGGAGGGCTTCTCCGTGCTGCTGCTCGGCGGCCGGGTGCGCTCCGGGACGCTGGCGACCGTCGACCACTGGACGACGAAGATGCTCGCCGGGTTCGTTCTCGATCTCGCCTTCATCGGCGCCAACGGCATCTCCCGTGAGCACGGGCTGACCACCCCGGATCCGGCCGTCAGCGAGGTCAAGGCGCAGGCGGTGCGGGCGGCGCGGCGGACGGTCTTCGCGGGGGTGCACACCAAGTTCGGCGCGGTCAGCTTCTGCCGGTTCGCGGAGATCGGCTCCCTGGAGGCGATCGTGACCAGCACCCTGCTGCCGACGACGGAGGCTCACCGCTACTCACTGCTGGGACCGCAGGTCATCCGGGTCTGAGCGGCCCACCGCACGGGTCGCGAGAACCAGCTCGCACGAACAGACGAACAGACGAACAACAACGAACAGAACCACCCACCCCTCCCGTCCTCTCCCGTCCTCCTCCCCTCCCCTCCCCCTTCCTCTCCCCACCTCCCCAAGGGGCGCCCTCATCCCTCACAGCGCCCCTTATGCCCCTATATCTTCAGGAGCGAACCATGCGAACCCAGAGCCGACGGAGGCCGCGAGGCATGCTCGCCACGGTCGCCGCAGGGACGCTGCTCGCCCCGCTGCTCTCCGGCTGCTGGGTCGGCGCGGGCGGGTCCGGATCCGGCGGCGACGCCATCAACGTCCTGATGGTGAACAACCCGCAGATGGTCGAGTTGCAGAAGCTCACCGCGGAGCACTTCACCGCGGAGACCGGCATCAAGGTGAACTTCACCGTGCTGCCGGAGAACGACGTCCGCGACAAGATCAGCCAGGACTTCGCCAACCAGGCCGGCCAGTACGACGTCGCCACCCTGTCCAACTACGAGATACCGATCTACGCCCGCAACGGCTGGCTCCGGGAGATGGACTCCTATGTCGCCGACGACCCGGGCTATGACGAGGAGGACGTCCTCACGCCCATGCGCCAGTCGCTGACCGGCGACGACGGCAGGCTCTACGGCCAGCCCTTCTACGGCGAGTCGTCCTTCCTGATGTACCGGAAGGACATCTTCGAACAAGAGGGCCTGACCATGCCCGCCAACCCCACCTGGACCCAGGTCGGCGAACTCGCCGAGCAGCTCGACGGCGCCGAGGAGGGCATGAACGGCATCTGTCTGCGCGGGCTGCCCGGCTGGGGCGAGGTGATGGCACCGCTCACCACGGTCGTGAACACCTTCGGCGGCACCTGGTTCGACGAGGGCTGGAACGCGCGCCTGGACTCCCCCGAGTGGTTGGCGGCGACGAAGTTCTATGTCGACCTGGTCCGCGAGCACGGCCAGTCCGGCGCCGCCCAGTCCGGCTTCGCCGAGTGCCTGAACAACATGACCCAGGGCAAGGTCGCCATGTGGTACGACGCGACCTCCGCGGCCGGCCTCCTGGAGGCCGCCGACTCACCGGTCAAGGGCAATGTGGGGTACGCGCCCGCGCCGGTCGAGGAGACCGAGTCCTCCGGCTGGCTCTACACCTGGGCCTGGGGCATCCAGAACACCTCCCGCAACCCGGACAAGGCATGGCAGTTCGTGTCCTGGGCGTCCGGCAAGGGATACGAACAGCTCGTCGGTGATCAGATCGGCTGGTCGAACGTTCCCGCCGGGAAACGAGCATCGACGTACGAGAACCCCGACTATCGCGCGGAGGCGGCGGCCTTCCAGGAAATGACCAGGGAGGCGATCGAAGGAGCACGGCCGGACGATCCCGGGGTGCAGCCGCGTCCGGCGCCCGGCATCCAGTTCGTCGGCATCCCCGAGTTCACCGATCTCGGCACCAAGGTCTCCCAGGAGATCAGCGCGGCCATCGCCGGACGCCAGTCCGTCGAGGACGCCCTCGACCGGTCCCAGCAGCTCGCCGAAGAGATCGCAGAGGAGTACGAGGGACGATGAGCGCCACCACCACGGCCCCCGTGGCCACTCCCACGGTCCGCCCGAACGCACCGCAGCCGTCCGCGCGGCTGAGGGCCTGGGCGACCCGCGCGCCGCTGCTGCCCGCCCTGGTCTTCATGATCGCGGTCACCCAGCTCCCCTTCGTGGCCACGCTGGTGATCTCCTTCTTCGACTGGAACTCGCTCTATCCGGACGCCCGCAGCTTCGCCGGGTTCGGCAACTACTCCGAGGTGCTCACCGACGCGGATCTGCGCGGCTCGGTGTGGACGACGATCCTGCTGACGGTGGCCGTGGTGCTGGCCAGCCTGGTCCTCGGGCTGCTGCTGGCGCTGTTGCTGGACCGGAAGTTCAAGGGGCGGGGCGTGGTCCGCACGCTGCTGATCGCCCCGTTCCTGGTGGTGCCGGTGGCTGCGGCGCTGCTCTGGAAGCATGTGCTCTACAACCCCGAGTACGGCCTGCTGAATGGTCTGCTGAGCTATGTGGGCGGACCACAGCCGGACTGGATCTCCAACACGCCGCTGCTGGCCGTGGAGATGGCCCTGGTGTGGCAGTGGACGCCGTTCATGATGCTGATCCTGCTGGCCGGGCTCCAGAGCCGCGACCAGCAGCAGATCGAGGCCGCGAAGGTGGACGGCGCCAGCGACTGGCAGATCTTCCGCCATCTGACGCTGCCGCATCTGCGCCGCTATCTCGAACTGGGCGCGCTGCTCGGTTCGATCTACATCGTGCAGAACTTCGACGCGGTGTTCACGATCACCTCGGGCGGTCTCGGCACCGCCAACCTGCCGTACACCGTCTACCAGAGCTTCTACCAGGCCCATGAGAACGGGCTCGCCTCGGCCGCCGGTGTGCTGGTGGTCATCGGTTCCATCATCATCGCGACCTTCGCCCTGCGCGTGGTGTCGTCCCTGTTCCGCGAGGAGGTGGGCCGCGCATGAGCACCGTCGCCGTACGCGTCCGCAAGCGCAAGGGGTTCGGTCTGGGCCTGGTGGCCTGGCTGGCCGGGATCGTCTTCTTCCTGCCGATCGCCTGGATGGCGCTGACGTCCTTCCACTCGGAGCAGGACGCGGCGACCAATCCGCCGTCCCTGCTGGCCCCGCTCACCCTGGACGGCTACCGGGAGTTCTTCGGCGCGGGCGGCGGGGCGAGCCCCTGGCCGTCGCTGATCAACTCGACCGTGGCCTCGGTGGCGTCGACGCTGCTCGTGCTGCTGCTGGCGCTGCCGGCGGCGTACGCGCTGTCGATCCGGCCGGTGAAGAAGTGGACAGATGTCCTGTTCTTCTTCCTGTCGACCAAGATGCTGCCGGTGGTGGCGGGGCTGCTGCCGATCTACCTCTTCGCCAAGAACGTGAGCATGCTGGACAACATCTGGCTGCTGGTCATCCTCTACACCTCGATGAATCTGCCGATCGCGGTGTGGATGATGCAGTCGTTCCTGTCCGAGGTGCCGGTCGCGATCATCGAAGCCGCGCGGGTCGACGGGGCGAAGCTCCCGACGATCCTGGCGCGGGTGGTGGCGCCGATCGCGCTGCCCGGGATCGCGGCGACCGCCCTGATCTGTTTCATCTTCAGTTGGAACGAACTGCTGTTTGCGCGAGTGCTCACGGGGGTGGTCGCGGAGACCGCGCCCGTCTTCCTGACCAGTTTCATCACCAGTCAGGGCCTGTTCCTGGCGAAGGTGTGCGCCGCGTCGCTCGTGATCTCCCTGCCGGTGCTCGCCGCGGGGTTCGCCGCCCAGGACAAGCTGGTCCAGGGCCTGTCGTTGGGAGCCGTGAAATGAAGGCCGCCGTCATCGAGTCCGTGGGCCGGGCCGTCGTCGCCGAGGTCCCGGATCCGACGCCGGGACCGCGCGAGGTGGTCGTGGAGGTCGCCGCGTGCGGACTGTGCGGCACCGATCTGCACATCCTCCAGGGCGAGTTCGCGCCGAAGCTGCCGATCGTGCCGGGCCACGAGTTCGCGGGCGAGGTGGTCGCCGTCGGCACCCGGGTCACCGAGGTCGCACCGGGTGACCAGGTCGCGGTCGACCCCTCCCTCTACTGCCACGAGTGCCGCTACTGCCGCAACGGCCACAGCAACCTGTGCGAACGCTGGGCGGCGATCGGGGTGACGACGTCAGGCGGCGCCGCCCAGTACGCGCTCGCCCCGGTCGCGAACTGTGTGAAACTCCCCGACCACATCCGCACCGCCGACGCCGCCCTGATCGAGCCGCTGTCCTGCGCGGTACGCGGCTATGACGTGCTCCAGTCCCGCCTGGGTGCTCATGTGCTCATCTACGGGTCCGGAACCATGGGCCTGATGATGCTCGAACTCGCCAAACGAACAGGCGCGGCGAGCGTGGACGTGGTCGATCTCAACCCGGAGCGGCTGGAGACGGCCCGTCGGCTCGGGGTCTCCGGTGCGGCGGCCGGGCCGGACGAACTGGACCGGCCGCAGGGCTGGGACCTGGTCGTGGACGCCACCGGCAACGCGGCGGCCATCCAGGACGGCCTGGACCGGGTCGCCAAGGCCGGGACGTTTCTTCAGTTCGGCGTCGCCGACTACGCGACCCGGGTCACCATCGATCCGTACCGGATCTACAACCAGGAGATCACCATCACCGGCTCGATGGCCGTGCTGCACAGTTTCGAGCGGGCGGCGGAACTGTTCGCGAACGGTGTGCTCGATCCGGATGTGTTCATCAGTGACCGGCTGCCCCTGGAGCAGTACCCGCAGGCGCTGGAGCAGTTCGCGTCGGGGGTCGGCCGGAAGATCCTGGTCGTGCCCTAGCCGTCCCGGCATGCCGCCGCCCGCCCCGGTCGTGCGGCGGGCGAGGGGCGGCGGGCGGCGGTCGCCGACCGGGCCCACGGCGGCCGGGCGGGGACCCGGACCTCCGACCGGACCCGGAGCATCTGGCGGCCCGGACCCGTCCGCGCCGGCTGCTCACGCTGGACGAGCCGGCGCAGGTCGCGGCGCTCAGGGCATCGGACCGGGCGAGCGCGCTGACGGGCACGGCAGTGGATCCGGCGCTGGGGAGCCTGGACGACTGAGGGAAGGGGCAGGGCGGAGAGGGGGAGGGAAGGGTAGGGGAGGGTAGGGGAGGTCAGAGGCTTGTGGTCGGTGTGGAGCGATTCGTTCGATGTGACCCGATCGGCCGTCCGGTAAGGGAACGGCAAAACGTACTCGCTCGTTCATCGGGTATGACAGCTATGACCCCCGGCTCGAACATCCCTCTCGCCGCCGCGCGTGTGACGGTGGACGTCTCCGCACCGGTGCGGCTCGACGTATCGGGCCTGCTGCTCACCGCCGACGGCAAGGTGCGCTCCGACGACGACTTCATCTTCTACAACCAGCCCCAGGGGCCGGGTGTGACCTATCGCTCGGGCGGCGGTGCGACCCCCGACGCGATCACCGTGGACACGGCGGCGGTCCCGCCGGGCATCGAGAAGATCGTCGTCACGGCGAGTCCGGACGCGGCCGGGCAGACCTTCCAGGGCATCGAGCCCACGGCCACGATCCGCAACGCGGACGACAGCGGGGTGCTGGCCACGTTCACGCCGCCGCAGCTCGGCGCGGAGACGGCGCTGGTGATCGTGGAGATCTACCGGCGCAACGGCGTCTGGAAGGCCCGCGCGGTCGGCCAGGGGTACGCCAATGGCCTGGCCGGGATCGCCACGGACTTCGGTGTCACGGTCGAGGAGCCGGCCGCGCCCGCCGCACCGCCGCAGCAGGTGGCTCCGCCCCAGCAGGTGGCACCGCCGCAGCCGACGGCTCGGCCGGCCCAGGCTCCGGCCACGCCGACCGTCGCGTCCATGCCGGTGGATCCGCGGCTGGCCGCGCCGCCGGCCCCCGCGGCCCCGCCCGCGCCGCAGGCCGCCGCGCCGGGCAGCGGGAAGATCAACCTGGACAAGGGCCGGGTCAGCCTCCAGAAGAACCAGACGGTGTCGCTGGTCAAGGGCGGTCGGCCGCTGCTGTCCCAGGTCAAGATGGGGCTCGGCTGGGAGCCGGCGTACCGGGGCAAGGACATCGACCTGGACGCCTCGGTCATCGCGTTCGGCCCGCAGCGCAACCACCTCGACAGTTGCTACTTCGGCAAGCTCCAGATCCTCGGCGGCTCGATCCGGCACTCCGGGGACAACCTCACGGGTGAGGGCGGTGGCGACGACGAGGTGATCACCGTCGACCTCGGCCGACTCCCCCAGGAGGTGTCGGGCCTGGTGTTCACCGTCAACTCCTTCTCCGGCCAGAAGTTCACCGAGGTCGCGAAGGCGTACTGCCGCCTGATCGACGCGGGGTCCGGCGAGGAGCTGGTCCGCTTCGACCTCACCAGCGCGGAGCCGCAGACGGGGGTCATGATGGCCAAGCTCATCCGGCAGTACTCCGGGGAGTGGGAGATGACCGCGGTGGGCGAGTTCGTGAAGGGGCGCACGGTCCGGCAGATGGTGAAGCCGGCGGGCGCGGCGCTCTGAGGGGTCGGCGGGGCGGGGTCTGCGGCTGACAGGGTGACGGCCTCCGCGGCAGGCTTCTGCGGGGGCCCGGCCTGCACCCTGTTCACTGCCCAGAGCCAGAAGGACCAGGACGAGGGATCCACCTGGGGGTAGGACCACCCTCGCCCTGGCCATATGGCATAACGATCAGATCTGAGACATGGCACGGGGGCCGGCCGCGCGGCCCGCGCCGGGACCGACCGGACGCAGGACACAGGACTCCGGACTCCGACTCCGGACTCCGGCGTCCGGCGCCTTCCGGATCAGGCCGGGGCCTCCTCCGTCCGACGCGTCCCGGGCCGCGTCCCCAACCCCGTCCCCAACCCCTCCATCAACAACCGCAGATACCGCCCCATGTGCCGCCCCTCCCCGTCCGCCAGTTCCGACGCCGTCGCGAGGCCGTGGGCCAGGCGCAGGATCTCCACCGGCTCCACGTCGGGACGCAGGGTGCCCTCCGCGCGGGCCGCGCCGACCAGGCGTTCCGCCGCGCCGTTGAGCGTCGTACCGCAGACCGTCGCCGCGTAGGTGTCGCCGTCCGTGACGGCGGAGCCGAGCAGCGCCCGCAGGCCGCCGACCTGGATGATGCCGAGGCCGATCTCGCCCAGCCAGGCCAGCAGCGCCTCGCCCGGCGGCAACTCGGCGGCGTACACGTCCGCGCGGGCGGCCAGCGCCTCGATCCGGCCGACGTAGGCCGCCTCCAGCAGTGCCTGGCGGGTCGGGAAATGGCGGTAGAGCGTGCCGGAACCGACGCCCGCGCGCTTGGCGATCTCGTCCAGCGACGCCTGCTCGCCCTGCTCGGCGAAGACCTCCGCGGCCACCTTCAGCAGCCGCTCGTGGTTGCGCCGGGCGTCCGCCCGCATGGGCCTGACCTGCGCCATCCTGCACTCCTCGGGAACAGGGCCCGCACCGCGGGCCCGCCTCCCCGACTCTACCCAGCCGACCCGCCCGGCCGACCCGCCCGCGGCCGACCCCTGCCCGTCCGCCCGGAGAGGCCGCCCGGAGATGCCGCCCGGCCGGGACACGGGAGCACCGGGGCGCAAGGGCACCGACGCACCGCGACGCCGGGGGCCCGAGGGCCGAGGCACCGCGACGCCGGGGGACCCGAAGGCCGACGCACCGCGACGCCGGGGGACCCGAACACCGAGGCGCCCCGACGCCGGAGGACCCGCCCCCTAGAACAACCCGCTGTACCCGTTCAACGCCGGCTGCCCGCCCAGGTGGGCGTACAGGACCGTCGACTCCGGTCCGATCTCCCCGCGCTCCACCACATCCACCATCCCGGCCATCGACTTCCCCTCGTAGACCGGGTCGGTGATCATCCCCTCCGTGCGGGCGGCGAGCCGCATCGCGTCCAGGGTGCGGGCGTCGGGGATGCCGTAGGTCCCCCCGTGGTACCGCTCGTCCAGTTCCACGTCCGCCACCGTCAGCGCGGCCCGTACGCCGATGAGGCGGCCGGTGCGGTCGGCGATCCGGGCGATCTGCTCCCGCGTACGGGCCGGATCGGCCGACGCGTCGATGCCGAGCACCCGGCGCGGGCGTCCGCCCGCCTCCTCCAGGGCGCGGAACCCGGCCACCATGCCCGCCTGGGTCGAACCGGTCACCGAGCACACCACCACCGTGTCGAAGAAGACCCCGAGTTCGCGCTCCTGCTCGGCGACCTCGTAGGCCCAGCGGGCGAAGCCCAGTCCGCCGAGCGGGTGGTCGGAGGCGCCCGCCGGGATCGCGTACGGGCGCCCGCCCGACTCCTCGACCTCCCGGAGTGCCTGTTCCCAGCTCTCCTTGAAGCCGATCCCGAACCCGGCCCGCACCAGCCGCACATCCGCCCCGGCCAGCCGGCTGAGCAGGATGTTGCCGACCTTGTCGTAGACGGCGTCCGGCCAGTCCACCCAGCTCTCCTGCACCAGCACGCACTTCAGCCCCGCCCGCGCGGCGACCGCGGCGACCTGCCGGGTGTGGTTCGACTGCACCCCGCCGATCGACACCAGCGTGTCGCAGCCCTGGGCGAGGGCGTCCGCGACGAGGTACTCCAGCTTGCGGGTCTTGTTGCCGCCGTAGGCGATCCCGGAGTTGCAGTCCTCCCGCTTGGCCCACAGGGCGGCCCCGCCGAGCCGCTCGGTCAGGCGTTCCAACGGGTGCACCGGGGAGGGGCCGAAGAGGAGGGGGTAGCGGTCGTGGGAGGCGAGGGTGGCCGTGGTCATGACGGGGCTCCTGGGGACGAAGGGGAGGACGGAGAAGAGGAGGGAGAGGAGGAAGGGGAAGGGGATGGGGAAGGAGGGTCGGATTCCGTCATGTCAGCGAGGGTGTGCCAGATGTCGGCGGTGATCCGGACCGCCTCGTCCGTGTCCCCGGCCGCGCACGCCTCGATCAGTTGTTCGTGCAGACCGGCGGAGCGACAGGTGCCGCCCTCCCCGAAGCGGCGGCGTTCCAGGCGGCGGATCAGCGGGGTGTAGCGGGCGGCGGTCGCGGCGGCGGCGCGATTGCCGCTCACCCGCAGCGGTACGTCGTGCAGGTCGTCGTCGGCGCGCAGCGCGCTGTCCACGTCACCGGCGGCCACGGCGGCGGCGAAGCGGTCGTTGGCGGCGCGCATCAGGTCCAGGTCCGGGGGGCGCAGCCGGGGGACGGCGATCCGGGTGACGAGTTCGTGCATCGCGCCGACCACCGCCGCCGCGTCCCGCACCTCGGCGGCGACGACCGGGGTCACCCGGGTGTAGCTCTGCGGCTTGCTCTCCAGCAGCCCCTCGTCCACCAGCCGGGAGAACGCCTCGCGCACCGGCGCCCGGGACAGTCCGAGCCGCTCCGCGAGTTCGGCGTCCCGCACCACCGTGCCGGGGGCGATCTCCCCGGCGACGATCGCGTCCCGGAGGGCGGTGTAGGCACGGTCCCGGAGCAGGGTGCGGCCGACGGGCCGTAGCGCGGGCATGATTGAAATGTTAGATGTCAGTAGCCCGGAAGAGAAGGGAGGGGAACGGAGGGGAACGGAGGCGAAGGGAAGGGTCCGGACGTCCGGTGCCTGGGTGGGTGGGTGCGTGCGTACCGGGTTCCCAGTGGCCGGTGTCCGGACCCTGATCGGTGATCGGTGATCGGTGGTGCGTTATGGCGTTATGGCGTTATGGCGTTACCGCCGCTGCCGCTTCCAGGGTCCCGTGATCGCCAGCATGATGCCGGGCGTCTGGATGTTGGCGTAGAGGGTCCTGCCGTCGGGCGAGAAGGTGACCCCGGTGAATTCGCTGTACTCCGGTTCCTCGGGGGTACCGAGGTTGAGTTCGTTGCGGGCGATGGGGTACGTCCGGCCGCGGTCGGTGGCGCCGAAGAGGTGCTGGACGCCGTCGCCGTCCTCGGCGATGATCAGGCCGCCGTACGGCGAGACGGTGATGTTGTCGGGGCCGTCGTAGGCGCCGTCGGCGGACGGGTCGGGGTTGACGCCGATGAGGACCTTGAGGGTGAGGGTGCGGCGCCCGGGGTCGTAGAACCAGACCTGGCCGTCGTGCGCCTCGCCGGGGCTCTCGGCACGGGCGTAGGACGAGACGATGTACGCCCCGCCGTCCCCCCACCACATGCCCTCCAGTTTGCGGCAGCGGGTGACCTGCCCGGCGGTGAACTGCTTGCGCACGGAGACGGTACGGGCGTCCCGATCGGGGACGTCCACCCAGTCGACGCCGTAGACCGTGCCGATCCGGGAGGCGCGGGAGAGGTCGTCGACGAAGCCGCCACCGGAGTCGAAGCACTTGAACGCCTGGAAGCGGCCGGCGTCGTCCGCGAGGGTGCGCAGCCGGCCGCGGCCGTGCCGGAAGCCCTCCGGCGGGGTCCAGCGGAACAGCAGGCCGTTGGGGTTGGAGGCGTCCTCGGTGAGGTAGGCGTGACCGCGCCTGGGGTCGATGACGACGGCCTCGTGGGCGTACCGGCCGAGCGCCTTGAGGGGCTTGGGGTCCCGGTTGGCGCGCCGGTCCTCGGGGTCGACCTCGAAGACATAGCCGTGGTCCTTGGTCATGCCGTTGGACCCGGCCTTGTCCTCGGTCTCCTCGCAGGTCAGCCAGGTGCCCCAGGGGGTGGTGCCGCCGGCGCAGTTGGTGGCGGTGCCCGCCACGCCGACCCACTCGGCGACCTGGCCGCTCCGGCGCACCTCGACGACGGTGCAGCCGCCAGCCGCGGCGGGGTCGTAGACCAGGCCCTCGGTGAGCGGGACGGGGCGGGCGGCTCTGGTGCGGGGGCCGCCTATCTCGTGGTTGTTGACCAGCAGGGTCGCTCCGCGCGGCCCGTCGAACGCGGCGGTGCCGTCGTGGTTCGAGGGCGTGAACTCGCCCGACTCCAGCGTCGTCCGGCCGCTGTAGGTGATGATCTCGTACGAGAATCCGGCGGGCAGCGCGAGCAGACCCTCCGGGTCGGGCAGCAGCGGGCCGTAGCCGATGCCGACGTGCCGGTCCGCCGAGAGGGTGCCGTCGGCGTGGCCGTCTGCCGTGCCTGTGCCTGTGCCAGGGGCGGTGGTGGTGGTGTCGGTCTCGGTGGCGGCGAGGGCGTTGGGCGCGGTGGCGAGGGCGCCTACGCTGCCCGCCAGCGCCACCCCGGCGCCGGTGATCGCGGAGTTCCTGGCGAAGTCCCTGCGGGTGAGCGACATGCTGTCTCCTGAGAACGGTGGGCGTGCGTGCCGTGGAGCGCGATGGTCGTGCCGTGGGATGGTCGTGCCGTGGGGGGTGGCGTGCGTGAACCGGCGCCAATGTTCCGCCCGAGCCTGAACGCCGGTTGAACGGAGGGGAACGGGGTTGGGATGCCTTGGGGGTGGGAGGTGCCTTCACGGGGCGGGGTCGCCCTCGCCGGGCACCCTCACCCTCGCCGGGCCACCTCGCCCTCGCCGGGCACCCTCGCCCTCGCTGGGCCACCAGGTCCTCACCGGGCCACTTGGTCCTCACCGGGCCACTTGGTCGTCGTCGGCCACCTGGTCCTCGACCGGCGCCATCGCCGACACCATCGCCTCCGGTGGGCCCCCTTCCCCCCAGACCGGCGCGCTCACCTACACCGGTCCACGTCGCCCCCGCCCGGCACCCCTCACCCCCGCCAACCCACCTCACCCCGCCCCGCACCCTCACCTCCGCCGATCAACCCCTCCCCCCGACCGGCGCCCTCGCCCCCGCCGGTCCACCTCACCCACGCCGGTCCACCTCACCCACGCCGATCCGCCTCGCCCCCACGCCGGGCACCCACACCCCGCCCGGCACCTTCACCCCCGCCAGCCCACCCCAGCCCACCCCACCCCCACCCCGCGCGGCAGCGCTCACCCCCCGTTCTGCGACCGCGCCTTGAACGCCGCCTTCCGGGCCTCCTTCGCGATCTTCTTGTCCGGGTGGAGGCGGCCCATCGCCTCCAGGACATCCGCCGTGGCCGGATGCTCCACCCGCCACGCCGCGTCGAAGAAACCGTTGTGCTGCGCGGCCAGGCCCTCCACCAGCTCGCGCAGTTCCTCGGAGTTGCCCTCGGCGGCGAGCTGCGCGGCGACCGTGTCGACGGTCAGCCAGAAAATCATGGCCTGGGACGGCGGCGGTACGTCGCTCGCGCCGTGCTCGGTCAGCCAGACCCGGGCGAGGCCGCCCAGCTCGGGGTCGTCCAGGACCTCCCGGAGCGCGGGTTCGGCCCGGACGCCGACCAGGGACAGCGCCTGCTGGCAGCGCAGCCGCCGCAGGGGTGCCCCGGCGTCCGCGCCGCGCGCCGCCGCCAGCAGTTCCCGCGCGGCGGGCAGCGGATCACGCCGGTCGAGCCACTGCTCGGTCTCGGCGCGCGCGGCCCGCGGCCCGAACGCCGCGGTGCCGTCGAGCAGCGCGTCCGCGCCCTTGTCGGCGAGGTCCCCGACGACCGGTGCGTCGATGCCGTTCTCCAGCAGCCGGGCGCGCAGCCCGTACTGGCCGAGCGGGGTCAGCCGGACCATCCCGTACCGCGCCACATCGCTCTCGTCGACGCCCGCACCCTCCCCGTCGACAGCCCCGTCGACAGCGCCGTCGACAGCCCCGTCAACCGCCTCCTCCTCCGCCATCAGCGCCTCGTCCACCGGCCGATAGGCCACCAGCCCGATCGGCTCCAGCAGCCGGAACTGGTCGTCCAGCCGCATCATCGCGTCGGAGACCTGCTCCAGCACATCGTTGGTGGGCTCGCCCATGTCGCTGGGGACGATGACCGAGGCGGCCAGCGCGGGCAGCGGGATGGGGTCGCCGCCGGGGCCCTCCTCGCTGACCGAGAGGAGATAGAGGTTGCCGAGGACACCGTCGAGGAACTCGCTCTCGGCCTCGGGGTCCCAGTCCAGTCGGGAGAAGTCGACCGTGCCGTTCGCGTCGAGGGAGTCGACCAGGTCGTCCAGGTCGGGCACGCTCGCGTCGGCGAGCACCGTGTCCAGCGCGGTCAGCCACACCCCCAGCACATCCTGCGGGGACCCGGCGGTGAGCAGCGCCAGTTCCTCACCGGCAACGACGGTGCCACCCTCCCCCTCGTCACCATCGCCCCCGTCCTCCGCCCCCTGCTCGGACTCCGCGACCTCCGCGACCTCCGCGGCCTCCTCGATCTCCACCAGCCCGGTGTCCACCGCCACCCGCCACGCCTCGCTCGCCAGCGCCGCCGCGTCGTCGCCGGTCAGCCCGAGCGCCTCGGCGGCCGGGGCGAGCTGGTCGTCCACCAGCCCGCCCCCGGCATCCACCCGGGTCCCGGGTCCGGCCCAGCGGGCCAGCCGGACGGCCCGGGAGAGCAACGGCGTGGACAGCGCGTCGCGCGCCAGCTCCGCTTCGGGGGTGGGCCGCAGCGGGGGCAGGGAGGAGCTGTCTGACATCGAGGGGTACTCCTAGGGCCGGGGAGGCCGTAGCGCCTGGAGGGCCGCACCCCGCGCGGACGGCGGCCCGGGACGGACCCACTGGCCCGCATGGACACGTCACGTCGCTCCGGCACGACACTCGGTTACGCCGCTCAGCCTAGACGGATATGAACCCATGCCGCCCGGTTCATCTCCCCGACGGCTCCCGTCCATGGCTGAAACCTTGACAACTGGCCCGGCCAGGCTGGAGATTGACGCGCGTAGAAAGGGAGCGGACAGCGGTTCACCGACGGGGGGTCGGCGCACCGGCACCACCGGGCCGCACACCCCTCTCCGCCCCCGCAGCCCCGCCCCGCCCCGCTTACCTCGGCCGTCAGCCCGCCTACCCCGGCCGTCAGCCACGCCATCCCCGCTTCTCCCATCCCCCGGAGGGATACCTTGCCGAGCAAGTCTTCCGCGCGTCTCGCCGCGCTCACCGTCGCCGCCGTGTGCTCGGCGGCGTCGACCCTCGTGCTGACCTCGCCCGCCCACGCGGACGCGGTCCGGATCCATGACATCCAGGGCTCGACCCGGACCTCCCCGTACGCCGGACAGCAGGTCACGGACGTGACCGGAATCGTCACCGGGGTGCGCGGCTACGGCTCCTCCAGAGGATTCTGGATACAGGACCCGAACCCGGACGCCGACCCGGCCACCAGCGAGGGCGTCTTCGTCTTCACCTCGTCCACCCCGAGGGTCGCGGTCGGCGACGCGGTGAGCGTGTCCGGCACGGTGACCGAGTTCGTGCCGGGCGGCACCGCCTCCGGGAACCAGAGCCTGACCGAGATCACCCGCCCGACGGTCACCGTCGTCTCCAGCGGCAACCCGGTCCCGGCCGCCACGACGATCGACAGCCGCTCGGTGCCGTCCCGCTACACCCCGCCCGGCGACCCGGCGGCCGGCGGCTCGGTCAACGCCCTGCCGCTCCGCCCGCAGAAGTACGCCCTGGACCACTACGAGTCCCTGGAGGGCATGAACGTCCAGGTCGCCGATGTCCGCGTGGTGGGCGCCACCGACCCGTACACCGAGCTGTGGGTCACGGTGAAGCCGTACGAGAACCGCGGCGCGAGCGGGGGCACGGTCTACGGCTCCTACTCCTCGCAGAACACCGGGCGGCTCCAGATCCAGTCGCTGGGCGCGGTGGCCGACTTCCCCAAGGCGAACGTCGGCGACAGCCTCACCGGCACCACCGCCGGTCCGCTGGACTACAACCAGTTCGGCGGTTACACCATGGTCGCGAGCCGGATCGGCGCGCTGAAGCAGGGTCAGAACGAGCGCGAGACGACCGACAAGCAGCGCCGTGACGAACTGGCCGTCGCCACCTACAACGTGGAGAACCTGGACCCGGCCGACCAGACGTTCGAGGAGCACGCCGCCGCGATCGTGACCAGCCTCCGCTCGCCCGACATCCTCTCCCTGGAGGAGGTCCAGGACGACAACGGCGCCACCAACAACGGCACCGTCTCCGCCGAGCAGACCCTGACGAAGCTGACGGACGCGATCGTCGCCGCGGGCGGCCCGGCCTACCAGTGGCGGTCCATCGACCCGGTGAACAACGCCGACGGCGGCGAGCCCGGCGGCAACATCCGCCAGGTCTTCCTGTTCAACCCGGAGCGGGTGTCCTTCACCGACCGCGCGGGCGGCGACGCCACCACCGCGACCGGGGTGACCAAGGTGCGCGGCAAGGCGGCGCTGACCGCCTCCCCGGGCCGGATCGACCCGACGGACACCGCCTTCACCGCCAGCCGCAAGCCGCTCGTCGGCGAGTTCGTCTTCCGCGGCGAAACGGTCTTCGTGATCGCCAACCACTTCAACTCCAAGGGCGGCGACCAGGGGCTGACCTCCCAGTACCAGCCCCCGGCGCGCAGCTCGGAGACCCAGCGCCACCAGCAGGCCACACTGGTCAACGCCTTCGTCCAGGACATCCTGGCCGAGCAGAAGAACGCGGACGTCATCGCCCTCGGCGACATCAACGACTTCGAGTTCTCCGAGACGGTCGACATCCTGGAGGGCGAGGGCGCGCTGTGGTCGGCGGTGAAGTCCCTGCCGAAGAGCGAGCGTTACTCGTATGTCTTCCAGGGCAACAGCCAGACCCTCGACCAGATCCTGATCAGCCCGTCGATCCGCCGCGCCGACCACTTCGAGTACGACAGCGTGCACATCAACGCGGAGTTCCACGACCAGATCAGCGACCACGACCCGCAGATTCTGCGCTTCCGCCCGTAGACCGGACCCACGGCCTCCACGGCCTCCACGGTCTCCATGGTCTCCGTGGTCTCCATGGCCTCCGCGTCCCCGGGGCCCGTCGCCTCACCCACGCGACGGGCCCCGGCCCGCACCCGCGGCGCCCACCGGTTCACCGGCCGTCACCGGCCCCCGAAGACCCCGTCCAGCCAGCCCTTCCACACCCGCTCGACCCGCGCCGGATCCGCGTCCGGGGCGAAGTCGTGCACGGCCATCCCCACCACATGCCCCCAGTGATTGCGGCCGAAGACCCGGATCAGGGCGTCCCGCGTCCGCAGTCCCAGGAAGTACGGGTCGTGGTAGTCGACAACCGCGTCGAGCACCACGCCCTCCGGACCACCGGTCCGCACCCGCGCCCCCTCCGGACCACCGCCGATCCGCACCCGCGTCCCCTCGGGCGCATCGCCGGTCAGGCCCAGCGCCCGCTCGACAGCGGCGAGGGCGTCGGGCGCTCCCGCCGCCTCCGGCCCGTCGAACGCGGCGAACGCGGTGAGCGGACGGCCCGCGAACCGGGTCAGATACTGGCGCAGGGTGTGCAGATAGAAGCCGGTGTGCCGGGCGGCCCCGTCGTACTGGTTGTCCCAGTCGTCGACGAAGATCCCGCTGTGCACATAGCGCACCCAGGCCCGGCGGCCCTCGTCGCGCGGCTCGATGGTGTAGTCGAGCTGGTTGACGGTCTGGGTCGCGGACGGGTCGTCGAACTCCGCCCGGTTGGTGTAGCGGTGCGGCGGATCCCAGGCGACCACCTCGGAACCGTATGGTCCAGCGCCCCCGGCGCGCGGCTCGGGCGGCTCCATCGGCCACAGCCAGCCACCGGTGCCCGCGGTGACCGCCTCCCACACCCGCTCGGGCGCGACCTCGACCTCGAACTCCCGGACGATCTCGAACACGTTCTCGGCGGCCTTCTCGGCGGCCTTCTCGGACAGGTCGGACATGGCGCTGCTCCTGGGAATGCGATGGGGATTCGAGTGCGATTCGAGTGCGATCCGAAGGGGATGCGAATGGGATGCGAGATGGACGGGTTCCGGCGGCGCCCGACAGCTCCTAAGCGGGGCCGATCCCGGGAACGGGCTCGGACTCCCCCACCCCTTCCCGCTCTCCCCGCACCTCCGGCACTTCCCGCGCTTCCGGCACTTCCCGCACCTTGGGATGCAGAGCGACAACGATCCGGTGATCCCGCCCCCCCTCCACCTCCGGCGCGTCGTACTTGCGGATCAGGGCGCTCACCCCCGCCGCCAGTTCCTCCACGAACGCGGCCCGGTCGGCGGCGGAGGCGAACCGCACCTCACCGTCCAGCGCGAAGGTCGCGAGGCGTTTGCGGGCCCGCGCGGCGCCGGTGATCAGCGCACCGGCGTCCCGCACCAGCCGGGCGCCGAGCGCCAGCATCCAGCGCGCGGAGAGCTGGTCGCGGAACCGGTCCGGGTCCGGCTGCACCGCGGCCAGGGCGGCCGGCGAGATGACGTACGACGCGGCGGTGGCCCGCATCAGCCGCTCGGTGACATTGCCCTTGCGGCGCTCCCCGGCGAGTTCGACCAGTCCGTGCCGCTCCAGTGCCTTGAGGTGGTAGTTCACCTTCTGCCGGGGCAGTCCCACCCGGCCCGCCAGCATGGTGGCCGACGCGGGCCCGGCCGCCAGCTCGGCCAGCAGCCGGGCCCGTACCGGGTCCAGACTGACGGCCGCGGCCTCGGGGTCCTCGATGACGGTGACGTCCAGCATGCCCCCAGCCTCCCACCGAACATTATCCTTGTCCAGGAGGATCGACTATTCGGCGGCACCGCCCGCTCCTACGCGGTCAGCCCCAACACATGCCGGAACCGCGCCCCCGTGAACCGGGTCACCCCCGGATACGCCCGCACCTTCTCCCACTCCCCGGCGCCCGCCCCTCCCCCCGCCCCTCCGTCCGCCCCGCGCCCTGCCGCCGCCGCACCGGCGATGACCTCGTCGTAGGCGGTGTCGTCCGCCCACTCGGCGTAGTTCAGGACATGGGTGCCGTCGTCCGAGAGGTGGAAGTGCGCGGAGATCAGACCCCGGTGCCCCTCCGCGTCCAGGTCCTGCGTCGCCAGCAGGGTGTCGATCCAGTCCGTCCGCCGACCCGCGGCCCCGGGTTCGAAGTCGATCCGTACGGTGACGATCAGCTCCGGGACCCGCGCGTCACCGGCGGCCCGCTCGCGGCTGCGGTAGCGGGAGTACCGGTTGAGGGAGAGCCGCTCGATGCCGGGCACGGCGGTGTCGATCTCGTCCACGGTCTCCTGGCGCCGCGTCTTGAAGAAGCCCTCGTAGCCCGCCGGGCTGGCCCACTGGGCGTGGTGCAGCAGGGTGCCGCCGTCATGGCCGAGGTAGACGTGGTGGGAGATGAGTTCGCGGGCGGGCCAAGGGCGGCGCTCCCAGGTCGCGGCGAAGGCGTCGACGGTGAGCCGCTGCCGTTCGGGGGTGCCCACCCGCCAGGTGGAGAAGTAGGGTGCCCCGACCTCCGGGAGCAGCAGATCGGGGTGGGTGTGGACACGGCGGGTCATACGGACCTCCTGGTCGGTCACCCGGTTCACGGCCGGGCGGGGACACCACCCACCCTCCGACCTCAACCGAACTTCAGGTCAAGCCCCACCCGCCAGCCCGACCGACCACCCCCGCCCTCCCTCAGCACCACTCCTTAGCAACCCTGCGGAGCATTACGTAGAAGATTTAAGTGGAGCTTCACAATGCGGCGACCGACACTGCTCCTATGACGCACCCGGCACCCACACATCCCGCATCCCCGCACCCGGCACCCACACACCCCGCACCCGAGCACTCCGCATCCCTCCATCCGGTACCCACCCCTCCCGCCCCCTCCCTCTCCCTGTCCCCCACCCCCTTCGGCCGCGCCCTGTGCGCGATGGTCACGCCCTTCACGGACTCGGGGGCCCTGGACCCGGACGGGGCGGGGCTGCTGGCGGAGCACCTGGTGGCCCGGGGCTGCGACGGGCTGGTGCTGTCCGGCACCACCGGCGAGTCCCCGACCACCTCCGACGCCGAGAAGGCGGCCCTGGTGCGGGCGGTACGGGAGGCGGTGGGCGGCCGGGCCACGGTGATCGCGGGCGTCGGCACCTCCGACACCCGGCACTCGGTCGAGCTGGCGCGCGCGGCGGAGCGGGCGGGCGCGGACGGTGTGCTGGTGGTGACCCCGTACTACAGCAGGCCCCCGCAGGACGCCGTGGAGGCCCACTTCCGGGCGGTCGCCGACGGCTGCGGACTGCCGGTGATGCTGTACGACATCCCGGGCCGCACCGGCACCCGCATCGCACCGGACACCCTGCTGCGGCTGGCCGAGCACCCGGCGATCGTCGCCGTCAAGGACTGCTCCCACGACTTCCTCGCCGCCCAGAAGGTCATGTCCCGCACGGAACTGGCGTACTACGCGGGCTGCGAGGAGCACATCCTCGCCCTGTACGCGATCGGCGGGGCGGGCTATGTCAGCACGGTCGCCAACGTGATCCCGGAGCGGCTACGGGCGGTGCTGGACGCGTTCGACGCCGGGGTCACCGTGAAGGCCGGCCGCCTCCAGCGGGAGACGGCCGGCCTGGTCGAGGCGATGATGGCGGACGGGCTGCCGGGGACGGTCACCGCGAAGGCCCTCCTGGCGGAGCTGGGCCTGCCGGCCGGACCGGTCCGGTCGCCGCTGCGCCCGGCGGACCCGGAGCGGACGGCGCTCCTGCGGGCCGCGTACGAGGCGGTCGCCCCCGTGCCCGTCCCCGTCGCCTGCTGACCGGCCCGCCCGCCGGGACGGCTCACCTGGTCGTGAACACCGGCCGCCACGGCGTCGCGAGGCCCTCGGTCGGCAGGTCCCCCGCCCCGGCCAGCGGCACGGCCTCGTCGCTGCCGATCGTGACCAGCACCAGCCGGGGCTGATACGCCACCGTGTCGTCCGGACGGCGTTCCCAGGCGATGAGCCTTTGGTCGTCCACCCAGGCGAACGGTTCGGCACCGCGCACCTCACCGACCCGCTCGCCGGTGCGGGCGTCGAGGATCTCGGAGTAGGCCCCCTCGGGCTGGTCGCGGAACAGCCGACCGGCGACGAGGCTGCCGTCCGGCGACAGCCCGGCACCGGAGTCCGTCTGCACGTACTGCTCCCCGGCGGGTGTGGCGATCGGGAGTCCGCTCAGGTCGTAGTAGTGCGGGAATCCGTCCAGCAACCCGGACGACCACCCCCGCACGGTGGTGTCGCCGACGCCGAACCCGAAGTCGTCGCGCCCTTCGGCGAGCGGCTCCGGGTCGACCCGGCTCCAGCGGGCCGACCCCTCCGCCACGTCGATGATGGAGAAGCCGGTCCGGCTGGACGGGGCCGGGCCCGCGACGCCGTTCTGCTGGTCGCGCTCCGCGTCGGAGAGCAGGTCGGGATGCCGGTCGTAGGTCGTGGCGAGGAGGCGTTCCCCGTCCGCGGACCAGGCGAGCCCGCCGACGCCCCGCTCGACCGGAATCCAGCGCTCGACCTGTCCCGTGGCCAGGTCGAGCAGCCCGATCCGCCGGGCCGGGAGGGCCTGTTCCAGCACCGCCGCGGTCCGCGCGCCGGGCGCGACGGCGACGAACGACCAGCGCGCGTCCTCCTCGTAGCGTCCGGTGCCGGGGTCGAGCAGCGCGTACGTACGTTCCGGGTACATGTCGGCGGTGGGGACGCCCAGCCTCGGCGAGGTGGTGTAGTAGGCGGCGAGCACGACCTCTCCGGCGGAGATCCGGTCCCGCGGCGGTGACTGGTCCGGGTGGGCCTCGACATCCCGCGCCGCGCTCTGCGTGACGGACGGCCCGTCCCGCCCCCCGGTGTCCAGCAGCGGCACCCCGACGGCCAGGATCACACCGGTGACGGCCGCTACGGCGGTCCCGACGGCCACGCGCGACCGGCGGCGGCGCCGGGCGGCGAGCACCCGGTCGGCGAAGGCGCCGCTGGGGGGGCGCTGTTCGGCGGCCTGTTCGCCGAGCGCCTGGCGCAGCAGTACCTCGGTGTTCACTGGCATACCTCCAGGGGTGCGCGGTCGACGGCGAGGGAGGCCAGCTCCGGCGAGTAGGCGCGGAGCCGTGCGAGCGAGCGATGGGTCGTGGACCGTACGGTGCCCACCGAGCAGCCGAGGACCCGGGCGACCTCGCCCTCGGGCAGGTCCTCGAAGTAGCGCAGCACCAGCACGGTCCGCTGCCGGGGGGTGAGCCGGGACAGCGCGTCCCGGAGCAGCAGCCGCAGTTCGGCGGCGGTGGCGGCGTCGCCAGTGCTGCGCTGGTCGGGCGGCTCGGCGACGGTCAGTTCGCGCCGGGGCCATTTCAGCCGCCAGCGGCTGATCTGCTGGCGGTAGAGGATCCGCCGGACATACGCCTCGGGATCGTCGATCCGCCGCCAGCGGCCGGCGGCCTTGATCAGGGCGTTCTGGAGCAGGTCCTCGGCGGCGTGCCGGTCGCCGCCGCTGAGCAGCACCGCGCAGCGCAGCAGAACGGTGGACCGGTTCTCGACGAACCGGCGGAAGCTCTCCTCGTCCTGGGCATTCATCGTCACCTTCTCTTCCCCGGCCGGCCCGGGTTCGGGCCGGCCCTCCTCACCCCTCCTGACGCCCGCGGCCCGCCCCCGCTATGCCCCGGTCGTGGAAAACGACCCATGAAGATCCACCCATGAAGATCCACCCACGCAGATCGGCCCGGGGCCGTCCGTTCCGCGTGCTGCGGTTCGGACGGCCCCGGGCCGTACTGCCGGACGGCTGTCTCACTCGGCGGCCGTCTCCGCCGCCGCCGCGCCCTCCGTCGTCTGCTCGTCGCCGAACACCCGGAAGTGTTCGAGGACATCCTCGGCGGGGTCGTCGATCTGGCCGATATGGAGGTTGACCAGGCCGACGCGGGTGCCGTTGTGGGAGTCGGTGTGGGCCTCGTCGGCCTGTGCGGCACCGCCGGACAGCCAGCCCACCGCGACCACCGCGACCGCCCCCGTCAGCAGCCGTGCCGTGTTCCTCGTGCCCAGGTTCGTCATTCTTCAGCCCTCGTCTCGCGACCGTTCGGCGGATGATCGGACGCGTTACGACCCCCGGCGTCCGTCTGTTCATCCGCTTCATCTGCGGGACGGGCCCCGAGGACACGGATGGCGGTCCACGGTGGTCCTTTTAAGTGATCGTCACCGTGATCGTCACTGCGATCGCCCCCGTGATCACCCCCGGTCGCCGGGACCTCAGTTGTGGCTGTGCAGGACGTCGTTGAGGCCGCCCCACTCGGCGTTGTTGGGGCGGGCCTCGACGGTGCCGGTGACGGAGTTGCGGCGGAAGAGGATGTTGCTGGCGCCGGAGAGTTCGCGGGCCTTGACGATCTGGCCGTCGGGCAGGGTGACCCGGGTCCCGGCGGTGAGGTAGAGGCCCGCCTCGACCACGCAGTCGTCGCCGAGCGCGATCCCGATCCCGGCCTCGGCGCCGACCAGGGAGCGTTCGCCGATGGCCACCCGCTCCTTGCCGCCGCCGGACAGGGTGCCCATGGTGGAGGCGCCGCCGCCGATGTCGGAGCCGTCGCCGACGACGACGCCCTGGGAGATCCGGCCCTCGACCATGGAGGTGCCGAGCGTCCCGGCGTTGAAGTTGACGAAGCCCTCGTGCATCACGGTGGTACCGGCGGCGAGGTGGGCGCCGAGCCGGACCCGGTCGGCGTCGGCGATCCGGACGCCCGCCGGGGCCACGTAGTCGGTCATGCGGGGGAACTTGTCGACACCGAACACGCTGACGTGCAGCCCGCGGGCGCGCGCGGCGAGCCGGACGGTCTCCAGGGTGTCGACGGCGACCGGGCCCAGCGAGGTCCAGGCGACATTGGGCAGCAGGCCGAAGATGCCGTCCAGGTTCTGCCCGTTGGGCCGGACCAGCCGGTGCGAGAGCAGATGGAGGCGCAGATAGGCGTCGTGGGTGTCGAGCGGCTTGTCGTCCAGGGAGGAGATGACCGTGCGGACCGCGACGGTCTCGACACCGCGCACCCCGTCCTTGGCGAGCGCGGCGACGGCGTGCTCACCGAGCAGCGCGCGGGTGCGGTCGGCGTCCAGCCGCTCGGTACCGGCCGGTCCGGGCGCGTCGGAGAGTTCGGGGGCGGGGAACCAGGTGTCGAGAACGGTGCCGTCGGCGGCGACGGTGGCGAGTCCGGCGGCCACGGCACCGGTGGTACGGGAAGCAGTCGTGTCGGTCATGGGGGCAACCTAACCGCCCGCGCCCCACCGGGGCCAAACCGGGCCGGGCCCGTCTCACCCGCCGGTCGGACGGCTCCCGATCACCCGGGCCAGCAGCTCCCGCGCGTATCCCTCGTCGTAGGGGGTGTCGGTCAGCAGCACCTGGAGGCAGAGACCGTCCATCAGGGCGACCACGGCACGGGCGGTCACCTCGTCCACATGCCGGACGAGGCTCGCGACCACCCCGTCGGCCCATGCGGCGGCGACCGGGCGCAGGGCGGGGCGGCGCAGCGCGGCGAGGTACAGCTCGTACTCCAGCTCCACGCCGGTCCGGTCGCCCGCGAGCCACTCGCCGAGCAGCGCGGCGAGTTCGGCGGCGAGGTCGAGATCCGGTGCGCGCAGCCCACCGCGCGCCTCCATCAGGGCGCCGAAGCTCTCGTTGCACTGCCTGAGCGCGGCCACCAGCAATTCGTCCAGGGTCGCGAAGTGATAGGTGGTCGAGCCCAGCGGTACGTCCGCCTCGACGGCGACCGTCCGGTGGCTCAGCCCCGCGAGGCCCTTGGCGCCCACCACCCGGATCGCCGCGTCGATGATCCGCTGCCGGCGCCCGGGGTCGTACCGGCGGGCCATCAGTGCGCGCCCCCCAGGTTGAGCACCACGACCCCGATGATGATCAGCGCGATCCCGGCCGCCTTGGCCAGGGTCATGCCCTCCCCCAGGAACACCGCGCCGATGATCGCCACGACCGCGGTCCCGGCCCCGGACCAGATCGCGTACGCGGTCCCCACCGAGATCGTCTTCAGCGTCTGCGCGAGCAGCGTGAACGCCACGAGATAGCCGACCGCGGTGATCAGCGACGGCCAGAGCCGGGTGAAGCCGTGGCTGTACTTCATGGAGGTGGTCGCGGCGATCTCGGCGGCGATGGCCCCCGCGAGCAGGAGGAAACCCATACGGAGGAGCGTACAGAGGAATGTGTACGGTCGTACATAACGATTGGATCCCGGGACGGCGCGCACGCCGACCGCTCCGGACGGCACGCCGGCGGCCCCCAGCCCCCAGCAGAAAGCCAGTGGCCCCGGACGGCACGGCGACGGCCCCCGGCGGGAGGCCGGGGGCCGTGCGAAGGGGGGTCGGGGCCGTGCAGGGGGCGCGGAAGCTCAGACGTTGAAGCCCAGCGCCCGCAACTGCTCCCGCCCGTCGTCCGTGATCTTGTCGGGGCCCCACGGGGGCATCCAGACCCAGTTGATGCGCAACTCGCTGACCAGGCCGTCCGTGGCGGACTTGGCCTGGTCCTCGATGACGTCCGTGAGGGGACAGGCCGCCGAGGTGAGGGTCATGTCGACCGTCGCCACATTGGAGTCGTCCACGTGGATGCCGTAGATCAGGCCGAGGTTGACGACGTCGATGCCCAGTTCCGGGTCCACGACGTCCATCAGGGCCTCGCGGAGTTCCTCCTCCGAGGCCGGCTTCATCTCGATGGTCTCGGTCATGCCGTCTTCCTTTCAGAGGCGGGGGCGTCGGCAGCGGCGGAGCCCAGGGCCTGGGCGGTCGCGTCCTTCCACGCCATCCAGCTCAGCAGCGCGCACTTGACGCGGGCCGGGTACTTGGAGACACCGGCGAACGCGACCGCGTCCTCCAGCACCTCCTCCATGGCGTCGTCCGGCTCGATCCGGCCCTTGGACTGCATCAGCTCCAGGAAGGTCTCCTGGATCTTGCGGGCGTCGGTGACGTCCTTGCCGACCAGCAGTTCGTTCAGCACGGAGGCGCTGGCCTGGCTGATCGAGCAGCCCTGGCCCTCGTAGGAGACGTCCTCGATCGTCGTGCCGTCGTACTTCACGCGCAGGGTGATCTCGTCGCCGCACGTCGGGTTCACATGGTGGACCTCGGCGTCGCCGTCCCTCAGACCACGCCCGTGCGGGTTCTTGTAGTGGTCCAGGATGACTTCCTGGTACATGGAGTCCAGCTTCACGGTTGCAGCACGCCCCTCAGCCGAAGAAGTTCCGTACGTGCTCCAGACCGTCGACCAGTGCGTCGATCTCGGCCGGCGTGGAGTACAGATAGAACGACGCCCTGGTGGTCGCGGGAATTCCGTAGCGCAGGCAGACCGGGCGGGCGCAGTGGTGGCCGACCCGGACCGCGATGCCCTGCTCGTCCAGCACCTGGCCCACGTCGTGGGGGTGGATGTCACCGAGGGTGAACGAGATCGCGGCGCCCCGGTCCTCGGCCGTGCTGGGGCCGATGATCCGGAGGTCGGGGACCTCCAGGAGCCGCTTGACGGCGTACTCGGTCAGGGCGTGCTCATGGGCGAGGATCTTGTCCATGCCGAGCGCGGTGAGGTAGTCGATGGCCGCGCCGAGGCCGACCGCCTGGGCGATCGGCGGGGTGCCCGCCTCGAACTTGTGCGGGGCGGGGGCGTAGGTGGAGGAGTGCATCGAGACGGTCTCGATCATCTCGCCGCCGCCGAGGAACGGGGGCAGGTCCTCCAGCAGTTCCTGGCGGCCCCAGAGCACCCCGATGCCGGTCGGCGCGCACATCTTGTGGCCGGTGAAGGCCACGAAGTCGGCCTGGAGGGACTGCACGTCCAGCGGCATGTGCGGGGCGGCCTGGGAGGCGTCGACGCAGACCAGCGCGCCGACCTCCTGGGCGCGGCGGACGATCGCCTCGACCGGGTTGACCGTGCCCAGGATGTTGGAGACCAGGACGAAGGAGACGATCTTGGTCTTCTCGGTGATGATCTCGTCGATGTTGGACAGGTCGAGGCGGCCGTCGTCGGTGAGGCCGAACCACTTCAGCTTCGCGCCCGTGCGCTGCGACAGCAACTGCCAGGGGACGATGTTGGAGTGGTGCTCCATCTCCGTGATGACGATCTCGGTGTCGGAGTCCACCCGGTAGGGCTCGTCGGCCCAGCCGAGCATGTTCGCCACCAGGTTCAGCGACTCGGAGGCGTTCTTGGTGAAGATCACCTCGTCGCGGCTGGGCGCGTTGATGAAGGCGGCGACCTTGTCGCGCGCGCCCTCGTACAGCGCCGTGGCCTCCTCGGCGAGGACATGCACACCGCGGTGGACGTTGGCGTTGTACCGCTCGTAGTACTCGCTCAGGGCGTCCAGTACCTGGCGCGGCTTCTGCGAGGTCGCCGCGTTGTCCAGGTACACGAGCTTCTTACCGTCGTGGACCTGGCGGTCCAGGATGGGGAAGTCCTTGCGGATCGCCTCGGTGTCGAGGAGGCCCGGCAACTGTGTCACGCGGATGCGCCACCCTTCACGTATGCCTCGTAGCCCTCGTTCTCCAGCTTGTCCGCCAGCTCCGGGCCGCCGGACTCGGCGATCCGGCCGCCCGCGAAGACATGGACGTGGTCGGGCTTGATGTAGCGCAGGATGCGCGTGTAGTGGGTGATGAGGAGGGTGCCGACCTCGCCGCTCTCGCGGACCCGGTTGACGCCCTCGGAGACCACCCGCAGCGCGTCCACGTCGAGACCGGAGTCGGTCTCGTCCAGGATCGCGATCTTCGGCTTGAGCAGTTCGAGCTGGAGGATCTCGTGGCGCTTCTTCTCACCGCCGGAGAAGCCCTCGTTGACATTGCGCTCGGCGAAGGCGGGGTCCATGTTGAGGCGCTCCATGGCCTCCTTGACCTCCTTCACCCAGGTGCGCAGCTTGGGGGCCTCGCCGCGGATGGCGGTGGCGGAGGTGCGCAGGAAGTTGGAGACCGAGACACCGGGGACCTCGACCGGGTACTGCATGGCGAGGAACAGTCCGGCGCGGGCCCGCTCGTCGACGGACATCTCCAGGACGTCCTCGCCGTCGAGGGTGACCGTGCCGCCGGTGATCGTGTACTTGGGGTGGCCGGCCAGCGAGTAGGCGAGGGTGGACTTGCCGGAGCCGTTGGGGCCCATGATGGCGTGCGTCTCGCCCTGCTTCACGGTGAGGTCGACGCCCTTGAGGATCTCCTTCGTGGCGTTGTCGGCCTCGACGGTGACGTGCAGGTCTCGGATTTCAAGCGTTGCCATGGGTTGCCTCAGGACTCCTGGGTGAGGGAGACGAGCACGTCGTCCCCTTCGATCTTTACGGGGTAAACGGGTACGGGGCGGGTGGCCGGGAGGCCGGA
This sequence comes from Streptomyces sp. NPDC093252, assembly GCF_040683675.1. NCBI lineage: Bacteria > Bacillati > Actinomycetota > Actinomycetes > Kitasatosporales > Streptomycetaceae > Streptomyces > Streptomyces sp. NPDC093252. The sequence goes on along the minus strand of NZ_JBFBEM010000006.1, from coordinate 324,698 downwards.
CGGCTTGCCGGTGCGCAGGTCGAAGGTGGAGCCGTGCAGCCAGCACTCGATGGCGCAGTCCTCCACCTCGCCCTCGGACAGCGAGACATTCGCGTGCGAGCAGATGTCGTTGATGGCGAACACCTCGCCCTCGGTGTGCACCAGGGCCACCGGCGTGCCGTCGAGTTCCACCCGCTTCGGGGTGTCCTGCTCCAGCTCGCTGAGCGCGCAGACACGGACGAAGGCCGTCATGCGACCGCTGCCTCCAGTTCCTGCTCGATCCGGGCGATGAGCCGCTCCTCGACGTCCGGGATGCCGATCTGCTGGACGAGTTCGGCGAAGAAGCCGCGCACGACCAGACGGCGGGCCTCGATCTCGGGGATGCCGCGGGCCATCAGATAGAAGAGCTGCTCGTCGTCGAAGCGGCCGGTGGCGGAGGCGTGTCCGGCGCCGACGATCTCACCGGTCTCGATCTCCAGATTGGGCACCGAGTCGACGCGGGCGCCGTCCGTGAGGACCAGGTTGCGGTTCATCTCATAGGTGTCGGTGCCCTCGGCCTTCGCCTCGATGAGCACGTCGCCGATCCACACCGCGTGGGCCTGCTCGCCCTGGAGGGCGCCCTTGTAGACCACGTTGGACTTGCAGTGCGGGACGTTGTGGTCGACCAGGAGGCGGTGCTCCTGGTGCTGGCCGGCGTCGGTGAAGTACAGGCCGAGCAGTTCGGCGTCGCCACCCGTCCCGGCGTAGGCCACCCGGGGGTGCAGCCGCACGACATCGCCGCCGAAGGTGACGACCACGGACTTGAAGGTGGCGTCCCGGCCGACGAGGGCGTTGTGCTGGGCCACGTGCACGGCCTTGTCGTCCCAGTCCTGGACGGAGACCACGGTGAGCTTCGCCCCGTCGCCGAGGACGTACTCGACGTTGGCGGCGAGCACCGCGTCCCCGGTGTGGTCGAGGACGACCAGGGCCTCGGCGAAGGCGCCCAGCTCGATCACCTGGTGGGCGTAGGCGACCCCGCCCTCGCCGTGCACGGTGATCCGGATCGGCTCGGTGAGCTGCGTGTCCCTGGGGACCGTGACGATCCCGGCCTGCTCGAAGGCGGAGTACGCCTGGGCGGCGACCCGGTCGACGGGGGTGCCGGCCCGGCCGAGCCGGGCGTCGCCCCGGCCGACGGTCTCCACGGTGACGCCCTCGGGGGCCTCGACGGCGACCTTCACCCCGGTGCCGGAGGCGATGGCGGTGCCGTCGTGCAGCCCGCGCAGCCGCGCCAGCGGGGTGAACCGCCACTCCTCCTCCCGGCCGTGGGGCACGGGGAAGTCCGCCACGTCGAAGGACGGGGGGGCGCTCATCCGGGTGGCGACGGTCGACTCCGCGGCCACCGCGATCGAGCCGGCGGTGGTGGAACCCACCGGAATACTCTGAGCCTCAGCCATGGCTGTCGATCTGCTCTCTTCCTTACGACGATCTTGCGAGGGTGACGACGAACGCCCGACGGCGATCACGGGGAACGCCGGTGACGCATATACGGTGACGATCTTCGGCCCGCCCCGGAAGGCGGGCCGTCCGCTGACGGAAGCGGTGGGCGTCCGGCGCTAGCCGACCGCGCCTTCCATCTGGAGCTCGATCAGCCGGTTCAGCTCCAGCGCGTACTCCATGGGCAGCTCCTTGGCGATCGGCTCGACGAAGCCGCGCACGATCATCGCCATCGCCTCGAACTCGGTCAGACCGCGGCTCATCAGATAGAAGAGCTGGTCCTCGGAGACCTTGGAGACGGTCGCCTCGTGCCCCATGGAGACGTCGTCCTCGCGGACGTCGACATAGGGGTAGGTGTCGGAGCGGGAGATGGTGTCCACCAGCAGCGCGTCGCACAGCACGTTGGACTTGGCGCCGGGGGCGCCCTCGCCGATCTCGATCAGACCGCGGTAGGAGGTGCGGCCACCGCCGCGGGCCACCGACTTCGAGACGATGTTGGACGAGGTGTTCGGCGCCATGTGGACCATCTTGGCGCCCGCGTCCTGGTGCTGGCCCTCGCCCGCGAAGGCGATGGACAGGGTCTCGCCCTTGGCGTGCTCGCCCATGAGGTAGACGGCCGGGTACTTCATCGTCACCTTGGAGCCGATGTTGCCGTCGATCCACTCCATGGTGGCGCCCTCGTAGGCGACGGCGCGCTTGGTGACCAGGTTGTAGACGTTGTTCGACCAGTTCTGGATGGTCGTGTAGCGGCAGCGGGCGTTCTTCTTGACGATGATCTCGACGACCGCGCTGTGCAGCGAGTCCGACTTGTAGATCGGCGCGGTGCAGCCCTCGACGTAGTGCACATAGGCGCCCTCGTCGACGATGATCAGGGTCCGCTCGAACTGGCCCATGTTCTCGGTGTTGATCCGGAAGTAGGCCTGGAGCGGGATCTCGACATGGACGCCCGGCGGGACGTAGATGAAGGAGCCGCCGGACCACACCGCGGTGTTCAGCGACGCGAACTTGTTGTCGCCGACCGGGATGACCGTGCCGAAGTACTCCTTGAACAGCTCCGGGTGCTCCTTGAGCGCGGTGTCGGTGTCCAGGAAGATGACGCCCTGCTCCTCCAGGTCCTCACGGATCTGGTGGTAGACGACCTCCGACTCGTACTGGGCGGCGACACCGGCGACCAGGCGCTGCTTCTCGGCCTCGGGGATGCCCAGCTTGTCGTAGGTGTTCTTGATGTCCTCGGGCAGGTCCTCCCAGGACTCCGCCTGCTTCTCCGTGGAGCGCACGAAGTACTTGATGTTGTCGAAGTCGATGCCGGAGAGGTCGGAGCCCCAGTTCGGCATGGGCTTCTTCTCGAAGAGCCGCAGGCCCTTGAGGCGGAGCTTGGTCATCCACTCCGGCTCCGACTTCTTCCCGGAGATGTCGCGGACGACGGCCTCGCTCAGACCGCGCTTCGCCGCGGCACCGGCCTCGTCGGAGTCGGCCCAGCCGTATTCGTACGTGCCCAGCCCTTCGAGTTCGGGGTGGGCGGTCTCCGTGGGGAGAGTCATGCGGGGTTCCTCCCGGCCGTGCTGGTGGATGCGTGGGTGGTAGTGGTAGAGGCGGTGGCAGAGGTCGCGGGGGTCGCGGAGATCTTCGCGGGCGGCGAGGTCTTCGGGATCCTCGGGATGAACGTCGTGCACACACCGTCGCCGTGGGCGATGGTGGCCAGCCGCTGCACATGGGTGCCGAGCAGTTCGGCGAACAGCTCCGTCTCGGCCTCGCAGAGCTGCGGGAACCGCTCGGCGACATGGGCGACCGGGCAGTGGTGCTGGCAGAGCTGCTCGCCCTGCTGGGGCCGGGGCGCGCTGCGCGCGGTAGCAGCGTACCCGTCCGCGCTCAGGGCCTTGGCCAGGGCTTCGGTGCGCTCGCCGGGACCGGCCGCCTCGACCGCGGTGCGGTAGGCGTCGGCGAGGGCGGCGATCCGGGCACGGGCGAAGGCGGCGACCGCCTCGCTGCCGCCGTGCTGCTCGGCGATCCAGTTCAGGGCGTCGGCCGCGAGCTGGTCGTAGGACTGGTCGAAGGCGTCCCGCCCGCAGTCCGTCAGGGCGAACACCTTGGCGGGCCGGCCGCGCGCCCGGGCGCCGTAGACCCGCTGCTCGCGGGAGGCCACGACATCGTCGGCGAGCAGGGCGTCGAGATGGCGGCGGACGGCGGCCTGGGTGAGGCCGAGGCGCTGGGCCAGCTCGGCGACGGTCGAGGGACCGTGTTGCAGGATCGAGCGCGCGACCCGGTTGCGGGTGGACCGCTCACCGGTCGCGAGTTCCTCCTGCGGAGCCTCACCGACGTTTTTCACAACGCCATTGTTGCGTAATTCCTCAGAGACTGACAAGCCGCGTCCGTACGGGTGAGCGGTGCCCTGTGTCACTTAGGTATACCTAAGATGACCTGCGGAAACGATCTTTGATCGATCACACCGTACGCCGAACCGGTGGCGCCCGGCGGGCCCGTCGAGGAGACTGCCGAACCATGCCCGACACCTCCGCAACCCCTCCGACCGGCCCTCTTGTCACCCGATCCACAGTCGCCGCACAGGCGCGCGAGGCCGGGGTGCTCAGCGGCGAGACCCTGCTCGTGCACTCCTCGCTGCGCTCCCTGGGCTGGGTCTGCGGCGGCCCGGTCGCCGTCGTCCAGGGACTGCTGGACGCCCTCGGCCCGCGCGGCACCCTGGTCGTCCCCACCCAGACCGGCGACCTCTCCGACCCCGCCGTCTGGACCGAGCCCCCCGTCCCGCGCGCCTGGTGGGACACCATCCGCGCCACCATGCCGCCCTACGATCCCGCCCTCACCCCCACCCGGGGCGTCGGCGTGATCCCGGAGACCGTACGGCGCTGGCCCGGCGCCCTGCGCAGCGCCCACCCCCAGACCTCCTTCGCCGCCGTCGGCCCCCGCGCCGCCCAGGTCACCGACGGCCACGCCACCGACTGCCGGCTCGGCGAGCGGAGCCCCCTGGCCCGGCTGGAGGCGCTCGGCGCCCGGGTCCTGCTGCTCGGCGCCGGATACGGCTCCTGCACCGCCTTCCATCTCGCCGAGTACCGTGTCCCGGCCCCGCTGGTCCGGGTCGGCCGCCCGTCCCCCGACGGCTGGGAGGAGGTCACGGAGGTGTCCATCAGCGCCGACCGCTTCGACGAACTCGGCCATGACTTCGAACGCGACCGCCCGGTCGTGCGGGGCACGGTCGGCGCCGCCGCGACCCGGCTCTTCCCGGTCGCCGACGCGGTGGCCTACGCCGAGACCTGGCTCGCCACCCACCGGCCCCGGATCGGGGACGTCCTGCTGGGGGGACCGGAGTGAGCGGTGCCCCCGGCGCGCTCCCCCCGGCGCCCCCGGACTTCCCGCACCCCCCGGTCCGGGGCGCCCGGCGCGAACCTAGACTCTGGACCCATGCGAAGTGAGCCCGTGGTCCAGGTCGACGCCCTGGTGAAGCGGTACGGCGACAAGACCGCGGTGGACCGCCTCTCCCTGGTGGCCCGGACCGGGGTGACCGCCGTACTCGGTCCCAACGGTGCCGGGAAGACCACGACGGTCGAGATGTGCGAGGGCTACCGGCGGCCCGACTCCGGGACCGTCCGCGTCCTCGGCCTCGACCCGGTCCGCGACTCCCGCGCGCTGCGCCCCCGCGTCGGCGTGATGCTCCAGAGCGGCGGGGTCTACTCCGGCGCCCGCGCGGGCGAGATGCTGCGCCATGTGGCCCGGCTGCACGCCCACCCGCTGGACGTGGACGCCCTGATCGAGCGGCTCGGCCTCGGCTCCTGCGGCCGTACCTCCTACCGGCGGCTGTCCGGCGGGCAGCAGCAGCGGCTCGCCCTCGCCATGGCCGTCGTCGGCCGCCCCGAGCTGGTCTTCCTGGACGAGCCGAGCGCCGGACTCGACCCGCAGGCCCGCCGCGCCGCCTGGGACCTGATCCGCGATCTGCGCGCCGACGGCGTCTCCGTCATCCTCACCACCCACCACATGGACGAGGCCGAGCAGCTCGCCGACGACGTCGCCATCATCGACAGCGGACGGGTCGTCGCCCAGGGCAGCCCCGAGGAGCTGTGCCGGGGCGGCGCCGAGAACACCCTGCGCTTCACCGGCCGCCCCGGACTCGACGTGGCCTCCCTCCTCAAGGCCCTCCCCGCCGACGCCGCCGCCGTCGAACTGACCCCGGGCTCCTACCGCGTCACCGGCACCATCGACCCCCAGCTCCTGGCCACGGTCACCTCCTGGTGCGCCCAGCACGGGGTCCTCCCGGACCGCCTCTCGGTGGAACGCCACACTCTGGAAGACGTCTTCTTGGAACTGACCGGCAAGGAGCTGCGCGCATGAGCGCCACCGGTACGTACGCCCCCCGGCCCGGGGCCGCGCCGCTGACCCGCATGATCGCGGCCCAGGCGGCACTGGAGACCCGGATGCTGCTGCGCAACGGCGAGCAACTGCTCCTGACAGTGATCATCCCGACCCTGCTGCTGGTGCTGTTCTCCACCGTCGACATCGTCGACACCGGCGCCGGGGAGTCCGTCGACTTCCTCGCGCCCGGCATCCTCGCGCTGGCCGTGCTGTCCACCGCGTTCACCGGGCAGGCCATCGCCACCGGCTTCGAGCGGCGCTACGGGGTGCTCAAGCGGCTGGCGTCCTCGCCGCTGCCGCGCTGGGGGCTGATGACCGCCAAGACCCTCGCGGTGCTGGTCACCGAGGTGCTCCAGGTGCTGCTGGTGACGGCCCTCGCCCTGGCGCTCGGCTGGTCCCCGCAGGGCAACCCGCTCACCGTGCTCCTGCTGCTGGTGCTGGGCACCGCCGCGTTCTCCGGGCTCGGGCTGCTGATGGCGGGCACCCTGAAGGCGGAGGCCACCCTCGCCGCCGCCAACCTGGTGTTCCTGCTGCTGCTGATCGGCGGCGGGGTGATCGTCCCCCTGGACCGGTTCCCGGACGCCGCTCAGGACGTCCTCGGGCTGCTGCCGATCTCCGCCCTCTCCGAGGGTCTGCGGGATGTCCTCCAGCACGGGGCCGGGATGCCCTGGGGCAATCTGGCGGTGCTGGCGGTGTGGGCGGTGCTGGGGCTGGCGGCGGCGGGGCGGTTCTTCCGCTGGGAGTAGCTGGCTCCGGGCCGGGAGCGACGGGCTCCGCCGCGAGCAGCCGCGCCGAAGAGGTGAAGCGGGCCCCTCGTGAACGAGTGCACAAGCCGCCTTCTACGATGGGCCCCGTGCCCAAGCTGACCCGTGCGGACGCCGTAGCCGCCGTGCGCAACCCCCTCGCCTTCATCGCCGCGCGCTGGACCCCCACCCCGCGCACCGTGCGCCGGGCCGCGCTCGCCGCGCTCGTCATGGCGGTCGTCATCGTCGTCACCGGTGGGGCCGTCCGGCTCACCGGCTCCGGCCTCGGCTGCCCGACCTGGCCCAAGTGCACCGACGACTCGCTGACCGCGACCCGGGAGATGGGTCTGCACGGGGTCATCGAGTTCGGCAACCGGATGCTGACCTATGTGCTGTGCGCGGCGGTCGGCTGGGCCATCATCGCCGCCCGCTCCGAGAAGCCGTACCGGCGGGAGCTGACCCGGCTGGGCTGGGCCCAGTTCTGGGTGGTCATGGGCAACGCGGTGCTCGGCGGGATCGTCGTCCTGGTCGGCCTCAACCCGTACACGGTCGCCCTGCACTTCCTGCTGTCCTCCGCGCTGATCGCGGTGGCCACGGTGATGTGGCAGCGCACCCGCGAGGGCGACGGGGCGGCGCGTCCGCTGGTCGGCAGGGTCGTGCAGCAGCTCGTGTGGGTGCTGGTCGGGGTGACGGTGCTGCTGATCGCCGTCGGCACTGTCGTGACCGGCGCCGGTCCGCACGCCGGTGACTCCAGCGAGGTGCCCCGGATGGACGTCCCCTGGGACGACGTGACCCGGCTGCACGCGGTGCTGGCGTGGATCGTGGTGACGCTGACCTTCGCCCTGTGGTTCGTCCTCAAGGCGGTGGACGCCCCCAGGGTCCCGCTCGCCCGGACCCGGGACCTGTTCGTGATCCTGCTGCTCCAGGGCGTCATCGGCTACGTCCAGTACTTCACCGATCTGCCCGAGGTCCTGGTCGGCGCCCATATGCTCGGCTCGTGCCTGGTGTGGATCGCCACCCTGCGGGTCCTGCTCGCCCTGCGCGAGCGCCCGGCGTCCGACGCCGCCGTCCCGGCCCCGGCCGTTCAGGAGTACGAGGCGACCAGCGCGTCGATGGCCGGGCCCAGGTAGGTCCGGGTCAGGTCGGCGCGGCGGGCGGTCCAGTCGGGGGCCGGGGCCGGGCGGGGGCCGTCGTAGCGGCGGGCCCTGATGTCCTCGACCACCTCGGCCGGGGCGCCCAGGCCGGGCAGCACGGCGAGGGCCTCGCGCTTGGAGATCAGCCGGCCGTCCCGCGCGGTCACGGTGGCGCGGGCCAGGGTGATCAGGGCGTGGTCCACCCATACGTCCCGGGTCCACAGCTCCGCGCGGTCCACCTTGGGGCGCCAGAAGTCCCGCTGGTCGCGGACCACGAACGCGGTGAGTTCCGGGTCCGTGACCGGCGGGAGCAGGTCCGCCGGGGGCGGGCCGTGCAGAACCCGGCCGAAGGAGTGCAGCTCACGGCGGGTGACCGGGGTGACCGGGCGGCGCAGCAGTTCCTGGTGCGCCCAGGTGAGGTGCCGTCGGGCGGTGCCGGTCGCGGTCGCCGGGGTGAGATAGGTGCAGTGCAGCAGGGGGGCGAGCGGGGCGGTGCCCAGTCGGGCGTGGAGCAGGGCCAGCCGCCAGAGGGTGCGCGGGGCGGGCCTCCGGGGCAGCACGGCGATCAGATCGAGGTCGCTGCGGCCCTCCTGGTAGTCACCGCCCGCCAGTGAGCCGTGCGCCCAGAGCGCGACCGGTCCGAGCGGGGCCAGGGCGGTGAGGAAGCGGTCGAGCAGGGCGCGGGTGGCGGGCGGGTCGTCGGCTGGGGGCTGTTCCTGGGCCGGGAGCTGATCCCGGGTCGCCGGCTGATCCCGGGCCGGAGGCTGTTCCTGGGGTGGCATGTGCTCAGTCTGGCCAGTTCAGTCCAGCCCGTACACCCGCCGCGCGTTGCCCGCCGCGATCAGGGCGGCCACCCGGTGGGCGTCGCCCGGCGACCACGACCCCTCGGTCACCCAGCCGCCGAGCACCCGGCCGAGCGCCTCCCGGAACAACCGCGCCCCGACCACATGCAGTTCGGGGAGCGCGCCCGCCCCGGTGGAGAAGAGGACCTTCCCGAAGGGGGCCAGTTCCAGGATCTCGGCGAGCACCCGGGCGGCTCCGGAGCCGGTGCGCGGCAGGGCGGCGCCGCAGTCGGCGTACACATGGGGGAAGACGGCCGCCAGACGGGCCGCCCGGCGATGGTACGGAGAGCCGTGCAGCAGGATCAGATCGGTGCCGAGCCCCGCGGTGGCCCGGACGAAACCGGTCAGCGGCACCGGGTCCGTGCCGTCGACGCGGGCCCCGGGCCCGCCCGGACCGGTGTGCAGTTGCAGGGGCAGGCCGGAGGCGACGGCGTTCCACAGCAGATGGCGCAGCAGCACCGGATCGGTGAGGGCGTCGCCCGCCCGCCGCCCGGCCAGCCAGCGCCCCGCCGCGCCGCGCACCTCACCGGGGCCGGGCGGTTCGGGCGCGAGGGCGAGTCCGTGGCGCAGCCCCGCGACGGAGGTGAAGGCCACGGCGTGGGCGGCGGCGGCGTGCACCGACTCGGCGAGGTTGGCGAGAAAGGACGCGACGGTGCCGGAGGTGTCGGCGATCTGCTCGGCGAGGAGTTCGAGGCGGACGGTCTCGCGGGCCTCGGCGTCGGCGGCCGAGGCCAGTTCGGCGGGGCAGGTGAGGTCGCCGGGCGGGCCGGTGTCGACGAGGTAGGTGGTGATGCCGGTGCCGCGCAGCAGCCGTCGGGTGGACTCCAGGACGCCGAGTTCCCGGCGGCGGGCGAGATAGCGGGCGGGCGGGCTGTGCGGTTCCAGGCCCAGCAGCGGGGGGCACCAGCGGCGGACCGCGAACCCGGTCTGGGTGTCGAAGAGGGTGGTGCCGGGGGCGGACGGGCCCTCGGTGGGGGCGAGCCGGGCCTCGAAGGTGCCGAGTCCCAGCTCCGTCCGGAGCACTCCGTGGCAGTGCTGGTCCACCAGGGCCGGTGTCTCGATCATTCCCGCTGCTCCCCCGTCGTGGACTGTCCCTGTGACCGTCCTAACGGGTGGGGCGGGGTTCAGGTGTTGCCGGACGGGGTGGTCCGGCCACGGCGGCCGGACGCGTACCTGACGGAGGAGCGGCGATGCTCAGCCGTTTCCCACCTGGATTCCGGCCATGCGCTTCCACTCGTAGGGGCCGGTCCGCACCTTGGCGGCGAACTCGCCGTCGAAGGACTCGTGGACGGTGATGCCGGAGGCGGTGACCGCCCGCTCGGCGACGGCGAGGCTGGGGGCGACCAGGTCGCCCCAGGTGCCGTCCTCGCCGACCAGGACGATCCGGGCGCCGCGTTCGCCGAGGTAGGCGATCTGGCCCTCGGCGCCGCCGTGCCTGCGGGCGAAGGCGCCGATCTGCCGGGTCAGCCGGGCGGTCCTGCGCCCGTCGCGGGCGGCGGCCCCGGTGTCGGTGTTCTGGTCCGCCTGCGGGGTGTCTGCGTCTGCGTCTGCCATGGCCAGGATGCTACCGACGGGTACCGGCGGCGGGTACGTGACCCTCGCCTCAGCGCGAGCCCCGGCCCCGGCCACGGCCCCGGTCCCGGCGCCCGGTCTCAGCGCAGGAAGGGGTCCACGGCCACGGCCACGAACAGCAGCGAGACATAGGTGATGGACCAGTGGAACAGCCGCATCTCCTTCAGCTTCGCGCCCGTGACCTCGGCCTTGGCGCGGTTCTGGAGGGCGTGCGCCTCCCACAGCCACCAGCCGCCCGCGGCCAGCGCGACCGTGGTGTAGAACCAGCCGGTGTAGCCGAGCGGGGTGAGCAGCAGCGAGACCGCGACCATGACCCAGGAGTAGAGGACGATCTGCCGGGCCACGGTCTTGTTGGAGGCGACCACCGGGAGCATGGGCACGCCGACCCGCGCGTAGTCCTCCTTCACCTTCATGGACAGCGGCCAGTAGTGCGGCGGGGTCCAGAAGAAGATGACCAGGAAGAGGATGAGCGGGGCCCAGGTCAGGGAGTTCGTGACGGCCGTCCAGCCGATCAGCACCGGCATACAGCCCGCGATGCCGCCCCAGACGATGTTCTGCGCGGTGCGGCGCTTGAGGATCATCGTGTAGACGACGACGTAGAAGAGGAGGGCGCCGAGGGAGAGCCAGGCGGAGAGCCAGTTGACGGTGTAGCCGAAGAGCAGGGTGGAGCCGATGGCGAGGGTGATGCCGAAGGCGAGGCACTCGCGGGGGCTGACCATGCCGGTGACCAGGGGGCGCTGCGCGGTGCGGTCCATCAGCGCGTCGATGTCCCGGTCGATGTACATGTTGAGGGCGTTGGCGCCGCCCGCGGAGAGGTAGCCGCCGACGCAGGTGAGCAGCACCAGCGTCAGATCGGGCACGCCCTGCTCCGCCAGGAACATCACCGGAACGGTGGTGATCAGCAGCAGCTCGATGATCCGCGGCTTGGTCAGCGCCACGAACGCCATGACACGGGCCCCGAACGGCCGGTGACGCGGACCCCGGCTGGCCCCGACAACCCCCGCAGGACGGGATTCAACGGCCGTCACGCACACCCCTGACAGAGACATCCCAGCAAGCCTCCCGGTGTGAAGTCCCGGTAAAGGCTCGCGCGTACCACTGCACTGTAGACGTTGCCCAGACCCGGACATTCGCGGGGGTGGGGTCGTGTCCGAGGGTGCCCCCGGACGGCTCGGCGGCGGTGCGGGGTGAGCCGGGGTCCGCTCCGTTGAGTGCACGGACGAGCGGGCCCGTATTCAGGTGCCGGGGGTACGCCCGGCGCGGCCGGGAGGCGGATCGCGGGAAGTCCCGGCAGTCTGGAAACGAGGCGGAAAGGGCCGGTACGCGCAAGGGTAGGCTCGACAGCGGCCGGGTGCCCGATGCACCGGCATGCGACATGCGTGACATGTGGAGAGGAGCCCTGACTCAGGGTGAGCACCAAGCCGACCACCACAGACCTCGACTGGACCGATGTGGACCAGCGGGCCGTCGACACGGCCCGTGTCCTGGCCGCCGACGCCGTACAGAAGGTCGGTAACGGCCATCCCGGTACGGCCATGAGCCTCGCGCCCGCCGCGTACACCCTCTTCCAGAAGGTGATGCGGCACGACCCGGCGGACGCCGACTGGGTCGGGCGGGACCGCTTCGTGCTGTCCGCCGGACATTCGTCGCTGACCCTCTACACCCAGCTCTACCTGGCCGGTTTCGGACTGGAGCTGGATGATCTGAAGGCGTTCCGCACCTGGGGCTCGAAGACCCCGGGGCACCCCGAGTACGGGCACACCACCGGGGTGGAGACCACGACCGGGCCGCTGGGCCAGGGGGTCGCCAACGCGGTGGGCATGGCGATGGCCGCGCGCTACGAGCGCGGTCTCTTCGACCCGGACGCGGCCGGGGGCGAGTCGCCCTTCGACCACTTCGTCTACTGCATCGCCGGGGACGGCTGCCTCCAGGAGGGCATCTCCGCCGAGGCGTCCTCGATGGCCGGCCACCAGAAGCTCGGCAATCTGGTGCTGCTCTGGGACGACAACCACATCTCGATCGAGGGCGACACCGAGACCGCGGTCTCCGAGGACACGGTGAAGCGGTACGAGGCGTACGGCTGGCACGTCCAGCGGGTCGCGCCGACGCCGGACGGGGACCTGGACCCGCACGCGATCTACAACGCGATCGAGGCGGCCAAGCAGGTCACCGACCGGCCGTCGTTCATCGCGATGCGCTCGATCATCGCCTGGCCCGCCCCGCACGCCCAGAACACCGAGGCCGCGCACGGCTCGGCGCTGGGCGACGAGGAGGTCGCGGCGACCAAGCGGGTGCTGGGCTTCGACCCGGAGCGGTCCTTCGAGGTCTCCGACGCCGTGATCACCCACACCCGGGGCGCGGTGGAGCGGGGCCGGCAGGCGCGCGCCGAGTGGGAGAAGTCGTTCCAGGAGTGGCGGGACAACAACCCGGAGCGGGCGGCCGAGTTCGACCGGATCGCCGCCGGTGAGCTGCCGACCGGCTGGGAGGAGAAGATCCCGGTCTTCGAGGCGGGCAAGGGGGTCGCCACCCGGGCCGCGTCCGGCAAGGTGCTCCAGGCGCTCGGCGCGGTGATCCCGGAGCTGTGGGGCGGCTCGGCCGACCTGGCGGGCTCCAACAACACCACCATCGACAAGACGTCGTCGTTCCTCCCGGCGGACAACCCGCTGCCGGAGGCCGACCCGTACGGCCGGACGATCCACTTCGGGATCCGCGAGCACTCGATGGGCGCGGAGATGAACGGGATCGCGCTGCACGGCAACACGCGGATCTACGGCGGCACGTTCCTGGTGTTCTCCGACTACATGCGCAACGCGGTGCGGCTGTCGGCGCTGATGCATCTGCCGGTGACGTTCGTGTGGACGCACGACTCGATCGGGCTCGGCGAGGACGGCCCGACGCACCAGCCGGTGGAGCATCTGGCGTCGCTGCGGGCGATCCCGGGGCTGAACATCGTCCGCCCGGCCGACGCCAATGAGACGGCGCTCGCCTGGCGGGAGATCCTGCGCCGGTACACCAAGGAGTTCGGCAAGGGCGCCCCGCACGGGCTGGCGCTGACCCGGCAGGGCGTGCCGGTCTACCCGCACAACGAGGACGCGGCGCGCGGCGGTTACGTGCTGGCCGAGGCGGGGTCGGGCACGCCGGAGGTGATCCTGATCGCGACCGGCTCCGAGGTGCATCTGGCCGTCGGGGCGCGCGAGGCGCTGGAGGCCGAGGGGGTGGCCACCCGGGTGGTGTCGATGCCGTCGGTGGAGTGGTTCGAGGAGCAGGACGCGGCGTACCGGGAGAGTGTGCTCCCGGCGTCGGTGCGGGCGCGGGTGGCCGTCGAGGCGGGGATCGGGCTGACCTGGTACCGGTATGTCGGGGACGCCGGGCGGATCGTCTCGCTGGAGCACTTCGGCGCGTCCGCGGACGGCAAGGTGCTGTTCGAGGAGTTCGGCTTCACGGCGGAGAACATCGCCGCGAAGGCCCGGGAATCGCTGGCCGCCGTACGGGAATCGAACGCCGCCGCCGGGCGCTGACGCTGACATACGACACGTAGGAGATGCATTTTTCATGACGGACGCACTGAAGCGCCTCTCCGAGGAAGGCGTCGCGATCTGGCTGGACGATCTGTCGCGCAAGCGGATCACGTCCGGCAATCTGGCCGAGCTGATCGACCAGAGCCATGTCGTCGGGGTCACCACCAACCCGACGATCTTCCAGAAGGCGATCAGCAGCGGCGACGGCTATGAGCAGCAGCTCACCGATCTGGCCGCCCGGAAGGTGACCGTCGAGGAAGCCGTGCGGATGATCACCACGGCGGACGTCCGGGACGCCGCCGACATCCTGCGCCCGGTGTTCGACGCGACGGGCGGGCAGGACGGCCGGGTCTCCATCGAGGTGGACCCCCGTCTCGCCCACCACACCGTGGCGACGGTCGCCGAGGCCAAGCAGCTCGCCTGGCTGGTGGACCGGCCCAACACCCTGATCAAGATCCCGGCGACGAAGGCGGGCCTGCCGGCCATCACCGAGGTGATCGGCAACGGCATCAGCGTGAATGTGACGCTGATCTTCTCGCTGGAGCGCTACCGCGAGGTGATGGACGCCTATCTGGCGGGTCTGGAGCAGGCGCGGGCCAAGGGCCTGGACCTGTCCCTGATCCACTCGGTGGCCTCGTTCTTCGTGTCCCGGGTGGACACCGAGATCGACAAGCGGCTGGAGGCCCTGGGCACCGATGACGCGAAGGCGCTGCGCGGCAGGGCCGCCGTCGCCAACGCCCGCCTCGCCTACCAGGCGTACGAGGAGGTGTTCGGCACCGACCGCTGGGCGGCGCTGGAGAAGGCGGGCGCGAACAAGCAGCGTCCGCTGTGGGCGTCGACCGGGGTGAAGGACCCCGCGTACAAGGACACCCTGTACGTGGACGAGCTGGTGGCGCCGAACACGGTGAACACCATGCCGGAGGCCACCCTGGACGCCACCGCCGACCACGGTGTGATCACCGGGAACACGATCGCCGGGACCTATGGGCAGGCGCGCGCCGAGCTGGACGCCGTCGAGAAGCTCGGGATCGCCTACGACGACGTGGTCCAGGTGCTGGAGGACGAGGGCGTCGAGAAGTTCGAGGCGTCCTGGAACGAACTGCTGGCCTCGACCGAGGCGGTACTCAAGCGCCTCGCCCCTTCGGAGGGCTGACACCTTGTCCCCGGTTACCGGTAGCGGAGCGAACCCGCTTCGTGACCCCGCCGACCGACGGCTCCCGCGTATCGCGGGGCCGTCGGGCCTGGTGATCTTTGGCGTCACGGGCGATTTGTCCCGGAAGAAGCTGATGCCCGCGGTGTACGACCTCGCGAACCGGGGTCTGCTGCCGCCCGGCTTCTCGCTGGTCGGGTTCGCCCGCCGCGAGTGGCAGAACGAGGACTTCGCCCAGGAGGTCCACGACGCCGTCAAGGAGCACGCCCGCACCCCGTTCCGGGAGGAGGTCTGGCAGCAGCTCATCCAGGGGATGCGCTTCGTGCAGGGCACCTTCGACGACGACGAGGCGTTCGAGCGGCTCCGCGACACCATCGACGAGCTGGACAAGGCCCAGGGCACCGGAGGCAACTTCGCCTTCTATCTCTCGGTGCCGCCGCGCTCCTTCCCGGTGGTCATCCAGCAGCTCAAGAAGCACCAGCTCGCCGACCAGACGAACGGCTCCTGGCGGCGCGCGGTGATCGAGAAGCCGTTCGGCCACGATCTGGCCTCCGCCGAGCAGCTCAACAAGGTCGTCCACGAGGTGTTCGCCCCGGACCAGGTGTTCCGGATCGACCACTACCTGGGCAAGGAGACCGTCCAGAACATCCTGGCGCTGCGCTTCGCCAACACCATGTTCGAACCGATCTGGAACCGGTCCTTCGTGGACCATGTCCAGATCACCATGGCCGAGGACATCGGCATCGGCGGCCGGGCCGGCTACTACGACGGCATCGGCGCCGCCCGCGATGTCATCCAGAACCACCTCCTCCAGCTCCTGGCGCTCACCGCCATGGAGGAGCCCGCCTCCTTCGACGCGGACGCGCTGGCCGCCGAGAAGACCAAGGTGCTCGGCGCGGTCCGGCTCCCCCGCGACCTGGGCCGGGACACCGTGCGCGCCCAGTACGCGGCGGGCTGGCAGGGCGGCGAGAAGGCCGTCGGCTATCTGGAGGAGGACGGCATCGACGCCTCCTCCACCACCGACACCTACGCGGCCGTGAAGCTGGAGATCGACAACCGCCGCTGGGCGGGCGTCCCCTTCTATCTGCGCACCGGCAAGCGCCTCGGCCGCCGGGTCACCGAGATCGCGGTGGTCTTCCAGCGCGCCCCGCACTCCCCCTTCGACACCACCGCCACCGAGGAACTCGGGCAGAACGCCATCGTCATCCGGGTCCAGCCCGACGAGGGCGTCACCGTCCGCTTCGGCTCCAAGGTGCCGGGCACCTCGATGGAGATCCGGGACGTCTCCATGGACTTCGCGTACGGCGAGTCCTTCACGGAGTCCAGCCCGGAGGCGTACGAGCGGCTGATCCTGGATGTGCTGCTCGGCGACTCCAACCTCTTCCCGCGCACCGAGGAGGTCGAGCTGTCCTGGAAGATCCTCGACCCGATCGAGGAGTACTGGGACGCGAGCGGCAGGCCCGCGCAGTACCCGTCGGGCACCTGGGGCCCCATCGAGGCGGACGAGATGCTCGAACGAGACGGACGGAGCTGGCGCCGGCCATGAAGATAGACCTCACCGACACCACGGCCAGCAAGGTCAACAAGGCGCTGGTGCAGGGCCGCCGCGCGGTCGGCACCCCCGCCGTCGGCATGGTCCTCACCCTTGTCATCGTCACCGACGAGGAGAACGCCTACGACGCCCAGCGCGCCGCGAACGACGCCTCGCGCGAGCACCCCTCGCGCAAGCTGGTGGTGATCAAGCGGCACGCCCGCACCCCGCGCGAGCGCACCCGGTCCAAGCTGGACGCCGAGGTGCGGGTCGGCGCGGACGCGGGCACCGGCGAGACCGTGGTGCTCCGGCTGTACGGCGAGGTCGGCGACCACGCCCAGTCGGTGGTGCTGCCGCTGCTGCTCCCCGACGCCCCGGTGGTCGTGTGGTGGCCGGCGGGCGCGCCGCTCGACCCGGCCGCCGACCCGCTGGGCGCCCTCGCCCAGCGCCGGGTCACCGACACCTACGCGGCCGAGCAGCCGGTCAGGGAGCTGTCCGAGCGGGCCGGGACCTACACCCCCGGCGACACCGATCTGTCCTGGACCCGGATCACGCCCTGGCGCTCGATGCTGGCGGCAGCCCTGGACCAGGTGGTGTGCGAGGTCACCGGGGTCGAGGTCGAGGGCGAGGAGTTCAACCCGAGCTGCGAGCTGCTGGCGATGTGGCTCGCGGACAAGCTGGACGTGCCCGTGAGGCGCTCGCTGTCGGGCGGTCCCGGGCTGACCGCCGTACGGATGCAGACCGACTGCGGGCCGATCGTGCTGGACCGGGCGGACGGTTCGCTGGCCACCCTGTCGATCGACGGGCAGCCGGACCGGGCGGTGGCGCTGAAGCGCCGGGAGACGGCCGAGCTGATCGCCGAGGAGCTGCGGCGGCTCGACCCGGACGACACCTACGCGTCCGCGCTGCGGTTCGGGGTGGAGCGGCTGAACGCGTCGGCGGCTCCCGCCGCGGAGCCGGAACCGGCGCCGAAGCCGGAGTCGGAGTCGGAGTCGGCGCCGGAGTCGGCGCCCGTCGAGGAGGCCGCGCCCGTCAAGCCGGCCGCCCGGAAGAAGGCCCCGGCCAAGAAGGCGGCGGCCAAGTGAGCACCCCGCAGCTCGTGGTGCACCGCGACAAGGAGCTGATGGCCGAGGCCGCCGCGGCCCGGCTGATCACCCGGATCGTCGACGCCCAGGCGTCCCGGGGCGCCGCGTCGGTGGTGCTCACCGGGGGCCGCAACGGCAACGGCCTGCTGGCCGCGCTCGCCTCCTCGCCCGCCCGGGACGCGGTGGACTGGACGCGGCTGGACCTGTGGTGGGGCGACGAGCGCTATCTGCCCGAGGGCGACCCGGAGCGCAATGTCACCCAGGCCCGCGCCGCGCTGCTCGACTCCGTGCCGCTGGACCCGAAGCGCGTGCACCCAATGCCCGCGTCGGACGGTCCGTTCGGGTCGGACGTGGACGCGGCGGCAGCCGCCTACGCGGCGGAGCTGGCGGCGGCCTCCGGGCCGGAGAACCATGGCGCGGTGCCCTCGTTCGACGTCCTGCTGCTGGGTGTCGGGCCGGATACGCATGTGGCCTCCCTGTTTCCCGAGCTGCCCGCGGTGCGGGAGACGGACCGCACGGTGGTCGGTGTGCACGGGGCTCCCAAGCCGCCGCCGGTCCGGGTGTCGCTGACCCTGCCGGCGATCCGGGCGGCCCGTGAGGTGTGGCTGCTGGCGGCCGGCGCGGACAAGGCGAACGCGGCGGCCATCGCGCTGTCGGGCGCGGGCGAGATCCAGGCGCCGGCGGCCGGGGCCCGGGGCCGGGCCCGCACGCTGTGGCTGCTGGACTCGGCGGCGGCCTCGCAGTTGCCGCGGGCGCTGTACCCGCCGGCCACGCCCTGACGCCGGATTGACAACGGTTCGGCGGCGAAAGCCGTGATACCGGCCCGGCGGGGGCTACTCTGTCCGGGCGACCGATACCGGGCCCCCCGCCGCTTCGGGGAGCCCGGCTCGGTCACCGGGTTCGGGTGCGTCCGCCGCTTCGGGCGCTCCCGGCACACACGGTGACGGTCGCCGGGCCCGCCCGCCGCTTCGAACGGGCCCGACGCGCTTCACCGGTCGGTACTGCTGTGGTTCGGTGGTGCGGTAGTTCTTGCAGTGCGGTGGTTCTTCGGTGCCATGGTGCTTCGGTGCTGTGGTGCTGTGTGGAACGCCGGGCCCGTCCGCCGCTTTCGGACGGGCCCGGCGCCCTCGTTCCCCCATCGGCGCCGGCATGGGAGGTGGACGCCGGTGGGGAGTCGGGACGCGGGCCGGTCTACTTGACCGAGCCCGCCATGACGCCCTGGACGAAGTGGCGCTGGAAGGCGAAGAACACCACGACGGGCACCACCAGCGAGAGGAACGCGCCGGGGGCGAGGACGTCGATATTGCTGCCGAACTGCCGGATCTGCGACTGGAGCGCCACCGTCAGCGGCTGCGAGGACGTGTCGGCGAAGAGCAGCGCCACCAGCATGTCGTTCCAGACCCAGAGGAACTGGAAGATGGCGAGGCTGGCGATGGCCGGCTTGCCCACCGGCAGCACCAGCCGGGTGAAGATCCGCCACTCGGTGCCGCCGTCCATCCGGGCCGCCTCCAGCATCTCCTTCGGGATCTCCGCGAAGTAGTTGCGCAGCAGGAACACCGCGAACGGCAGTCCGTAGGCGACATGGAAGAGGACGACGCCCGGGATGGTGCCGAACAGTCCGAGCTGGCCGAAGAGCTTGGCGACCGGCAGCAGACCGATCTGCACCGGCACCACCAGCATCGCCACGACCAGCAGGAAGATCCCGTCACGGAACGGGAAGTCCAGCCAGGCGAAGGCATATCCGGCGAGTGCGGCGATCATCACGACCAGCAGGGTCGCCGGGACCGAGATCAGAATGGTGTTGAAGAACGCCTGGGTGATCCCGGAGTTGTCCAGCAGGGCCGAGTAGTTGTCGAAGGACAACTGCCCCGGGCTGGTGAACACGGTCCACCAGCCGCCGTTCGCGGTGTCCTCGGCGGACCTGAGCGAGGAGAGGAAGAGCCCGGCGAGCGGGGTCATCCAGACCAGGGCGACGACCACGAGGAACGCCTGGACGACGGCGCTGCCCAGTACGCGCCGGATGGCGTTCATCACTGACTCCTTCGGAAGCGGCGGACGTTGAAGACCATCGCCGGGATCACCAGCAGCAGGAGCAGGACGCCGAGCGCGCTGCCGAGGCCCTGGTCGTTGCCGCCGCCGAAGGAGACCAGCCACATCTGCGAGGCGAGTACGGTCGCGTCCTCCTGCACCGGTCCCGGCGCGATGATGTAGACCAGGTCGAAGACCTTCATCACATTGATGACCAGGGTGACGAAGACGACGGTCAGGGTGGGCGCGAGCAGCGGCACGGTGATCTTCCGGAAGATCTGCCACTCGCTGGCCCCGTCGATCCGGGCGGCCTCCAGCGCGTCCCGGGGCAGGGTGGAGAGCCCGGCGCCGATCAGCACCATGGAGAAGCCGGTCCAGATCCACAGATAGGCGCCGATGATGGCCGGGGTGACCAGGGTCGGGCCGAGCCAGGAGATGCCGTCGTAGGCCGCGGCGAAGTTGGACTCGGGCAGCCGGAGCTGGTAGCTGCCGCTGTCGAGGCCGGTGAAGCGGAACGACCCGTCGTCGCCGGTGGTGGTACGGGCGACGGTACTGCCGTCGCGTACCGCCTCCACGGTCAGACCGGGCAGTCCGCTCTCCCCGTCGTCGACCTGGCCCTGCTGTCCGCCGCCGCCGGCGGTGAAGTCCAGGTAGACCACGCCGCGCAGTTCGTCGGGAGCGGCGCTCTCGGCGGCGGCCGTGCCGGCGGGGGCCGAGCCCTCGGGGAGGTCCCGGGGCAGCACCCCGACCAGGCCGAGCGCGCTGGTGCTGCCCGGGGAGACGGCCTGTTCGGTGGTGTACGAGCCGTCCTGGCCCTGGGTGAGTCCCTGGCCCTCACGGGCGCGGGCGGTGGGGTAGGACGAGGTGTCGGAGAAGGTGTCGTGGACGGCGACGACCGCCGCGTTCAGGACGCCCTTGTCGGGATCCTCGTCGTAGGCCAGGCGGAAGATGATGCCGGCGGCGAGGAAGGAGACCGCCATCGGCATGAACATCAGCAGCTTGAACGCGGTCGCCCAGCGGATCTTCTCCACCAGCACGGCGAGGATCAGTCCGAGGCCGGTGAGCATCACCGGGGCGACGACGACCCAGATCGCGGTGTTGCGCAGCGCCTTGAGGGTGACGGGGTCGCGGAAGATCTCCGCGTAGTTGTCCACGCCGATGAAGCTGCTGCCGGCGGCGTCGAAGAGACTGCGGCCGAGGGAGTACAGCACCGGGTAGACGACCAGGGCGCCGAGCAGGAGCAGGGCGGGCAGGACGAAGAGCAGGGCGGCGGTCCGGCCCCGCCGCCGGGCCCGCCGCGAGTGCTCCGCGGCGGGGTCCGGCGGCGGGGGGGTGCCCGCCTCTTTCACGAGGGTGGCGGTCACGATCAGTCCTGGTACGCCTTGGCCGCCGCGTCCTCGAGCTGCCCGGCGGTCGCGGTGGGGTCGGACGGGTCGCGCAGGAAGTCCTGGAGGATCTTCCACTCACCCGCGCCCTTGGTGCCGCCGAAGGCCGCGGGGGCCTGGTCGGACATGTCGAACCGGACCGCGTCGCCCGCGTCGATCAGGGACTTGGCGGTGGCGCGGGTGACGTCGTCGCCGTAGGCGGCGAGGTCCAGGGACTTGTTCGGGGAGAGGTAGCCGCCCAGCCCGGCCCAGACCTCGGCGGCCTCCGGGGTGGCCAGCCACTCCACGAAGGCCATACCGGCCTCCTGGTTCTTGCCCTCCTTGATGACCACGGCCGCGTCGCCGCCGCTGACCACCGGCGCCTTGCCGCCGTCCACCGCGGGGAACGGGAAGAAGTTGGCGTCCTCGCCGATGACCTTGCCGTACTCGTCCTTGGCGACGGCGGCCACGAAGTCGCCCTCGTAGACCATGCCGGCCTCGGGCTGGGGGCCGAAGACCTTCTCGACCGAGCCGGGGAAGTCGGTGTTCAGGGCGCCGTTCTGGCCGCCCGCGATGAGCTGCTTGTCCTTGAACAGCTCGCCGAGGGTGGTGAGCGCGGTGACCACCGAGGCGTCGGTCCACTTCAGCTCGTGCGCGGCGAGGGCGTCGTACTTCTCGGGGCCGGCCTGGGAGAGGTAGATGTTCTCGAACCAGTCGGTGAGGGTCCAGCCGTCCTGGCCGGCGACCGCGAACGCGGCGAGCCCGGAGTCGGAGACGGTCCGCCCGGCCTCCAGCAGCTCGTCGTAGGTGGCGGGGGCCTCGACACCGGCCTGGGTGAGGGCGTCGGGGCTGTACCAGACGGTGGACTTGTGGGCGGCCTTGAAGTAGACGCCGTAGGAGGTGCCGTCGACGGCGCCGTAGTTCTTCCACACCGGTGCGAAATTGCTGGTGAGGGAATCCTGCGCGGTCTTGGACAGCTCCTGGAGCCAGCCCTCCTGGGCGAACTGCTGGAGCACACCGACCTGGGGGACCATCACCACGTCGGGGGCGTTGCCGCCCTCGATCTTGGAGCCGACGACGGTGGAGACATTGTCGCCGGTGGAGACGAACTCGGTCTTCGCGCCGGTCTTCTCGGTGAAGGCGTCCAGCACCTTCTGGAAGTTCTGCTGCTCGGTGCCGGACCAGACACCGGCGACGGAGACGGTCTGGCCGCTGAGCGGCTTGTCGCCGCCGCCCGCGGAGACATCACCGTCACTGCCGCAGGCGGTGAGGGTGACCGCCAGGACGAGCGCGGTGCAACCGGTGAGGAGGGTGGTGCGGGGTCGTATCATCGTTGATATCCCTTCGGCGGATATGCGGGTGACGCCGAGTGATCGGTGTCGGACGCCGGGCGGCCAGTGGTGGCTCACTGGTCGCTCAGCCACCAGGCGGCGGTGGAGCCGGGCAGGACGCCTGCCGGGCAGGGGCCGCTGGAGAGCAGTGGAGTGCCGGAGACCGGCGCGGCCACGGGTGCGGTGGTGAAGTTGACGGCGCAGACCAGGCCGTCGCCCCGTTCGAAGGCGAGGACGCCGGGCTGCCGGTCGATCCAGCGCAGTGCGCCCTCCCCCAGTTGGGGCAGCGCGGCGCGCAGTTGGAGACCGTCGCGGTACAGGTGCCAGAAGGAGCTGGTGTCGGCCAGCGCCCGGTCGGTGGCGTACTCGGCGAAGTAGTCGGGCTGGGGCAGCCAGGGCTTGGCGGCGCCCGCCCCGGAGGTGAAGCCGAACGGCGACGCCTGGCCGGACCAGGGCAGCGGCACGCGGCAGCCGTCGCGGATCCGGGCCCGGCTGCCGGTGCGCCGGAAGATCGGGTCGGTGATCGACTCGTCGGGCAGGTCGTCGACCTCGGGCAGGCCCAGTTCCTCGCCCTGGTAGATGTAGGCGGCGCCGGGCAGGGCCAGCATGAGGAGGGCAGCGGCGCGGGCTCGGGCCGGGCCCAGGCCGCTGCCCTCGGTGCTGGGACCGCCGTAGCGGGTGACGGTGCGGACCTGGTCGTGGTTGTTGAGCACCCAGGTGACGGTGGAGCCGGTGCCGGCGATGTCCTGCATGGCCTCGGAGATGACCTTGCGGAACGAGTCGGCGTCCCAGGGGGCGCCGAGCAGGTCGAAGAAGAACGCCTGGTGGAGTTCGTCGGGGCGGACGTACAGGGCGTGTTCGCGGGCGGTGGGCACGGAGACCTCGCCGACCAGGAGGCGCTCGTGGCCGTCGCGGGCGGCGTACTCGTCGCAGACCGACCGCCAGTGGCGCCAGACGTCGTGGACCTCGGGCTGGTTCCAGGCGAGCGGGTTGACCGAGTCGCGGGTGCGGGCGTCGGCCTCGGGGTCGTCGGAGTCGGGCAGGTCGGGGTGCTTGTAGAGGCCGGCGGCGACATCGATGCGGAAGCCGTCGACGCCCTTGTCGAGCCAGAACCGCAGGACGCCCTCGAACTCCTCGGGCACCTCGGGGTTGCGCCAGTTCCAGTCGGGCTGTTCGGGGGTGAACATGTGCAGGTACCACTGGCCGGGGGTGCCGTCGGACTCGGTGACCCGGGTCCAGGCGGGACCGCCGAACATGGCGTGCCAGTTGTTCGGCGGCTCCGAGCCGTCCGGGCCGCGGCCGTCGGCGAAGTGGAACCGGGCGCGCTCGATGCTGCCCGGCGCCGCCGCGAGCGCGGCCTTGAACCAGTGGTGCTCCACGGAGCAGTGGTTGGGGACGATGTCCAGCAGGACCTTGATGCCGATCTTGCGGGCCGCGGACATCAGCAGGTCGAACTCGGCGAGGTCGCCGAAGAGCGGGTCCACGTCCTGGTAGGCGGCGACGTCGTAGCCGTGGTCGTGCTGCGGCGAGGGATAGAACGGGCTGAGCCAGATCCCGTCCACCCCGAGCTTGCGGAGGTAGGGAAGTCCGGCGCGAACTCCGGCCAGATCGCCGATGCCGTCCCCGGTGCTGTCCAGGAAACTGCGGACGTACACCTGGTAGATCACTGCGTCGCGCCACCAGTGGCGCCCCGTGAGGGTCGGTTGAATCACCCCAGTTGGCCTGTCTGTGCGTGCTGACGTTATGCATACATGTTAAGTAAGCATGTCGTACGGGTGTCAATGAGTGTGCGAAAACTACCCGGAAGTTGGGGTTCAAAATGGGGATGAACTCGGGCATTCGACGGGCAGTTGAGACCCTGGCGTTACCTAACATGTAACTAAGACCCCTTCCGATCGTCGAAAGGGGGCCGCTCTGTTCGGGGACGGTCAGCCGCCGGAGACCGCCGCCAGCTCGCGGGCCAGCCGCCGGACCGCCTCCGCCGGGGTCTGCTGCCCCGTCAGCGCGTCCCGCATCACCGCCTGCACCGCCAGGCTCACCTGGTCGTAGCGCGGGCTCTTGGGGCGCGGCGCGGCGGCCAGCACGCTCTGCCGCAGGGTCGGCAGATAGGGGAACTCCGCGATCAGCTCCGGATCCCGGTAGAGATCGGCCCGTACGGGGGGCAGCGCGCCCCGGGTGAGGACCTGGCGCTGGACGCTCTCGCCGGTGAGATAGGCGATCAGCCGGGCCGCCGTCTCCGGGTGCTCGGCATGGCTGCTGACGGCGAGGTTGGAGCCGCCCAGCACACTGGTGCCGGGCCCGTCGGGGCCGGGCAGCGGGACCGCGCCGATCTTCCCGGCGACCGGCGAGCCGGGCTCGGCGGCGGCGACATAGGCGTAGGGCCAGTTGCGCAGGAAGAGCAGTTCGCCGTCCTGGAACGCCTGTTTGGACTCCTCCTCCTTCCAGGTCAGCGCCTCCTCGGGGATCCAGCCCTCCGCGAGGCCCCGCGCCAGGAACCCGATCCCCTCGCGGGCCGCCTGGGAGTCGACGGTGACCCGCTCGCCCTCGTCGCCGAGGATGGTGCCGCCCGCCGAGTACACCGCCTCGGCCGCGTTCACCGTCAGCCCCTCGTAGGGCAGGAACTGGCCCGCGTAGCCGTCCAGGCCGTACTTCGGGCCCAGGGTCTCGGCGTAGCGCTCCAGTTCGGCCCAGGTGCGCGGCGGGGGCAGGCCCTCGCGCTCCAGGATGTCGGCGCGGTAGAGCAGCAGCCCGGCGTTGGTGACATAGGGGACCGCGTAGAGCCGGCCGTCGTAGGTCGCGGTGTCGACGACCGGGGGCAGGAAGGTGTCGAGCGGGAACGCCTCGCGCGGCAGCGGGCGGATCCAGCCCGCCGCGGCGAACTGGGAGGTCCAGTTCACGTCGATGTTGAGGACGTCGAACCGGCTG
Organism: Streptomyces sp. NPDC093252; assembly: GCF_040683675.1. NCBI lineage: Bacteria > Bacillati > Actinomycetota > Actinomycetes > Kitasatosporales > Streptomycetaceae > Streptomyces > Streptomyces sp. NPDC093252. The sequence continues at coordinate 299,665 of NZ_JBFBEM010000006.1, read as the reverse complement.
CGGTCCCCGGCGCGCAGATCGGTGTGCATCTGCGCATAGGTCTCGTCCGAGGAATCGGGCAGTTCGACCAGGGTGACCCGCTCGTCGGGATGGCTGCGGTTCCAGCCGTCCAGGACCGCGCCCAGATAACCGGTGAGGTCCCCGCCGGTGGCCAGCGTGACCGGGCCGCGCCCGTCCCCCGCCCCGTCGTCGGCGCGGGCCCCGGAGCCGGCGTAGCCGGTCAGGACCACGACAAGCGCGAGAAGACCCCTACCCGCGGCCCGTATCCACCGCATAGGTTCCTCCCGGTGCACCCTTCCGGGCCACATCGCCCGGACGCTGCCATGTATACCTGTTAGGTATGGGCGATACTAGGGCCTGTCGTCAATCTTCCGCCGCCCGCCCCCACGGGGCGGTCCCGCGGCACATCATCACCTAGGACGCGAGGAGGAGAGCGCTGGTGCGGCTGCCCCTCCTGGCCCTGCTCGCCCGCGGCCCGGCCCACGGATACGAGCTGAAGCAGGACCTTGAGCAACTGCTGGGTGCCGCGTACCCTCAGCCGAACGTCGGCCAGATCTACGTGACCCTCGGACGCCTGGAGAAAACAGGACTGATCGAGGGCGAGGACGTCGAGCAGGCCGGCCGGCCCAACAAGAAGGTCTACCACCTCACCGAGGCCGGACGGGAGGCGCTGCGCGTCTGGTACGACGAGGTGTCCGACGAACCCCGGATCCGCGACGAGTTCTTCATGAAGCTGGCGCTCGCCCCGCGGACCGGTCTCGCCGACCAGATCGCCCTGATCAACAAGCAGCGGCGCCAGTACCTCAACACCATGCGCAGCCTCTCCAAGCTGGCCACCGGCGCGGACCGGGACAACCGCACGGCCCAGTTGCTGATCGAGGGGGCCATGCTGCACCTCCAGGCCGACCTGGACTGGCTGGAGAGGTGCCAGGAAGAACTGGAGGAGCTGGAGTGAGTGACGACGCCGCTCCCGGCCCGGCCCCGGCCGCCGCGGACGAGGCCGTGCCCGTGCTGCGCGCCGAGGGTCTGGTCAAGACCCATCACGGCGAGGGGGCTCCGGCGCACGCGGTGCGCGGGGTCGATCTGCGGGTCGAGCGCGGTGAGTTCGTCGCGATCACCGGCCCGTCCGGGGCCGGCAAGTCCACGCTGCTGCATCTGCTGGGCGGGCTCCAGCACCCGGACGCCGGGTGCATCTGGCTGGACGGCGAGTGCACCGCCGACTTCAGCGAGGCCCGCTGGGCGATCAAGCGCCGCAAACGCATCGGGATCGTCTTCCAGTTCTTCAACCTGGTCTCCAATCTGTCGGTCGCCGACAATGTGGAGCTGCCCGCGCTGCTCGCCGGGATGACCGCGCGCCAGGCCCGCACCGAGCGCGAGCAGTTGCTCGCCGAACTGGGCCTGACCGGCAAGGAGCGCTCCCTGCCGGGTGAGCTGTCCGGCGGTGAGCAGCAGCGCGTCGCCCTCGCCCGCGCCCTGGTCAACCGGCCCCGGCTGCTGCTGGCCGACGAACCCGCCGGCAGCCTGGACAGCAAGGGCACCCGCGAGGTCGTCCGGCTGCTGAGCCGCTTCCACCAGCGCGGCCAGACGATCGTGCTGGTCACCCATGACGCCCGGCTCGCCAGCGCCGCGGACCGGGTGATCAGCTTCTTCGACGGCCGGATAGCCGACGACGCCCCCCTGGACGGCACCGCGAAACGGCGCGGCACCGGGATATCCGGGGTACTGGAGCTGAAGGACTGAGCCGGTGCGAGCCATGGTGCGCTGGACGCACTCCGATCTGCGGACCCATCGCGGCGAGGCACTGTTCCTGGTGCTGGCCACGGCCGGCATCGTCACCTCCCTGCTGCTGGCCGCCGCCCTCTTCGGCTATGCCACCAACCCCTGGCAGCGCACCTTCACCCAGGCCAACGGCGCCCATGTCTGGCTGCACACCTCGGTCTCCGCCGACGCCGGCCTGCTCGCCCGGCAGGACGGCGTCGAGTCCGTCGCCGGGCCCTACCCCACCGCGTCCACCACCGTCGCCTCGCGCGGCGCGCGCGCCTCGGTGGAGCTGCGCGGGGTCGACCGGCGTCCCGAGGTGGGCCGACCGCTGCTGACCGCCGGGACCTGGCTCGACCCCGCCGACCCGCGGGGCGTGGTCCTGGAGACCCGCCTCGCCCGCGCCCTGGTCGCCGAACCCGGCGACACCCTCACCCTCCCCGGCACCGCCCGCACCCTGAGGGTCCTCGGCGTCGCCGACAGCGCCGAGCCCCGCTACCGGCCCGGTGAGCAGCCCGGCCTGATCTGGGCACCCCGGGCCGCCGTCCCCGCCCCCGACGGCCAGGCCATCGGCCTGCGCCTGACCGACCCCGAGGACACCGGGTACGCGGTGCAGCGCGCGGTCACCGTGCTGGGCGCGGGCGCGATCGGCGAGGTGACCACCTGGCAGCAGGCCCAGTCCGAGGCACAGGGCGACAACCGGCTGCTCGGGCAGGTGCTGGGGCTGTTCGGGCTGGGCGCGCTGTTCGCGGCGGGCCTCGCCGTGCACGGGGCGATCAGCACCCGGATCCGGGGCCATCTGCGGGACATCGCCGTCCTGAAGGCGATCGGCTTCACCCCGGCCCAGGTGGTCCGGGTGTATCTGCTCCAGCATCTGGCGTACGCGCTGCTCGGGGCGCTCGCCGCCGCCGGGCTCACCGAGCTGCTGGGCAGCCGGATCCCGGGGCGGCTCGGGGACGCGGTCGGGGTGTGGCAGGGGATGCCCGGCCACACCGTCACCCTGTTCGCGGCGCCCGCGCTGGCGGTGCTGTTCATCGGCGCCACCACCGGGCTCGCGGCCTGGCGGGCGGGGCGGATCCCGCCGGTGCCGGTGCCCCGTCCGGCGGCGCCCACCGGGGGGCGGCTGTCCGGGGCGGCCCGCCGGGCGCTCGGGCTGCGGCTGCCGCCCGCGCTGGTGCTGGGCTGGCACACCGCGTTCACCCGCCGCCCCCGCACCCTGGCCACGGTCGGCCGGCTCACCCTGCCGCTGCTGCTGATGGTGGTGGCGCTGAGCGCCTGGACCACCATCGACCGCTTCCACGGCGAGCCCGAGCGGGTGGGACTGCCCGCCGCGCTCACCGTCCGCGCCGACAACACCCTCACCGAGCCCGGCACCCGCGCCCTGCTGGGCCGCGACCCCGAGGTCGCCGACGCCTACCCCGGCGTCGAGGTGGCCGCGCTGGTCCCCGGGCAGACCGCGACCATCGCCCTGCGGGGCCTGGGCACCCGCGCCGACCCCTACCCGTACACCCTGGCCGAGGGCCGCCGGGCGACCGGCCCGGACGAGGCGGTGGCCGGACAGGGGCTGCTGGACCTGCTGGACGTCCGGGTGGGCGACTGGGTGCGGATGACGGTCGGCGACCAGCCGCAGGTGCTGCACATCGTGGGCCGCAGCATCGAGCCGGAGAACGCCGGGCGGGTGATCACCGCCTCGCTGGACACCCTGCGCGAGAACGACCCGGCGCTGCGCCCGACCCTGCACCAGGTGCGCCTCACGCCCGGCGCCGACCCGGACGTGGTCGCCGCCCGGATCGCCGACGCCGGGGACGGCCACCTCGATGTGCACACGGTGACCAATCCGGCCGACGGGCTGACCACCCTGCGCGGGGTGGTGCTGGGGCTGATCGTGGTGCTGGCGCTGATCGGGCTGATCGAACTGCTCACCACCATCGGCGGCACGGTCCGCGAGGGCGAACGCGATCTGCTCGCCCTGAAGGCCATCGGGCTGTCCCCCCGCCAGATCACCGCGATCACGGTGGTCGCCACGGGCTGTACGGCGCTGGTCGCGGTGGTGCTGGGGCTGGGGCTCGGGCTGCCGCTGGCGCACTGGCTGATCGACGCCCAGGCCCGCTCCAGCGGGATCGGCGCCGGGATCGCCGAGGGCCCGCCCGGTCCGCTGCTGCTTCTGCTGGCCGGTGCCGCGGTGCTGGGCGCCATCGCGCTGGCGGCGCTGCCCGCGGCCCGCGCGGCCCGGCGCAGACTGGCGGACTCCCTCAGCGCGGTCGCCTGAGAGAGCCCGCCTCAGGGGCGCGTCAGCCCCGGCCGCGCAGCGCGCGGTAGGTGGCCACCAGGGCCCGTGTCGACGGGTCCAGGCCGGGCACCTCGGCGCCCTCGGTGAGGGCCGGCTCGATCCGCCGGGCGAGGACCTTGCCCAGCTCCACGCCCCACTGGTCGAAGGAGTCGATGTTCCACACCGCGCCCTGCACGAACACCTTGTGCTCGTACAGCGCGATCAACTGGCCCAGCACGGACGGCGTCAGCTCGCGGGCGAGGATCGTGGTCGTCGGATGGTCGCCCCGGAACGTCTTGTGGGCGACCAGTTCCTCCGGGACGCCCTCGGCGCGCACCTCGTCGGGGGTCTTGCCGAAGGCCAGCGCCTGGGTCTGGGCGAAGAAGTTGGCCATCAGCAGATCGTGCTGCGCCCGCAGTTCGCCGCTCAGCTCGGCGACCGGCTCGGCGAAGCCGATGAAGTCCGCCGGGATCAGCTTGGTGCCCTGGTGGATCAACTGGTAATAGGCGTGCTGCCCGTTGGTGCCCGGGGTGCCCCACACCACCGGTCCGGTCTGCCAGTCGACCGGCTGCCCCTGCCGGTCCACCGACTTGCCGTTGGACTCCATGTCGAGCTGCTGGAGATAGGCGGTGAACTTGGAGAGGTAGTGCGAGTACGGCAGCACCGTGTGCGACTGGGCGTCGTGGAAGTTGCCGTACCAGATGCCCAGCAGGCCCAGCAGCAGGGGGACGTTGGACTCGGCGGGGGCGGTGCGGAAGTGGTCGTCGACGAGGTGGAAACCGTCGAGCATCTCGCGGAAGCGGTCCGGGCCGACGGCGATCATCAGGGAGAGCCCGATGGCGGAGTCGAAGGAGTAGCGGCCACCGACCCAGTCCCAGAACTCGAACATGTTGGCCGTGTCGATGCCGAAGTCGGCGACCTTCTCGGCGTTGGTGGAGAGGGCGACGAAGTGCTTGGCCACGGCACCGGGGTCGCCCAGCGCGTCCAGCAGCCAGGTGCGGGCGGAGGTGGCGTTGGTGACCGTCTCGATGGTGGTGAAGGTCTTGGACGCGATGATGAACAGCGTCTCGGCCGGGTCCAGGTCGCGGACCGCCTCGTGCAGATCGGCGCCGTCGACATTGGAGACGAAGCGGACCGTGAGATCCCGGTCGGTGAAGGCGCGCAGCACCTCATGGGCCATGGCCGGGCCGAGGTCGGAGCCGCCGATGCCGACATTGACCACCGTGCGGATCCGCTTGCCGGTGTGACCGGTCCACTCCCCCGACCTGACCCGGTCCGCGAAGCCCGCCATCTTGTCGAGAACGGCGTGCACCTTGGGGACCACGTTCTCGCCGTCGACCTCGATCACCGCGTCCCGGGGGGCGCGCAGCGCGGTGTGCAGGACGGCCCGGTCCTCGGTGGTGTTGATCTTCTCGCCGCGGAACATGGCGTCGCGCAGCCCGAAGACATCGGTGGCGGCGGCCAGCTCGCGCAGCAGCCGCAGCGTCTCGCCGGTGACGAGGTGCTTGGAGTAGTCGACGTGCAGATCGCCGACCTGGAGGGTGTAATCGGTGCCGCGCGCGGGGTCGGCCGCGAAGAGATCCCGCAGATGGGTATCCGCGAGCTGATCGCGGTGCTTGGCCAGAGCGGTCCACTCGGGCGACTGATTGAGCCGGGTACGGCCGTCTGCGTTCATGGTCCCAACCTAACCCAGGGCGGGGACCCGCTCCATGCGACTCCGGCCGGACACCCTGGGGTGCCCGGCCGGTTCCAACCTCTAGATCTCGCCCCGCAGTTTGGCGAGCGCCTCGGCGAGGATCGCCTCGCCGTCCGCGTCGCTGCGCCGCTCCCGGACGTACGCCAGGTGGGTCTTGTAGGGCTCGGTGCGCGGGGGGTCCGGCGGGTTGTCCCGGTCCTGCCCGGCGGGGAAGCCGCAGCGCGGGCAGTCCCAGGTCTCGGGCACCTGCGCGTCACTGGCGAAGCTGGGCTGGGTCTCGTGCCCGTTGGAGCACCAGAAGGAGATGCGCAGACGCGGGGCGGACTCGCCGCGCTCGGCCTCGCCCATCGGCCCCGCCCCGACCCGGCTTCCACGGATCGCGTTGCCACTTGCCACGGTCGTAACTCCCTGCGTGATGGTGCCGCGAAGCGAGTCGGCGTTTCGCTCCGCTGCGAGCGCCTCAGTCTACGTAAGGCCCAACGCGCGTCCAGTGAGCGGAGTTACCGACCCCACACACAGACGCACGCCCCATGATAGGCCGCGCTCAGGAGCGCGTACCGAACATGGGGCGTTACGTGGGGATCGGGTTCGCGGCGGTGTCAGTCCAGCTTCATGAGCAGGGCGAGGACGATGATGCACGCGAGCCACATCAGACCGACGATCAGGGTGATGCGGTCGAGGTTGCGCTCGGCGACGGAGGAGCCGCCGACGGACGACTGCATACCGCCACCGAACATGTCGGAGAGGCCGCCGCCCTTCCCCTTGTGCATCAGCACCAGCAGCATCAGCAGCAGGCTGAAGACGATCAGGGCGATCGAGAACCCCATAACCACGGCTGGACCAACTTCCTCGGATCTGGATCGACGACGACGGGGGCCTGGGCCCGCTGTCCGGCACCCGGGGCGGGTGCTCGGACGGGCAAGCCTACGGCCCCCGCAAGGGTACGACGTAACGCCGCTAGGGCCTACTCACTGCCCGCAGCGGCCCGGACACGTCCGGGCACTCACTGGTCACGGAAGCGGACGATCTTCACGAACTCGTCCGAGTCCAGTGAGGCGCCGCCGACCAGGGCACCGTCGATGTCGGGCTGGGCCATGATCTCGGCGACGTTCCCGGCCTTGACCGAGCCGCCGTACTGGATGCGGACGGCGTCGGCGACGTCCTGGGAGTACAGCTCGGCGAGCCTGGCACGGATCGCGGCGCAGACCTCCTGGGCGTCGTCGGCGCCGCAGACCTTGCCGGTGCCGATCGCCCAGACCGGCTCGTAGGCAATCACGATGGTGGCGGCCTGCTCGGCGGTGATGTCCTTGAGGCCGCCCTCGACCTGGGCGAGGGTGTGGGAGACATGGTCGCCCGCCTCGCGGACGTCCAGCTCCTCCCCGACGCACAGGATCGGGGTGAGGCCGTGCTTGAAGGCCGCCCTGGCCTTGGCGTTCACGATCTCGTCGGTCTCGGCGTGGTACTGCCGGCGCTCGGAGTGGCCGACGGTGACGAAGCTGCACTTCAGCTTGGCCAGCATCGGGCCGGAGATCTCGCCGGTGTAGGCGCCGGAGTCGTGCGCCGAGATGTCCTGGGCGCCGTAGCGGATCTTCAGCTTGTCGCCGTCGACCAGGGTCTGCACGGAGCGCAGATCGGTGAAGGGCGGCAGGACGGCGACCTCGACGGCCTCGTAGTCCTTGTCCGCCAGGGCGAAGGCGAGCTTCTGGACATGGGCGATGGCCTCCAGGTGGTTGAGGTTCATCTTCCAGTTGCCGGCCATCAGGGGCGTACGGGTCGTCATGCGGGGTCAGTCCTCCAGTGCGGCGAGGCCGGGGAGCGTCTTGCCCTCGAGGTATTCGAGGGAGGCGCCGCCGCCGGTCGAGATGTGGCCGAATGCGCTCTCGTCGAAGCCCAGGGTGCGGACGGCCGCGGCGGAGTCGCCGCCGCCGACCACGGTGAAGCCCGGGGAGTCGAGAAGGGCCTGGGCGACCGCCTTGGTGCCCTCGGCGTAGTCGGGGTGCTCGAAGACGCCCATGGGGCCGTTCCAGAAGACGGTTCCGGCGTCGGCGAGCTTCGAGGCGTACAGGGTCTCGGTCTCGGGACCGATGTCGAGACCCATCCGGTCGGCCGGCATGGCGTCGGCGGCGACCGTGGTGGGGTGGGTGGGGGCCTGGGCGCTCAGATCGGGGAAGGCGGGGGCGACCCGGGCGTCGACGGGCACGACCAGCTCGACGCCGGTCTTCGCCGCACGCTCCAGATACTCGGTGACCTGGGCGAGCTGGTCCTCCTGCACCAGGGAGGTGCCGATCTCGTGGCCCTGGGCGCGCAGGAAGGTGTAGGCCATGCCGCCGCCGATCAGCAGCCGGTCGGCCCTGTCGAGCAGCTCGTCGATCACGGCGAGCTTGTCGGAGACCTTGGCGCCGCCGAGCACCACCACATAGGGGCGCTTGACGTCGTCGGTGAGCTTGCGCAGGACGCCGACCTCGGTGGCGATGAGGTACCCGGCGTAGTGCGGGAGGCGGGCGGGGAGGTCGTAGACGGAGGCGTGCTTGCGGTGCACGGCGCCGAAGCCGTCGCCGACATAGACGTCCGCGAGGGCGGCGAGGCGGTCGGCGAACTCGCCGCGCTCGGTGTCGTCCTTGCTGGTCTCGCCCGGGTTGAAGCGCAGGTTCTCGAGCACCGCGACCTGGCCCGGCTGGAGGCCGTCCACCGCGTCGTGGGCGGCGGGGCCGGTGGTGTCCTGGGCGAAGGCGACGGGGGCGCCGAGCAGCTCGGCAAGCCGCTCGGCGGCCCGGAGCAGCGAGAACTGGAGATCGGCGGGGCTCTTGGGGCGGCCGAGGTGGGAGGCGACGACCACCTTGGCACCGGCGTCGGCGAGCGCCTTGACGGTGGGCAGCACGGCCCGGATACGGCCGTCGTCGGTGATCAGTCCGTCCGCCATCGGCACATTGAGGTCGGCGCGGACGAAGACCCGCTTGCCGTCCACGCCCTCGGCGAGCAGTTCGTCGATCGTCTTCATGGCGATACTCCTGGTCAGGGTCTCTTGATCGGTTGATCGTAGGAGAGCTGATCGGTCCGTTCGCGGGGCGGGGTGCGTGTACGCGCGTCAGGGCTCGGGCGGCGATGGTGCGCGCCGCCCGAGCCCTGCTCTCACACGGAGATGCCCGCCCTGGTGATCAGAGCCGGTCGCCGACGAAGACCGTGAGGTCGACGAGGCGGTTGGAGTAGCCCCACTCGTTGTCGTACCAGCCGAGGACCTTCACCGAGGTGCCCTCCTGGACCATGGTCAGGGAGGAGTCGAAGGTGCAGGACGCCGGGTCGCTGACGATGTCGGAGGACACGATCTCGTCCTCGGTGTAGAAGAGGATGCCCTTCAGCTCGCCGTCGGCGGCCTTCTTGAACGCGGCGTTGACCTCGTCCTTGGTGACCTCGCGGCTCAGCTCCACGACCAGGTCGGTGACCGAGCCGGTGGGGACCGGGACGCGCATGGCCATGCCGTCGAGCTTGCCCTTGAGCTGCGGAAGGACCAGCGCGGTGGCCTTGGCGGCACCCGTGGTGGTCGGGATGATGTTCTCCGCGGCGGCGCGGGCGCGGCGCAGGTCCTTGTGCGGGAAGTCCAGGATGCGCTGGTCGTTGGTGTACGCGTGGACGGTCGTCATCAGACCGCGGACGATCCCGAAGTTCTCGTCGAGCACCTTCGCCATCGGCGCCACACAGTTGGTGGTGCAGGAGGCGTTGGAGATGACGTGGTGGTTCGCCGGGTCGTACTGGTCCTGGTTGACGCCCATCACGATGGTGACGTCCTCGTTCTTCGCCGGGGCGGAGATGATGACCTTCTTGGCCCCGCCGGCGATGTGCTTCTCGGCGTCTTCCTTCTTGGTGAAGATGCCGGTCGACTCGATCACGATGTCGACGCCCAGCTCGCCCCACGGGATGTCGGCGGGGTTGCGCTCGGAGAGCACCTTGATCGTCTTGCCGTCCACCGTGATGGTGTCGGCGGTGTGGGAGACCTCGTGCTTGAGGCGGCCCAGGATGGTGTCGTACTTCAGCAGGTGCGCGGTGGTGGCGGTGTCACCCAGGTCGTTGACAGCCACGATCTCGATGTCGGCCCCCTGCTCCAGGAGCGCCCGGAAGTAGTTGCGACCGATGCGGCCAAACCCGTTGATGCCTACGCGGATCGTCACGAACCGATCTCCTCGTTGGGTACACCGGCTCTTGATGCCGGCGAGCTTAATTTGGGATGTCCCCGACCACCCACGACCCTACCTCTCCGACGCCCTGTCGGTGACATCGAGACGCCCCGCTGCACGGAAGGGCGGCCCGTACCCGTCGGTAGAGGTACGGACCGCCCGGCCGGCCGCGGAGGCGTCCGGCCTCGTCACCCCCGGGTGGGGGTGACGGGGTGTCGCTGTGTCATCGCATGGGGTGAGGCGTGATCTAGCTGTCGAGGGAGGCGAGGGCCTTGCGGATCAGGGCCGTCCGGTCGGCGGCCGAGGTGAGGTGCTCCAGACCGAAGCCGAGGAGCACGGTGTCGTCGGTGGTGACGGAGCCGTGGGTGCGGAACAGCTCGCCGGTGCGGGCCCAGTCGCGGACCACGGCGGGGCTGCCCGGGGGCGGGCCGGGGACGGTCCAGGCGCCGAGGGAGGTCTCGAAGCCCTCGGTCGCGCCGGTGCCGCCGATGAGCACGGCCGTCTCGTCGGCCAGGACGCCCCGGCCGCCGCTGCCCGGGTCGGTGACATAGCTCAGGGACAGCTCGACGGTCTTCCCGGCGAAGGCGGACAGATCGAACGCGACCTGCTGCCATCCGGCGGACGAGCCGGTGAAGCTGTTCCAGGCGCCGCTGGTGCCGCCCGGGGTGCAGCCGTCGGCGCCCCGGGTCAGATAGCGGCCGAGGGCGGGGTGGGCCTGGATGAAGTAGCCGGCCTCGCACTCGACGGGCACGGCGGTGCCGGTGCCGCCGTTCAGGTCGGGCAGCGTGGTCCAGTCGCTGCCGCCCGCGGTACGGGCCTCCACGATGACGTGGTCGTAGCCCTCCTCGGTGTCCCAGAAGAGGCGGCTGCTGAGGGTGGGCTGCTGGGCGGCGGTCGTGGTGGTGAGGTCGATGGTCCGGGTGAGGCGGTTCCAGGCGTAGTCGGAGTGCGTGACGGCGGCCATGGCGGCGCCCGCGTAGGGGCCGTACGGGTTGACGGTGCCGGGGTACTGTCCGCCGCCCGTGCTGCGGAACTGCGGGAAGGTGCCCGGGGCGAGGGTGTCGGAGGTGACGCTGTAGGAGCCGGCCGCGTCCAGCGGGTTGCCGGGGGCGGCGCCGAGCGGTCCGCCGGTTCCGGCCAGTTCACCGGCGCCCTGGAAGGCGGTGGCGTTCGGGAGCGTCGTACGGGTGTAGGCGCCCAGGTAGTACTGGCTGAAGTCGTTGGTGGGGGTGCCGTCGGCGAGGGCGACGTTGCCGCCGGCCCGTTCACCGGCCTCGATCAGCCGGCCGCCCTCGTTGAGGTAGGCGCGGAGCTGGAGCTGGGTGGGGCTGCCGGGGACGGCGGCGCCGGTGTAGTGGACGACGGTGTCGAAGTGGGAGAGCACGCCGAGCGCGTTCGGGGCGCCCTGCTGGGCGACGTCCCAGACGACGGCCCTGCGGCCGTTGGCCTTCAGCGCGTCGACATAGGTCTGCGCTTGGGTGGCCGCGGCGCCCTCCTCGGCGACGACCAGGGTGTCGGCGCGGGGGCGTTCGGCGATGGTGTAGGTGAAGCGCTCGCTGGTGACCGGCTTTCCGGCGCGGGTCCGGCCGGTGAACCAGACCTCGACCGTGTCACCGGGCTCGCCGTCCTCGACCTCGGCCCGGTACTCGTCGAACCAGAGATTGTCCTCGCCGCCGTAGACCTCGCCGCCCTTCCAGGCGCGCAGGGTCTGATCGTGGACCCGGCCGCCGTTGACCCGGTAGCGCAGCTCCTTGTCCCGGACCGACTTGCGGGCGACGACGGAGATCTCCTGGTCGGCGCCGCGGGAGTAGGAGGTGGTGAAGGGCGCCGGGGTGAAGTCGGGGGCGTCGATGCCGACCGAGGACTTCGGTCGGTCGGGGGTGGTGGCGGACTCGGCGACGGAGAGCGCGAAGGGGATGTTGGTGACGAACTCCTCCTGGATCAGCTTCTCGTCGTCCGGGAAGTTGAAGCCGGAGCGGCAGTCGGCGGGGTTCCAGGCGTCGTCGGGGTACTTGGCGGAGATGGTCTGGCAGGTGGACATCTCCGGGGTGAACATCGCCGTGCCGTTGACATTGGACGCGTGGCCGTCGGCCTCGCCGTTGGTGGTGTACAGCTCGGAGCTGACCTGGGGGTGGTAGCCGGGGATCGCGGAGTTCTCGGGGGTGCCGGCGAGCGCCTTGTAGAGGACGTCGTCCGGGCTGTCGGTGGCGACCTGCCAGCCCACGCCGTAGAGGATCAGCTCGGCGGCGGAGTGGTAGTTGATGCCGTACTCGAATCCGATGCGGCGCTGGAAGGCGTCGATGGCCTTGGTCTCGGGCTCGGAGTTCGGGCCGGTGCCGCGGTAGGTCTCGCTGGTGGGGTTCGGGGAGGAGCCCTCGTTGTCGTAGCCCCACTTGTAGGCGAAGTTGCGGTTGAGGTCGACGCCGTCGCCGGTGGAGATGGTGCCGTCGGCGTTGTTGTCCTGGAGGTTCTTGCGCCAGAGGCGGTTGCTGTCGCTCTGGAAGGTGTAGTCGTAGCCGTCCGGGTTGGCGGAGAGCACGAACCACAGTTCGGTGGAGTCGACGATGCTCTTGATCCGCCGGTCCTTGGTGTAGTTGTCCACGTAGTGGTGGAGGAGGCGGCGGGTCATCTCCGGGGTGATCCACTCCCGGGCGTGCTGGTTGGACATGTAGAGGACGGAGGGCTTGGAGCCGTCCTTGGACTTCTTGGCGTTCTTGGTGAGCTTGAGGGCGAGGATGTCCTGCCCGTTGACCGACTTGCCGATCGACACGACCTTGGTGAGGCCCGGGTTCTCCTGCGCGGTCCGCAGGATCTCCTCCTGGAGGCCGCCCGCGCCGCTGTACGGCCGGAAGACTCCGTCGGCGGCGGCCTCGACCCGGCTCTCCGCCTTGGCGGAGAGGGTCTTCTCGGTGAGGTCGACGCCCTTCTGCTCCAGCTTGTCGGCCTCCTGGCCGGTGAGGAAGACCTCGACGGTGGCGGTGCCCTTGCCGTCGGCGGGCGGGCGCTCGCTCAGTTCGTGGGCGTCCTGGCCGGCGGCCAGGAGGAGGGGGATCTGCGCCTGGGTGACCTTGGCTTGGTAGACCTTTACTTCGTCGTCGGTGGGGGAGGTGGAGGAGGAGGAGGAGGTGGTGGAGGGCGGGGTTGCGGCCGGTGGGCCGGCGGGTAGGGCTTGGGCGATGGGTGCGATGAGCGCTCCGCTGGTCAGGAGCGCGCCGACAGCGAGGATCGATCTCGCTCTATGTCTCATGAACCCCCCTAGCTGGTGTTCGCCACAGTGGCGAATGTTGAAAGGCTCATGTCACAGCATGATCCAGTCAAGGGTGTGGGCGGATCTTCGACACGCGGGGGGGGTGGGGAGGGGATGGGAGAGGGGTGGGGGGTGGGAGAAGGGTGGGGGGTGGTGAGGGTTGTTTGTGGGGTGCGGGGTGGTGGGGGCTGGTCGCGCAGTTCCCCGCGCCCCTTGGGGGGTGGGGGTGGGGGTTCGCTTTGAGGTGTGGGTGGGGTGGTGGGGGGGGTGGTCGTGGGAGCGGCTGGGGGGGGCAGGGTGCCGTCGGTGTTCTTGCCGGACCTGGTGGCCGGTGGCCCGGCGTCCCGGTTGCCGCACCTTCGCCGCATGCCGTTGGCGTCCCGTGTGTCTGCGGGATCGGTGACCGGGTGTCCCGCCGATGGCCCTGACGGGGGTGTCGGTCGGTCCCTTTCCCTACTTCCGCGTACGTCCGTGTACGTACGCGTACTTCCGCCCTCGCCGGATGCACAGCGCCTATCGGCGGGGGCGGACCGGACCGCGTCGGCGTAAACCCTGCTGGGAGGCAGCACGCCACGCACCGGCCCCTGAGCCGCCTCGACCGTCATGGGCAACTTGCCGGGAACCCGCGAGGCCCCGCCCCGGAGCGAGCCCCAGCCTCTCCCCCGTCCCCTTTCCGCTTCCACGCCTCCAGCTCCGACGCAGGTTCGGCCGGTCGGACGGGTCGGCTGGGCAGGGCAGTCCGGCGGGGACGCCGGGGCGGCTGGACGCCCGGTCGGCGGGGAACACGTCCGGCAACGGCGCCGACGGCATCCGGTGTGGCTCCGGCAGACCGGCCGGGTCAGACACTCGATGACCGATCCGGCAGGACACCGGGCAACCGCTCCAGCGGGACACCGGCCCGGCAGAAACACCCGGACGCGGCGCACCGGCCCGGCAGGAAACACCGGGACACCGGGGAGCGATCCGGCGGGACGCCGGAGGGTGCCCGGCGATGACCCACGGGGCGTCCCCGGCGAGGGGTCACCCGGCGACGTTGTCGACCAGGTCCTCGGAGAGGTTGGCCTCCGTGCCCGGGATGCCCAGGTCGGAGGCGCGCTTGTCGGCCATGGCGAGCAGCCGGCGGATCCGGCCGGCCACGGCGTCCTTGGTCAGCGGCGGGTCGGCGAGCGCGCCCAGTTCCTCCAGCGACGCCTGCTTGTGCTCCATCCGCAGCCGCCCGGCCGCCGCGAGGTGCTCGGGAACCTCGTCGGCGAGGATCTCCAGGGCCCGCTGGACCCGGGCGCCCGCGGCGACGGCCGCGCGGGCCGAGCGGCGCAGGTTCGCGTCGTCGAAGTTGGCCAGCCGGTTCGCCGTGGCGCGGACCTCGCGGCGCATCCGGCGCTCCTCCCAGGCCAGCACCGACTCGTGCGCCCCGAGGCGGGTGAGGAGCGCGCCGATCGCGTCGCCGTCGCGGACCACGACCCGGTCCACGCCGCGCACCTCGCGCGCCTTCGCGGCGATGGACAGTCTGCGGGCCGCGCCGACCAGGGCGAGGGCGGCCTCGGGACCGGGGCAGGTCACCTCCAGGGACGAGGACCGGCCGGGCTCGGTGAGCGAACCGTGGGCGAGGAACGCGCCCCGCCAGGCGGCCTCCGCGTCACAGGTGGCCCCCGAGACCACCTGCGGGGGCAGCCCGCGGATCGGGCGGCCCCGGCCGTCGACCAGACCGGTCTGCCGGGCGAGCTGATCGCCACCGGCCACCACCCGTACGACATAGCGGGAGCCGCGGCGCAGACCGCCCGGAGCCATCACGATCAGTTCGGAACTGTGTCCGAAGATCTCCAGGATGTCCCGCTTGAGGCGGCGGGCCGCCATCGCCGTGTCCAGCTCCGCCTCGATCACGATGCGTCCGCTCACCAGGTGCAGCCCGCCGGCGAACCGCAGAATGGCGGAAACCTCCGCCTTCCGGCAGCAGGTCCGGGTGACGGGAAGCCGGGAGATCTCATCCTTCACCGCTGCCGTCATCGCCATGGGCCGATCCTTCCATGCATCCGAAAAATACGGTCGTACGCGGCGGCCAGCAGCTCCGGGTCGTGCCGGGGCGTGCCGTCCGTACGGGCCACCGTCGCCAGCTCCACCGCTGCTCCGAAGCGCTGGGCGGCCTCGGTCAGCGAGTCGCGGTCGGGTACGGCGGCCTCGTCGGCCAGCACCACGTCCAGGGCGAGTTTAGGGGCGTGTCGTCCCAAAACCTCCAAATGACGCTGCGGGGAGAAGCCCTCGGTTTCTCCGGGCTGCGGGGCGAGGTTCAGCGAGAGTACCCGGCGGGCCTTGGTCTCGGTCAGCGCGTCCAACAGTTCCGGGACAAGGAGGTGCGGGATGACCGAGGAGAACCAGGAGCCGGGGCCGAGCACCACCCAGTCGGCGTCCAGGACGGCGGCGACCGCCTCCGGGACGGCCGGCGGATCGTTCGGCACCAGGTGGACGGACTGCACCTCGCCCGGGGTGAGCGCCACATTGGCCTGGCCCCGGATGGTGTCGACCTGGTCGGCGCGGGCCGGGTCATGGCCCCTGACCAGTGCCTGGAGCTCCAGCGGCACCGCCGACATGGGCAGCACCCGGCCGTGCGCGCCGAGCAGCCTTCCGACCAGGTCGAGCGCCTGCACATGATCGCCGAGCTGTTCCCACAGGGCGACGATCAGCAGATTGCCGACCGCGTGGCCGTGCATCTCGCCCTCGGACTGGAAGCGGTGCTGGATGACCCGGGCCCAGGTCTGGCCCCAGTCGTCGTCCCCGCACAGCGCGGCCAGCGCCTTGCGCAGATCGCCGGGCGGCAGCACCCCCATCTCGTCGCGCAGCCGCCCGCTGGAGCCGCCGTCGTCGGCCACGGTGACGACGGCGGTGAGATCGCCGGTGATCCGGCGCAGCGCGGCCAGCGAGGCGGACAGGCCCATGCCGCCGCCGAGGGCGACCACCTTGGGCTGGGTGCCGCGGCGGCGGCCCCGCGCGCCGCGCCCTCCGGGGGCCGGGCGGCCCTCCTGGCCGGTGCGGCCCTCGGGAGTGGCGCGGCTCTCGAGGGTCATCCGGCGCAGTCGGGCCAGCCGCGGCGAACGGTCGGTCATTCGCGGCCCATGTCCCGGTGCACGACCACCGTCTCCACACCCTCGGCCGCGAGGCGTGCGGCGAGCTTCTCCGACATGGCCACCGAGCGGTGCTTGCCGCCCGTACAGCCGATGGCGATGGTCACATAGCGCTTGCCCTCGCGCCGGTACCCGGCGGCGATCAGCCGGAGCAGCTCGGCGTAGCGGTCGAGGAACTCCTTGGCGCCGGGCTGGTTGAAGACATACGCGGCGACCTCCTCGTTGAGCCCGCTGAACGGCCGCAGCTCGGGCACCCAGTGCGGGTTGGGCAGGAACCGCATGTCGGCGACCAGATCGGCGTCCACCGGCAGGCCGTACTTGAAGCCGAACGACATCACCGTGGCCCGCAGCTCGGGCTCCTCCTCCCCGGCGAACTGGGCGTCCATCTTGGCGCGCAGCTCATGCACATTGAGGCTGGAGGTGTCGATCACCAGATCGGCGTCACCGCGCAGCTCGCGCAGCAGTTCGCGCTCGGCGGCGATGCCGTCGACGATCCGCCCGTCGCCCTGGAGCGGGTGCGGACGCCGCACCGATTCGAAACGGCGTACGAGGGCGTCGTCCGAGGACTCCAGGAAGACGATCCGCCGGGTGACGTGCTTGGACTCCAGGTCGGCGAGCGACTCGCGGAGATTGTCGAAGAACCGCCGTCCGCGGACATCGACGACGACCGCGATCCGCGCCACATTGCCCTGGGAGCGGGCGCCCAGCTCGACCATGGTGGGGATCAGGGCGGGCGGGAGGTTGTCGACCACGAACCAGCCGAGGTCCTCCAGACACTTCGCCGCGGTGGAGCGGCCGGCTCCGGACATACCGGAGATGATCACCAGCTCGGGGATGGCGGTGTCGGGGATCCCCGGTGCCGCTGCGTCCGTACTCACCTGTTCTCCGTCGTGTTCCGCGCCGCCCGGGGCCGCGGTGCCTGGGGTATCTGGGGTGCCTGGGGTACCTGCGGTACCGGTGTGCCCGCTGCCGGCCTCCTGGGCGGCGGTGTCCGTCTCCGGGGCTCCGGTGTCCGGAACGTCCGGTCCCTGCGTGCCGGTACCCCGGGATGTCTGTTCCTGCTTGTCCTGCTCGCTCATGTCTCCTGCCCCCGTCTCTCGTCCGGGGCGCTCGCTGTCACGGGCTCCCCTGAGGTGCCCGTCGTCGTCCCGGGCACCTCGTCCTCCATGTCTTCCACGTCTTCCATGATCTCGCCGGTCGCCGTGTTCACAGCGGGTGCGGCCGGGGCCGCGGCGGCGAGGGCCGCGGCCACCGTCTCGGCCGTCTTGCGGCCTATGCCCGGGACCTCACAGATCTGGTCGATTGTCGCGGACCGCAGCTTCTTCACCGAACCGAAGTGCTTGATCAGTGCCTGTTTTCTGGTCTCGCCGAGACCGGGCACCTCGTCCAGCGGGGAGGACCGGAACCGCTTGGCCCGCTTGGTGCGCTGATAGGTGATCGCGAAGCGGTGCGCCTCGTCGCGGACCCGCTGGAGGAGGTAGAGGCCCTCGCTGGTGCGCGGCAGCACCACCGGGTCCTCGTCGTCCGGCAGCCAGACCTCCTCCAGCCGCTTGGCGAGACCGCACACCGCGATGTCGTCGATCCCCAGTTCGTCCAGCGCGCGCCGGGCCGCGAGGACCTGCGGGCGTCCGCCGTCCACCACCACGAGCTGGGGCGGATAGGCGAACTTCCGGGGACGGCCGTCGTCGTCCTTGGGCCCGGCGTCGGCGAGGGGGTTGCCCCGGGCGTCCATGATCCCGGCGCCCCCCGTGCCGTTACCGGTGCCGGGGTCCGTGTCGCTGCCGCCGGTGCCTACGGCGACGCCGGGCCGCGCGTCCGTGCCGTTGACGTGGCTCTCGTCCCCCCACTCCCCCGTGCGCTCCTTCTCCGCGAGGTAGCGCCGGAAGCGGCGGATGATCACCTCGTGCATGGACCGGACGTCGTCCTGCCCCTCGAAGCCCTTGATCTGGAAGCGGCGGTACTCGCTCTTGCGCTGGAGGCCGTCCTCGAAGACCACCATCGACGCCACCACGTCGTCGCCCTGGAGGTGGGAGATGTCGTAGCACTCGATCCGCAGCGGGGCGCTGTCCAGGTCGAGGGCCTCGGCGATCTCCTCCAGCGCGCGGGAGCGGGTGGTGAGGTCGGAGGCGCGCTTGGTCTTGTGCAGCACGAGCGACTGCTGCGCATTGCGCTCCACGGTCTCCATCAGGGCCTTCTTGTCGCCGCGCTGCGGGATCCGCAGGGAGACCTGGGAGCCGCGCCGCGCGGCGAGCCACTCCTGCACCGGCTCCACCGGGTCGGGCAGCGCCGGGACCAGCACCTCCTTGGGCACCGCGTCGCCCGTCTCCTCGCCGTAGAGCTGCTGGAGCGCGTGTTCGACCAGGGCGCCGGTGGTGATCTCCTCGACCTTGTCGGTGACCCAGCCGCGCTGGCCGCGGACCCGGCCGCCCCGGACGTGGAAGATCTGGACGGCCGCCTCCAGCTCGTCCTCGGCGACCGCGATCAGATCGGCGTCGGTCGCGTCCGCGAGCACGACCGCGCTCTTCTCCATGGCCTTCTTCAGGGCCCCGATGTCGTCGCGCAGCCGGGCCGCCCGCTCGTACTCCATGTCCTCGGCCGCCTCGGCCATCTGCTTCTCCAGGCGGCGCAGATAGGTGCCCGTGCGCCCGGCCATGAAGTCGCAGAACTCCTCCGCCAGTTCACGGTGGTCCGCCGGGGTGATCCGGTCGACGCAGGGGGCGGAGCACTTGCCGATGTAGCCGAGCAGACAGGGGCGGCCGGTGCGGGCGGCGTTCTTGAAGACCCCGGCCGAGCAGGTGCGCACCGGGAACACCCGCAGCAGCAGATCCACGGTGTCGCGGATCGCCCAGGCGTGCCCGTACGGCCCGAAGTAGCGCACGCCCTTGCGCTTCTGGCCGCGCATCACCTGCACCCGCGGGAACTCCTCGTTCATCGTCACCGCGAGATACGGATAGCTCTTGTCGTCGCGGTACTTGACGTTGAACCGGGGGTCGAACTCCTTGATCCAGGAGTACTCCAACTGGAGGGCCTCGACCTCCGTGGACACCACCGTCCACTCCACGGACGCGGCCGTGGTGACCATCGTGCGGGTGCGCGGGTGGAGTCCGGACAGGTCCTGGAAGTAGTTCGCCAGGCGCTGGCGCAGGCTCTTCGCCTTCCCGACGTAGATCACCCGGCGGTGCTCGTCGCGGAATTTGTACACCCCCGGGGAGTCCGGGATCTCACCCGGCCTGGGGCGGTAGCTGGAAGGATCGGCCATGTCTCCAACCCTACTGGCGGCCACTGACACTCCGAGTAGCCTGTCGACCACCCCGCGCGTCACTGTGCGTAACCACCCCTGGCCCGTCCCGCGCAAGTACGCCTCGGTTGGGCAACAGGTGTTGTCGGGAATTGGTCAACACGCTTCAATGCGGGGGAACTCGGGGCGGGGAACGGCGGCGCACGGAGCGGAACAGGCCCCACGCCGCCGGGGGCGGCCCCACGACCAGCGACAACGGCCTGACCAGCCGTTGTGAACCGTGAGAGAAAGGCCCCTGCATGCCGCACGCCACTCAGCCCGTGGAGCACCACGACCTCGCCACCGCGGAACTGGACACGGCCCTGCGCGGCGGCCCCTTCCACGTCGCCCTGCGCGCCGCCATCGCCGCCCGCGGACTGCCGCTGCAACGCGTCCAGCACCATCTGACCCGCTACGGCGTGAAAGTCGGCGTCACGAGCCTGAGTTACTGGCAGCAGGGCGCCCGCCGCCCCCAGCGCCCCGAGTCCTTGCGGGCCGTCCGCGCGCTGGAGGAGATCCTCCAACTGCCCGAGGAGTCCCTCATACGGCTGCTCGCCGACGCCGACGGCCAGCGCACCGGTACCCGGGCCGCCACCCGCTCCTACCGCTCCCTCGTCGAGGCGTCCGGCGTCCTGGAGAAGCTGCTCGGGGAGCTGGACATCCCCCTCGACTGCGGTCTGCACACGCTCGGCCACCATGAGCGCGTGGACATCGGCCCGCACCGCGAGCTGCTCGGCCGCGAGTCCCACCACATCGTGCGCGCCCACCGCGACGGCGTCGACCGCTTCGTCGCCGTCCACCACGGCGACCCCGGCTGCGCCCCCGACCGGATGGCCGTGCACGCCCTGGAGAACTGCCGCACCGGCCGCGTCCGGCTGCACCGCGACACCGGCGTCCTGGTGGCCGAGCTGCACTTCGGCGCCCGGCTGCGGACCGGCGACACCTATCTCTTCCGGTACACCGTCGAGGACGGCACCGCGGGGCCCTCGCGCGAGTACGTCCGCGGTTTCGGCCCGGCCGGCGGACAGTACGCCCTCCAGGTCCGCTTCCACGAGCACAGCCTGCCCGTACGCTGCCACCGCTTCACCCAGCCCTCGGCCGCCGCCCCGCGCGGTGGCCGCCAGGAGCTGCCGCTGACCGACCACCACTCGGTGCACCTGGTGGAACCCCGGGTCCGCTCCGGCCTCGTCGGCATCGGCTGGGACTGGGAGTAGCCGCCGCCCCGGAGCCTCAGCGGGACACCGACCCCGGCAGGACCACCGGTACCGGGCGGGGGCAGGACCACCGGTCCGGGCGGGGATACGGGTACAGGAGGGGGGGTACCGGTCCCGGCGGAAGCACCGCGGGCCTACGCCTCCGGCGCGACCACCAGCCGCCCGTTCTCGGTCCGCACCGACAGCTCCGGCAGTGCCACGGTGGCCGGACCCTGGAGCACCTCGCCGGTCCGCGCGTCGAACTCACTGCCGTGACAGGGGCAGATCAGCGTCGTCCCCTCCAGCTTGTAGATCGCGCACCCGGCGTGCGTGCACACCGACCCGTACGCCGTCACCGCCCCGTCCTCGGCCCGGCTCACGACCACGTTGTGATCCCGGTAGAGCGCCGCCGCGCCCTTGCCGACCTCGCTCTCCGCACCCACGTCGACCGGCCCGGACGGCGTGGCGGCCCGCGTACTGTCCCCCGGCGAACAGGCGGCCAGCCCCAGCCCCGCCACCGGCACCACAGCCGCTCCCCGCAGAACGGTACGACGGTTCGCTGACGGCCTGGTGCCGGGCATGAGGACTCCACATACGGTGCGCTGGCGGATGCCCGGTGACCCTAACCGACGCGCCCGACGACGGACCGGGCAGGTCGCCCCACCGTACGTAAACGCTTACGCAAGCGTTTACGCGGGGCCGGGGGATGGGATACGTTCCCGATCAGCGAGCAAGGCGGCCGTCCGGCCAGCCGAAGGCAAGCGAGCGGGCGTCCGAAGGTGAGCGGGCGACTGTCCGGCCGCAGGGCGCAGCCACCGCGCAACCCGCAACCGCGCAACCGCGCAACCGCGCAACCGCGCAACCGCGCAACCGCGCAACCGACAGGGAGGGGATCCCACCGTGGCGACGATGGCTGACGTGGCACGCCGGGCCGGTGTCTCCGTGGCGACCGTGTCCCATGTCCTGAACGGCACCCGCCCCGTCCTCCCCCCGACCCGCCAGGCCGTCCTGGACGCCGTCGATGACCTCGGCTACACCCCGAACACCCTGGCCCGCTCCCTGGTCACCTCCCGTACCCGCTCCATCGGACTCGCGGTGTCGGCGATCACCAACCCGTACTTCACCGAGATCCTGCAAGGTGTCGAGGCCGCCGCCCTGGAACACGGCTACAGCCTGCTGATCGCCGACCCACACGACGACCCCGCCCATGAGCGCAAGGTCGTCCAGCTCCTGCACGAGCGCCGCGTGGACGGCCTGATCATCACCCCCTCCGCCGCTCCCCAGGCCCTCCTCGCCTACCTCCACCGCCACTCGGTGCCCACGGTCTTCCTGGACCGGCTGATCGACGCCCCACCGAACACCCCACCGGGCACCCCACCACGCACCCCATCGGGCACCGCTCCGGTCGGCCCCCCGGACGTCCACCCTCGCTTCGACCAGGTCTGCGCCGAGAACACCGCGCCCGTCGCGCAGCTCGTCACCCATCTCGCCGGTCTCGGCCACCGCCGGATCGCGCTGGTCGCAGGGCTGCCCGGACTCAGCACGACCACCGAGCGCATCGCCGGCCACCGCCAGGGCCTCACCGCCGCCGGGCTCCCCCACGACGGGCGTCTCGTCGTCCACGGCGACTCCACCGCCGAGGCCGCCGAACGGGCCACCGCCGCCCTGCTGGCGCTGCCCGCCCCGCCGACCGCCCTGGTCACCGCCAACAACGCGATGACCATCGGTGCCCTGCGCGCCCTGCGCGACCACGGCCTCTCCGTGCCCGGCGACCTCGCCCTGTGCTGCTTCGACGACTTCGCCTGGGCCGATCTCTTCTCGCCCCGCCTCACCGCCATCGCCCAGCCCAGCCGGGAACTCGGCGCGGAAGCGGTCCGCGTCCTGCTGGACCGGCTCGCCGACCCGGACCGCCCCGGCCGCACCGTGCGCCTGCCCTGCGCCTTCGTCCACCGCAGCTCCTGCGGATGCCCCGACGAACGCCCCGCCCCACGCCCCCAGCAGCCACCACCCCCGCCCCACCGTCCGGAGTCCGCGAGAGGAACCGCCCCGTGATCGTCGTCGCCGGTGAAGCCCTGATCGACCTGGTCCCGCAGGGCACGGGTGCCCTCGCCGCCCTCCGGCCCGCGCTCGGCGGCGGCCCCTACAACACCGCCGTGGCCCTCGGCCGCCTCGGCTCCCCCACCACCTTCTGCTCCCGCACCTCACAGGACGCCTTCGGTGAGGCCCTGCTCGACGGTCTGCGCCGCTCCGGTGTGGAGGTCTCCACCGTCCAGCGCGGCCCCGAACCCACCACCCTCGCGGTCGCCACCCTCGACGCCACCGGTTCGGCCGCCTACACCTTCTACGTCGAGGGCACCGCCGACCGTCTCTTCACCGCCCCCGCCGAGCTGCCCACCGGCACCCGCGCCCTCTCCTTCGGCACCTGCTCCCTCGTCCTCGAACCGGGCGCGACCGCCTACGAGGAACTGCTCCGGACCGCCGCCGCCCAGGGCGTCTTCACCACCCTCGACCCCAACATCCGCGCCGTCCTGATCGACGACCCCGATGCCTACCGCGCCCGGTTCCGCAGTTGGCTGCCCTCGGTCACCCTGCTCAAGCTCTCCGAGGAGGACGCGCGCTGGCTGGGCGGCACCCCGAAGGAGTGGCTGGCCGAGGGCCCCACGGCCGTGGTGATCACCCGGGGCGGCGACGGGCTGACGGTGTTCACCCGGGGCGACGGTGGTGAGGGGCGGGGCGGGGCGCACACCGAGTACGCCAAGTACGCGGAGTACGCCGAGTACTCCGTCCCGGGTGAGAAGGTCGACGTCGTCGACACGATCGGTGCCGGCGACACCGTCAACGCCGCCCTGCTGCACGGGCTCGCCCTGCAGCAGGCCCTGTCCGCCCCCGCGCTCGCCGCCCTCGGCCGGGACGGCTGGACCCGCCTCCTGCGGTTCGCCGCCCGCGCCGCGGCGATCACCTGCTCCCGGGCGGGCGCGGAACCGCCGTACGCCTCCGAGGTGGGGCAGTTCTAGCCGAGCCGTCCCCCGCGCCCGCCCGTCAGCCGCTCACGGCCCGCAGTGCCCCCGGTGTCCGTCCGTTGAGGCGGTCCAGGGCCGCCGCCGTGGCCTCGTCGGCCGGGAGGTGGACCAGCAGGCGCTGGCCGTCGCCCGGCAGGGAGAGCGTCTCGAAGGACAGGCGCAGTCGGCCCGCGTCGGGGTGTTCGAGGAGGTCGATGCCGGTGGGGGCGGGCAGGGCCGGGAGGGCGGTGAGCCGCTCGGTGAACGCGGCACCGGCGGTGACCGTCAGCTCGTTCGCCAGCGCTGCCACATGAGGGTCCTGGAGGGACGCCTCGTTGCGCAGATGGGCGATCTGGTCATCGGCGAGCCGCTCCCAGCCGGGGTAGGCGGCACGGGCGCGGTCGTCGGTGAACACCCAGCGGACCATGTTGGGCCGCCGGCCGTCGGCCGGGTCGAGCAGGCCGAGAGGGCGGGCGAGCCGTTCGTAGCCCCGGGTGTGGGCGATGATGTCGCCGACCCAGTTGATCAGTACGGCCGGGGTGGGTTCCAGGCGGTCCAGGAGTGCCCGGACGGTGGGCCGGACGGTGAACGTGGGCGGGGTGGCCGCAATGCAGAGGTTCTTGGCGTCGCCGGATTCCTTGGCGAGCCGGAACATGAGGAACCGGTCGGGGCCGCTCAGCAGCAGCGCGTCCCCGAGGGCGCCGAGGACCTGGGGCGAGGGGTTGCGGTCACGCCCCTGTTCGAGCCGTATGAGGTACTCGACGCTGATGTCGGCCAGTGTCGCCAGCTCGGCCCGCCGCAGGCCGGGGGTGCGGCGGCGGGCGCCCGTGGGCAGCCCCACCTCGGCGGGGGTGAGGCCCTCACGGCGGGTGCGCAGAAAGGTGCCCAGCGGATTGTCGCTCACCTGTCGAACGTACAGCGTGGTCCGCCGCGGAGGGTGGCCCTGCCACTACCACCCTCGGCCCGGTCTCCCTCCGGGCGGCGGGTGGCCGGAGGGTGGTGGCATGACTGACGAAGACCGGGCGGCGTCGCCGACCGCCACCGCCGCCGTTCTGCCCCTGTCGTCCGGACACTGGACGCTCGATCCGGCTGCCTCGGCCGTCACCTTCACCGTCCGCAAGGTGGGGCTCATCAAGGTGAGCGGACGGTTCACTGATGTGCGCGCCGATCTGCACATCGGGGAGCGGGCCGAGGCGACCCGGGTGGACGCGGAGATCGCCCTCGCCTCGTTCGACACCGGGAACGCCAAGCGGGACACGCATGTCCGCTCGGAGGGCATGCTGGATGTGGAGAAGCGGCCGACCCTTTCGTTCCGCGCCACGGGGGTGTCCGGCGGGGGCGGGGACTGGACGCTGGCCGGGGACCTGACCATCGGGGAGGTGACCCGCCCGGTATCGCTCGCCGTGGCCTTCGGCGGGGTGTCGGCCTCCTCTGTGGATCAGAGGAGGCGGGCGGCTTTCACGGCGACCGGAGAGATCCGGCGCGGTGACTTCGGGCTGGGTTTCGCGCCGGGATTCATTGGTTCTGTTGTCAAGGTGCGGTTGGACATGCGCTTTGTCGAGCCGCAGGGCCAGAGCGCCTGAACTGCGCCCGGATCGTTCAGGACCCTTCAGGGCCCTTCAGGAGCCTTCAGGTCCGTTCCCGTCCGGGCTTCGCGGCCGGACTGATATGACAACGGGCGGCGCCTCGGGGGGAGTTCCCCCGGGCACCGCCCGCAGCCACGATCACTCGTTCGAGTGACGAACCCTCGTGTGGGCGCGCGCCTCGCGATCCGGCGGCCCGGTGACCCGGCCCGCCTCGTCCCGAGGTGGCGGCCCGAGGTTCCTCATGCCTTCCGCGCCCGGGTCGTCTTCTTCGCGGGTGTGGTCTTCTTCGTGGCGCCCGCCGCCTTCTTCGACGCGGTGTTGTTCGCGGTCCCGGTCGCCCCGGCGGCCGGGGCCGTCGTCTCGGCAGTGGCCGTCTTCTTCGCGGCGGTTGCCTTCTTCGCGGTGGTTGTCTTCCTTGCGGTGGTTGTCTTCCTCGCCGCGGCCGTCGTCTTGGCCGTAGCCGTCGTCTGGGCCGTGGCTGTCCGCTTCGCCGTGGTCTTCGCCGCGACGGTCTTCCTGGCGGCCGCCCGGCGCGGAGCCTTCACCGCGGCGGCGTCGCTGATCCGGTCCGGGTCGAGGATCTCCCGCAGGAACTTGCCGGTGTGGCTGGTGGAGACCCCGGCGACCAGTTCCGGCGGGCCCTCGGCGACCACGACACCACCGCCGGCGCCGCCCTCGGGACCCATGTCGACGACCCAGTCGGCGGTCTTGATCACATCGAGGTTGTGCTCGATGACGATGACCGTGTTGCCCTTGTCGACCAGACCGGCCAGGACCGTCAGCAGCTTGCTGATGTCCTCGAAGTGCAGACCGGTGGTCGGCTCGTCCAGGACGTAGACCGTGCGCCCGGTGGACCGCTTCTGCAGTTCGCTGGCCAGCTTGACGCGCTGGGCCTCACCGCCGGACAGGGTCGTCGCCGACTGGCCGAGGCGGACGTAACCGAGCCCCACGTCGTGCAGGGTCCTGAGGTGGCGGGAGATCGCGGGGACGGCCTCGAAGAAGTCGAGCGCCTCCTCGATCGGCATGTTCAGGACCTCGGCGATGGACCTGCCCTTGTAGTGGACGTCCAGCGTTTCGCGGTTGTACCGGGCGCCGTGGCAGACCTCGCACGGGACGTAGACGTCCGGCAGGAAGTTCATCTCGATCTTGATCGTGCCGTCGCCCGCGCAGTTCTCGCATCGACCGCCCTTGACGTTGAAGGAGAAGCGCCCCGGCAGATAACCGCGCACCTTCGCCTCGGTCGTCTCCGCGAACAGTCTGCGGATGTGGTCGAAGACGCCGGTGTAGGTCGCCGGGTTGGAGCGCGGGGTGCGGCCGATGGGTGACTGGTCGACATGGACGACCTTGTCGACCAGGTCGTCGCCCTCCACCCGGGTGTGGCGGCCGGGGACGCTCTTGGCGCCGTTCAGCTCGCGCGCCAGATGGGTGTACAGGATGTCGTTGACCAGGGTCGACTTGCCGGAGCCGGACACGCCCGTGACCGCGGTGAAGACGCCCAGGGGGAAGGAGACGTCGATGTCCCGGAGGTTGTTCTCCCGGGCACCGAACACCGTGAGCCGGCGGGACGGGTCGTGGGGGCGGCGGATGTCGGGCAGCGGAATGGCCTTCTTGCCCGCGAGATACAGCCCGGTCTGCGACTCCTCGTTGGCGAGCAGCTCCTTCAGAGAGCCGCTGTGCACGACCTTGCCGCCGTGCTCCCCCGCGCCGGGGCCGATGTCGACCACCCAGTCGGCGACCTTGATGGTGTCCTCGTCGTGCTCCACGACGATCAGGGTGTTGCCCATGTCGCGCAGCCGGACCAGGGTCTCGATCAGCCGGTGGTTGTCGCGCTGGTGCAGACCGATGGAGGGCTCGTCCAGCACGTACAGCACGCCGACCAGGCCGGAGCCGATCTGGGTGGCGAGGCGGATGCGCTGGGCCTCGCCGCCGGAGAGGGTGCCCGCGGCGCGGTTGAGCGACAGATAGTCGAGGCCGACGTCGACCAGGAAGCGGAGTCGTTCGTTGACCTCCTTCAGCACCCGCTCGGCGATCTTCTTGTCCCGGGCGTTGAGCTTCAGCTCGCCCAGGAACTCCGCGCAGTCGCTGATCGACATCGCGGAGACCTCGGCGATGGACTTCTCCATGACCGTGACCGCGAGGACGATCGGCTTGAGGCGGGTGCCCTGGCAGGTGGGGCAGGGCACCTCGCGCATATAGCCCTCGAAGCGCTCCCGGCTGGCGTCGGACTCGGCCTCGCTGTGCCGCCGCTTCACGAAGGGGACCGCGCCCTCGAAGGGCGTGGTGTAGACGCGCTCGCGTCCGTACCGGTTGCGGTAGCGGACCTCGATCTGGGTCTTGTGGCCGTGCAGCAGGGCCTTGCGGGCGCGCTGCGGCAGCCCCGCGAAGGGGATGTCCGTACGGAATCCGAGGGCGTCCGCGAGGGCGTCCACGAGGCGGCCGAAGTAGTCCTTGGTGTGCCCGTGCGACCAGGGGTGGATGGCGCCCTCGTCGAGGCTCTTGTCCTCGTCGGGGACGATCAGCTCGGGGTCGACCTCCATGCGGGTGCCGATGCCCGTGCAGTCGGGGCAGGCGCCGAAGGGCGAGTTGAAGGAGAAGGAGCGGGGCTCCAGCTCCTCGAAGGACAGGTCGTCGTACGGGCAGTACAGGTGCTCGGAGTACATCCGCTCGCGCTCGGGGTCGTCCTCGGGGAGGTCGACGAAGTCGAGCACGACCATGCCGCCGGACAGGCCGAGAGCGGTCTCCACCGAGTCGGTGAGGCGCCGCTTGGCGGACTCCTTCACCGTGAGCCGGTCGACGACCACCTCGATGGTGTGCTTCTCCTGCTTCTTCAGCGTGGGCGGCTCGGAGAGCTGGATCGTCTCGCCGTCCACCCGCGCGCGGGAGTAGCCCTTGGTCTGGAGGTCGGCGAAGAGGTCCACGAACTCGCCCTTGCGCTCGCGCACCAGGGGCGACAGCACCTGGAACCGGCTGCCCTCGGGCAGCTCCAGCACCTTGTCCACGATGGCCTGGGGCGACTGGCGGGAGATGGGACGGCCGCACTGCGGGCAGTGGGGCTTGCCGATGCGCGCGAAGAGCAGCCGCAGATAGTCGTAGACCTCGGTGATCGTGCCGACCGTCGAGCGCGGGTTGCGCGAGGTCGACTTCTGGTCGATGGAGACCGCCGGGGACAGGCCCTCGATGAAGTCGACATCGGGCTTGTCCATCTGTCCGAGGAACTGGCGGGCGTACGAGGAGAGCGACTCCACGTAGCGGCGCTGGCCCTCGGCGAAGATGGTGTCGAAGGCCAGGGAGGACTTGCCCGACCCGGACAGGCCCGTGAAGACGATGAGCGCGTCACGAGGCAGGTCGAGCGAGACGTTCTTCAGGTTGTGCTCGCGCGCGCCACGGACGATGAGACGGTCGGCCACGCCGGTCCGCACCTTTCTTGAGTGAAGTGACAGGGGCGAGGCCCCCGTGCTTTCTCAGCCTAGGGGGAGCCACTGACAACGCCGGTCGGATTCCGGATCGCATAACAATCCCGGGCTGTCCAGCATGCCCGACGCCACCGACGACCTTATAGCACGTGCATTCGATTTATGGCCTCGGGCAGCCACCTTCACCCGAAGGAGTGGCGGGGCTAGGGTCGGCCCCATGATTGATCACACGCGTGACCTGGCGTCCGTACGGGACGCGACGGAACGGCTGCTCAGCGCGGTCGCCAAGCTGGACAACGCCTCCGTCGCAGAACCGTCACGGCTGCCCGGCTGGACCCGCGGCCACATCCTCGCCCACCTCGCCCGCAACGCGGACGCCCTGGTGAATGTCTGGGAGTCGCGGCCCATGTACGTCTCGGGCGAGGCCCGGGACACCGACATCGAGCGGGACGCCCCGCGCCCGCTGGACGTCCAGCTCGCCGATGTGCGCGACACCGCCGCCCGCTTCCTGGACACCGCCGACGCGCCCGCCGACTGGTCCCGCACGGTGGAGCTGCGCAACGGTGTCACCGACTCCGCGTCCCGGGTGCCGTTCCGGCGCTGGGCCGAGATCGAGCTGCACCATGTCGACCTGGGCATCGGCTACGAGCTGGAGGACATGCCGGAGGAGTTCACCGAGCGCGAGATCGACTTCCTCGCCGACCGCTTCGCGGGCAACGCCTCGGTGCCTCCCACCCGGCTGACCGACGGCACGCGCGCGTGGCACACGGGACGCCGGGCCGAGCAGCCCGAGGTGACGGTCACCGGCACCGCCGCCGACCTGGTCGGCTGGCTCGCCGGACGCCGCGAGGGCGCTGCGCTGGCGGTCACGGGGGGTGCCCTTCCGGGGCTTCCCCCGCTCTAGTCCTGCCCCGCTCCAGGGGCCTGCCCGCTCCGGTGGGTAGCCGGTGGGACGGGTGGGGAGCCGGTGGGACGGGCGGGGAGCCGGTGGGACCGGCAGAGGGCGATGGAACCTGAGCAGGGCCATGGGGTCCGGTGGAGGGCCATGGGGCGCCTGGCGGCCGACGGCAGCCATCGGCCGGTCCGGAAGCCGCCCCGCCTCCCCAAATCAGGCGCCCTAGACTGGCCGTCATGACGTACAGCGGACAGGTGACGGTCGGCGGCCCGGCGGATGTGCACGAGCTGAAGGACCTGATGATCACCAAGATCGGGGTCGGCCCGATGGACAACAACGCCTATCTGCTGCGCTGCCGGGCCACCGACGAACAGTTGCTCATCGACGCGGCGAACGACGCCGACACCCTGCTCGGCACGATCGGCGCCGACGGGATCGCCTCCGTCGTCACCACCCACCAGCACGGCGACCACTGGCAGGCCCTGGCGGACGTCGTGGCCGCCACCAGCGCCCGCACCTACGCCGGCCGGGACGACGCCGAGGGCATCCCGGTCCCCACGGACGTCCTGGTGGACGACGGCGACACGATCACCGTGGGCCGGGTGACCCTCACCGCCCGCCACCTCGTCGGCCACACCCCCGGCTCGATCGCCCTGGTCTACGACGACCCGCACGGCCATCCCCATGTGTTCACCGGCGACTGCCTCTTCCCGGGCGGCGTCGGCAACACCCGCAAGGACCCGGCGGCGTTCACCCGCCTCATCCACGACGTCGAGACGAAGATCTTCGGCACCCTCCCGGACGAGACCTGGGTCTACCCGGGCCACGGCAACGACACCACCCTGGGCGCGGAGCGCCCGCATCTGCCGGAGTGGCACGCGCGCGGGTGGTGACCAGGTGGCCGGGTGAAGGTGAAGGGGTGCGCGGCGGCGGCATCGCGCACCCCGTGTGAATGACGCACACGCACCGGAGTCGTACAGGCGCTCCCGGTACGCATCGCCGCGCGGTCCACTGGAGGCAGCCCCGCGCGGGATGACGGCTCCGGCGCGGTACGGGCCGCCGGTCCCTCGAATCCCCGCCCTCGACCGGCGGCCCCGGCACGCCGACACGCCGAGCAGAGGGCGTTTATGGCCGTCCCTGGGGCGCTGTTCCGTCAGGGGTTCCCCTGGGGACGCCGTTCCGCCGGGGCTTCCTCTCAGGGACGCTGCTCCGCCGCCGCCTTCGCCAGTGCCGCCACCCGCTCCACTCCGAACACATACCCCTGCACCCCGCACCCCGCGATGACCCCGTCCGCGCGCTGCGACACATACGAGTGGTGCCGGAACGCCTCCCGCTGATGGATGTTGGAGATGTGGACCTCCACCACCGGAAGTCCGTCACAGGTGTTGAGGGCATCCAGGAGGGCGACGGATGTGTGCGAGTAGGCGGCGGGATTGATCACGATCCCGCAGTGGTGGAGCCGGGCCTCGTGGATCCAGTCGACCAGTTGCCCCTCGTGGTTGGACTGGCGGAGGTCGACCGTGCCGCCGTGCGCCCCGGCCGCCTTGGCGCACAGTGCCTCGACATCGGCCAGGGTGTCGGAGCCGTAGATCTCCGGCTGCCGCTGCCCGAGAAGGTTCAGGTTGGGGCCGTTGAGGATCATGATCGGGGCGTTGGCCAGGGTGCGGGGCACGGTTCCTCCGGTCCGTCGACGGGGTGCGGTCCGCCGGGACCGCCGCTCGCCCCCGGTCTATCACGCCGCGGTGCACGGGTGGCCCTCTCCTGATCCCGGTAGGTGATCACCTCGCCCGACGCCCTCCCAGAGCCGGTGCCGACCCGGCATGCGGGGGCGTCGAACCACCCCGCGCGCACCGCGCACCACGCCCCCGGGTCGCACGCCGCGGGCGCCTCCACACGCCCCCGTAACCCATGGTCACCGTGGGTAGTTGACGCGGCATGCACGATGTACACACCGTACGGAAACCCGGCATGTTGCGGCTCGCCATGGCCTCTCTCGCCGGGACGGCCATCGAGTTCTACGACTTCTTCGTCTACGGAACCGCGGCGGCGCTGGTTCTGGGGCCGCTGTTCTTCCCGACGTTCTCGCCGCTGGCGGGGACGCTGGCGGCGTTCGGGACGTTCGCCGTGGGTTTTGTCGCCCGGCCGCTGGGCTCGGTGCTGTTCGGGCACATCGGGGACCGGCACGGGCGGCGGCCGGTTCTGGTGATCTCGCTGCTGGTGACCGGCGCGTCGACCGTCGCCGTGGGCTGTCTCCCGACGTACGGCTCGATCGGGGTGGCGGCGCCGGCGCTGCTGCTGGTGCTGCGGTTCGTGCAGGGGCTGGGGCTTGGCGGTGAGTGGGGTGGTGCCGTGCTGCTGACCGCCGAGCACGCCCCGCCCGAGCGGCGTGGGCTGTGGTCGAGCTTTCCGCAGGTCGGCCCCCCGGTCGGGTTCCTGCTGGCGAACGGGGTGATGCTGGCGCTGTCGGCGATGCTGACCGACGCCCAGTTCGCGTCCTGGGGCTGGCGGATTCCGTTCTGGGGAGCCGGGGTGCTGGCGCTGGCCGGACTGTGGCTGCGCTCGTCGCTCACCGAGAGCCCGCAGTTCCTCGAACTGGACGAGCCCGCGCGCGTGCCGCTGGCCGAGGTGGCGCGCGACCACTGGCGGCTCGTCCTGCTGACCGCCGGAGCGCTGGCCGTCGGGTACGCGATCTTCTACGCGGTCACCACCTGGTCGCTCGCGTACGCGACGGAACGGCTGGGGGTGAGCCGTACCGTGATGCTGGCCTGCATCATGGCCGCGGTGGTGGTCAAGGGGGCGTTGACGCCGCTGGTGGCCGTGCTCGGCGACCGCTACGGGCGGCGCCCGCTGTGTCTGATCGGGTGCACGGTGGCGGCGCTGTGGATGTTCCCGATGGTCGCGCTGCTGGCGACGGCCGCGCCGCTGCTGATGTTCCTGGGGTTCCTGGGCGCGATGCTGGCGTTCATCACGATGTTCGCGGTGATCGCCGCCTATCTGCCGGAGCTGTACGAACCCCGGGTGCGGTGCACGGGCGCGGCTGTGGGCTACAACCTGGGCGGGGTGGTCGGCGGCGCGCTCACCCCGATCGCCGCGACCGCGCTGGCCGAGCAGGGGGGTCGGGTGCCGTGGGGGGTGGCCGCGTATCTGACCGGGATCGCGCTGCTGAGCCTCGGGTGCTTCGCGCTGCTGCCGGAGACGCGGCCGGTGCCGGTGCGGGAGGCCCAGCCGGTCTCGGGGTGAGGCTCCGGCAGGGGTTGATGAGGTCGACGTGGCCCAAGGGGCCCCTGGGTCCGAAGGGCCCTGGGCCCTGGGCCCTGGGCCCAGGAGAGGGCCAGGGGGCGCTGAAGGGGGGTGCCGCAGATTGCGGGGCACCCCCCTCGCCGACGGGGCGCCGTCCGCCTCAGGTCTCCTCGTTCCCGTCGGATCTTGTCTGCCGCAGAACCCCTTGTCCGCCGCAGGATCACGTCCCCGCACGGGGCTCGTCCCGGTCAGAACTCGCCGCCGCAGAGGTTCGTCCCCGTCGGCACTCGTCCCCACAGAGGTTCGTCCTCGTCAGACCTCCTGCGCCCCCGTCAGACTTCTCTCCCGGCCGTACGGCCCCGTACGGCCCCGTACGGCCCCGTCTGCCTCGGGACCCGGGGACCGCAGGGACCGCGCCCGGTACGACCGTGGTCTCAGGGATTCATGGCCAGTTCCAGATACGCCGCGAAGATCACCAGATGGACTCCGCCCTGGAGGGGTGTGGCCCGGCCTGGCACCACGGTCAGGGAACTGACCACGAGCGTCAGGGCGAGCAGCACCATATGGGTCGAGCTGAGGCCGAGGACGAGCGGGCCGGAGAGCCAGATCGAGGCGAGGGCGACGGCCGGGATGGTGAGGCCGATGCTGGCCATGGCGGAGCCGAGGGCGAGGTTCATGCTGGTCTGCACCCGGTCGCGCCGCGCGGAGCGCACCGCGGCGATGGTCTCGGGGAGCAGCACCAGCAGGGCGATGACCACACCGACCACGGCGTGCGGCAGCCCGGCGCCCTCGACGCCGGACTCGATGGTCGGTGACACCCCCTTGGCGAGTCCGACCACCCCGATCAGCGCGAGGCCCAGCAGACCGAGGCTGATGTAGGCGGTGCGGGAGGAGGGGGCGTCGGCGTGGTCGTCGGCCGTTATCACCTCGCCGTCGCGGGTGATGGGCAGGAAGTAGTCGCGGTGGCGGACGGTCTGGGTCGTCACGAACAAGCCGTAGAGCACCAGGGACGACACCGCCGCGAAGGCCAGTTGGACGCCGGAGAACTCGGGGCCGGGCTTGCTGGTGGTGAAGGTCGGGAGCACCAGGCTCAGGGTGGCCAGGGTCGCGACGGTGGCGAGGGCGGCGCCGGTGCCCTCGGGGTTGAAGACGGCCGTGCCGTGGCGCAGTGAGCCGACCAGCAGACAGAGGCCGACGATGCCGTTGCAGGTGATCATCACGGCGGCGAAGACGGTGTCGCGGGCCAGGGTGGAGCTCTTGTCGCCGCCGTCGATCATCAGGGTCACGATCAGCGCGACCTCGATGATGGTGACCGCCACGGCCAGGACGAGGGAGCCGAAGGGTTCGCCGACCCGGTGGGCGACCACCTCGGCGTGGTGCACGGCGGCCAGTACGGATCCGGCGAGGACGAGGGTGACGACCGCGACGCCCGCGCCGGGCAGATCGCGGCCCCAGGTGAGGATCAGCAGCACGATCGCGAGCACCGGCACCACGAACGTCCACTGCGTCGAGAGCCTCTTGAGCCGAGCGATCATGCTGTGATCGTCCCAGAGGGCTTCGGGCTTCGCACTCCGGTGCGTCTGGGCCCCGTGCTCCGATTTCCCGGGGGTCCGGGGGGTCTTCTGGTCGTCCGTGCGGGTGTCGGGTCTGTCCTGCGGTCGCTGCTGCACATAGCCTCCCCTGCGTCTCGAACGGCGAGAGGAAGCGATCGGGCGGTCGCGCGTGGGCTCGGCCGTCACCGGGTCCGGTGGACGACAGGCGTCCGGGACCCCAACCGGCCTTGCGGGGCCGGCCCCTCATCTCCTCCTGCGCTCGAACCTGATGTGGATGTAGCGGTTGCGGGTGTAGCGGTTCACGTGCCGGGGCGGCGGTCGGCTGGTCGCCGATCGCCGTCCCGGTGTGGTCGTGCTGTGGTGCGGTTTCTGCTGACGCGGTCAGGCGTCGATGCTGTTCTTGGGGGTGCCCTCCCCGCCGCCCTGCTCAGCCTCGGCCGCCGCCTGCTTCTTGGAGGCGCGGAGGCTGGTGATCGTGGTAATGATCAGGACGCCGCAGATGACGCCCAGGGAGACCGGGATGCTGATCTCGGGAACATGCACCCCGGACTCGTGCAGCGCGTGCAGCACCAGCTTGACGCCGATGAAGCCCAGGATGACCGACAGGCCGTAGCTCAGGTGGACCAGCTTCTTGAGCAGTCCGCCGATGAGGAAGTAGAGCTGCCGCAGACCCATGAGGGCGAAGGCGTTGGCGGTGAAGACGATGTACGGGTCCTGGGTCAGGCCGAAGATCGCCGGGATGGAGTCGAGGGCGAAGAGCACATCGGTGGTGCCGATGGCGAGCATGACGACCAGCATCGGGGTCATCACCCGCTTGCCGTTCTCCTGGATCCACAGCTTGGTGCCGTGGTACCGGTCGGCGACACCGAAGCGGCGCTCGGCGGCCTTGAGGAGCTTGTTCTCCTCGAAGTCCTCCTCGTCCTCGTTGGCACGGGCCTCCTGGATGAGCTTCCAGGCGGTCCAGATGAGGAAGGCGCCGAAGATGTAGAAGACCCACGAGAAGTTGGCGATGATCGCGGCACCGGCCGCGATGAAGATCGTGCGCAGCACCAGGGCGATCAGCACACCGATGAGCAGCACCCGCTGCTGGTACTGGGGTGGCACGGCGAACTTCGCCATGATCAGTACGAACACGAACAGGTTGTCGACGCTCAGGGACTTCTCGGTGATGTACCCGGCGAAGAACTCGCCGCCGGCCTGGCCGCCTCCGAAGATCAGCAGGCCGACGCCGAAGAGGGCGGCCAGCACGATCCAGACGATGGTCCAGATTCCGGCTTCCTTGATGGACACCTCATGGGGCTTGCGCCCGATGAAGAAGTCCACCGCGATGAGGGCCGCAAGGCCCACGACAGTCACGACCCACAGGGTCACGGAAACATCCACTGCGCCTCCGGCAGTACGTAACGGCAAACAGTCAGTCAGCGTCGTCGCTGCCGGAGGTCTCTTCCACCCGGGCCTTCCGTGCGCGGGATGCGCGGGAAGCCACGGGCCGACGCCCCGGGATCTGGCCTGATCCGTATTGACGGGTACGCCGCAGTAGGCAGGGAGTACTCCCCTCCGTGCGTACAACCATACCCTCATACCCAAGGAAAGGTAAAGCCTTAGGTAAAGTAACTATAAAGTCGCCTGTTCAGCCGACTTTTGTCACGCCTTGAACGAAGCGGTGCGCACCCCCGCGCAGGGGATGCGCACCGGTGTGGAGGGGCCGGGGGCTCAGCGGTCCCAGGCGCGGCGGGTCTCGGCGACCTGCCGCAGCACCTGGGTCAGCACCTGGCTGCCGGGGGGCGGGAGCGGCGGCTCGTAGGTCCACGCGTGACCCACCCAGGGGTCGGCCAGATGGTCGTCGGGCACCGGTGTCAGTCGCAGGAGCGAACGCCACAGCGGGTCGAGCAACGGTCCGTAGGCCGAGGCGTCCTCGCGGTCGGCGACCATCATCAGATGGACGCCCACGGCGGGGCCCTCGTCCGCGAGATAGCGGAGCTGGGTCACGGCCCGGTCGTCGAAGCCGTGCGGGAAGTCGTTGACCACCAGGAGCTGCTGGGCGGTGTCGAAGCCGGGCGGGAGGGCGTCGGAGGCGCCGCCGCGGACCGCCATCTGCACCAGGTCCACCCGCTGGGTGAGCCGGCCGAGGGCTTCCGCGACCCCCGCGGCGCCCTGGGCGGGCGGCGCGGCCAGCACCCCGGTCTGCACCAGCGGGGCGAGCGCCTGGACGCCGGAGCCCGCCGGGTCGATGACATGGACGGTGAACTCGCCGGGCGGGTGCACCGCGAGCAGCCGGGCCGTGTGCGAGACCGCCGTCTCCAGGGCCAGCCGGCGCAGATCGTGGGCGTCGGCGAACGAGCCGTCCGCCGCCCCGGCCCGGCCCGCGTCCACCCAGATGCCCCGCTCCAGGGGCAGCCGGGCCAGCAGCGGAATGGTGAGCTGCTCGCTCTCGGGCAGATGGAGGTCACCCAGCCGCATCGCCATGGGCATCTCCATCGGCACGCGGTAGGCGTGCCAGACGGGGTTGTCCCAGCGGGCGTAGGCGGCGGGCAGGGCTGGCTCGACGACCCCGGCCTCGGCGGCGAGCTGGGCCATGTCCCGGTCGAGGGACTGGCGGGCCTGGTCGACGAGCTGGTCGTGCTTGGCGCGGGCGGCCTCGCGCGCGGCGTCGGCCTGGCCCCCTATGCGGCTGCGCGGGTCGGAGAGGACCTGGTCCAGCTCCTTGTCCATCCGGGACTCGGCGAAGTCGACGGCGCTGCGGTAGGAGGCCACCGTGCGCGCGAGGTCCTCGAACATGCCCCACACCTGGTTGTAGAGCCGCTCCTCCATGGACCAGCCGGTGGCGTCGCCCGCGACGGGCTGGGCGGGGCGGCCGGGCGCGGAGGGGGGCGCGGTGGGCGGGGGCGGCGGCGGGGCGGCGTTCCGGCGGCCCGGGTGGCTGTAGTCGACGGGGCCCCCGGTGGGTGCCGAGGGCGGGGGAACGGCCGACGGGTCGGTGGGTGGCGGGGACGCGGGGTAGCCGCCGGGGAGGGTGGGCGAGGTGCCCGGGGAGGTGCCGTAGGGCGACCCGGACTGGTCCGGGCGGGGTGCGGGGGCCGCCGTCTGGCGGGTGCGGTCGCCGTCCTGGGTGCGGGACGGCGGGGCGGCCACCGAGCGGGCCACGCCCGACGCGACCGCGTCGTTGATGCTGCTCGCGAGCTGGCGGGCCTGCGGCAGGCCCTGGTCGGTGAGCAGCTCGGCCAGGCCGCCCGCGTAGCCCTGGCCGACCGCGCGCACCTTCCAGGCGTCCTGGCGCCGGTACAGCTCCAGGGCGACGACGGCGGACTCGGCGTCCAGGCCGGTGATGGTGTAGCTGGCGACCTCCGTGCCGTCGAGGCCGGTGACCGCGACGAACGGGGCGGCGACCGCGCCGAAGGAGAGCGGTCCGCCGACCCCGACCGGCAGGGCGAGCAGCACACTGAGCCGGTGCACGTCGTCCGGGAGGGCGTCGAGGTCCACCGCGAGCCGGTGGTCCGCCGCCGCCTGCCGGGAGACCTCCAGGCCGGGCAGCGTGGGCGCGCCCGGATGGGCCACCCCTTCGACGCCCCGCACGGTGCCGTCCGCGCCGCCGACCGTGGCCCCGGCCACGATCGGCTTGCCGGCCGATACCCGGATCTCCAGACGGGCCTGGGAGAGCGGGTGGTTCTGCCCCCGCACCAGCTCGGCCGTCATCGCGTCAGTCCCCCTGTGTCGCTTCTCGGTGTCGGTGCGCCGCTCGCCCGCGGCGGTGGATCCCCGGTGGATCCATCGACCCGTGGATCCCGGGATCTGTGGATCTGCGGATCTGCGGATCACTGAATCCCTGGATCTACGGACCTGTGGACCTGTGGATCCCTGGATCTACAGGTGCGGCAGGATCGCCGGCATCAGGTCCTGGAAGGTGCGGCCGTTGGCGGGCGTTCCGAGGGCCGTCATCGTCCAGTTGCTGCCCGTGCGGTGCACCTTGGCCATGATCTGGGCGGTGTAGGCGCCGCCGCCGGCCAGGGTGTAGCGGGCCAGTTCCTGGCCGTTGGTCTCGTCCACGATGCGGCAGAACGCGTTCTGCACTTCCTGGAACGTCTGGCCGGTGAACGAGTTCACGGTGAAGACGATCTGGTCGATGTGGACCGGCACACGGGACAGGTCGACGAGGATCGCCTCGTCGTCGCCGCCCTGGCCGACACCGCCGACCAGGTTGTCACCGGTGTGCCGCACCGAACCGTCGTCGCTCACCAGGTGGCGGAAGAAGACGACGTCGACCGGCTGCTTGTCCGCGAACAGCACCGCGGAGGCGTCCAGGTCGACCTCCCGGGTACGCGAGCCGAACAGGCCCCGGCGGGGGGCCGCCTGCCAGCCGAGACCCATGCGGACCGCGGTCAGGCTGCCGCCGTCGTTCTTCTGAAGGCTGATGGCCTGACCCTTGGTCATATTGACGGTCACGCGCTGATTCCCCTCTTGTTGAGCTGTCCCCTGTTCCCGCGAAGCCGCGGTTGCACGAACCCTACGCAGGGGCACTGACAGTGACGTACCCCGGTTCGGACTTTGTGTCGCTCTTGCAACACAGCGCGCCGGACGCCCGGTGGGGGCCTCCGCGCGGGTGCCGGCCGCGGGGCGGGGGCCGGCACCCGGGGCGGGTCTCAGCTCAGGCCCGCCTCTTTCATCTGGCGCAACTCCTTCTTCATCTCGGACACCTCGTCACGCAATCTGGCGGCGATCTCGAACTGGAGGTCGGCGGCTGCGGCGCGCATCCGGGCGGTCAGCTCCTCGA
This sequence comes from Streptomyces sp. NPDC093252, assembly GCF_040683675.1. NCBI lineage: Bacteria > Bacillati > Actinomycetota > Actinomycetes > Kitasatosporales > Streptomycetaceae > Streptomyces > Streptomyces sp. NPDC093252. The sequence continues at coordinate 260,486 of NZ_JBFBEM010000006.1, read as the reverse complement.
TCTGCTCGGCGAGGTCGGCGGCGGGCCGGTCCGTCGGAACGGTCTCCTTGGCCCCGCCCTTGGCCGCCCCGCCCTTCCTGGTGGCCTTGGCGCCGGAGTCGGCGCGGCCGAGGGAGGGGACGGGGGCCTTGGTGCCGCGGCCGTCCTTGGCGGCTCTGCGGTAGCCGGAGCCCAGAAGCTGTTCGGTGTCGACGTCCTCGCGGGCGATCTGGGCGACGATGTCGTTGATCTTCTTGCGCAGCGGCTGCGGGTCGATGCCGTTGGCCTTGTTGAAGGCGACCTGCTTCTCCCGGCGGCGGTTGGTCTCGTCGATGGCCTTCTCCATCGCCGGGGTGATCTTGTCGGCGTACATGTGGACCTGGCCGGAGACATTGCGCGCCGCGCGGCCGATGGTCTGGATCAGGGAGGTGCCGGAGCGCAGGAAGCCCTCCTTGTCGGCGTCGAGGATCGCCACCAGGGACACCTCGGGCAGGTCCAGGCCCTCCCGGAGCAGGTTGATGCCCACCAGGACGTCGAACTCGCCGGCCCGCAGCTCGCGCAGCAGCTCGACCCGGCGCAGGGTGTCGACGTCGCTGTGCAGATAGCGGACGTGGATGCCCAGCTCCAGGAAGTAGTCGGTGAGGTCCTCGGCCATCTTCTTGGTGAGCGTGGTGACGAGGACCCGCTCGTCCTTCTCGACCCGGGTGCGGATCTCGTGCACCAGGTCGTCGATCTGGCCCTCGGTCGGCTTGACGACGACCTCGGGGTCGACCAGGCCGGTGGGGCGGATGATCTGTTCGACCACGCCGTCGGAGCGGGACAGCTCGTACTGCCCGGGGGTCGCCGACAGATAGACGGTCTGGCCGATGCGCTCGGTGAACTCCTCCCACTTGAGCGGGCGGTTGTCCAGCGCGGACGGCAGCCGGAAGCCGTGGTCGACCAGGGTGCGCTTGCGGGAGGCGTCGCCCTCGTACATGGCGCCGATCTGCGGGACCGTGACATGCGACTCGTCGATGACCAGGAGGAAGTCGTCCGGGAAGTAGTCGAGCAGGGTGTTCGGGGGGGAGCCGGGCTCGCGGCCGTCGAAGTGCATCGAGTAGTTCTCCACGCCGGAGCAGGTGCCGATCTGGCGGAGCATCTCGATGTCGTAGGTGGTGCGCATGCGCAGCCGCTGGGCCTCCAGGAGCCTGCCCTGTTTCTCCAGCTCGGCGAGACGCTCCCCCAACTCCTTCTCGATGTCGTTGACGGCGCGCTCCATGCGCTCGGGTCCGGCGACGTAGTGGGAGGCGGGGAAGACGTAGAGCTGCTCGTCGTCGCTGATGATCTCGCCGGTGAGCGGGTGCAGGGTGGAGAGCGCCTCGATCTCGTCGCCGAACATCTCGATGCGGACGGCCAGCTCCTCGTAGACCGGGAAGATCTCGATGGTGTCGCCGCGGACCCGGAAGGTGCCGCGGGTGAAGGCCGTGTCGTTGCGGGTGTACTGGATGTCGACGAAGCGGCGCAGGAGCTGGTCGCGGTCGATCTCCTCGCCGACCTTCAGCGGGACCATGCGGTCCACGTACTCCTGCGGGGTGCCCAGGCCGTAGATGCAGGAGACGGAGGCGACCACCACGACATCACGGCGGGTGAGCAGCGAGTTGGTCGCGGAGTGGCGCAGCCGCTCGACCTCCTCGTTGATCGAGGAGTCCTTCTCGATGTAGGTGTCCGACTGCGGGACGTACGCCTCGGGCTGGTAGTAGTCGTAGTACGAGACGAAGTACTCGACCGCGTTGTTCGGCAGCAGCTCGCGGAATTCGTTCGCCAACTGGGCGGCCAGCGTCTTGTTCGGCGCCATGACGAGTGTGGGGCGCTGGAGCTGCTCGATCATCCACGCCGTGGTGGCGGACTTGCCGGTGCCGGTCGCGCCGAGCAGGACCACGTCCTTCTCGCCGCCCCGGATGCGCCGGGCGAGGTCGGCGATGGCCTTGGGCTGGTCGCCGTTGGGCTGGTAGGAGCTGACGACCTCGAAGGGCGCCACCGAGCGTTCGATCTGAGAAACGGGCCGCATGGTCTCCACCGTACGACCCGCCACTGACAACCGTCCGGCTCCGGCGCGGTCGGGCCGTCTGACCTGGGGTTTCGCGGGGGTGAATCAGCGGCGCTGGGCGATTCGGGCGCGGCCGGGGCCCGGTTCCCGATCGCGGCGGGGACGCAGGGCGCGGCGGCGGGCGGGGCGCGGCGGCACGGAGCGGTGGGCGGGGACGCCGGGCCGGGGCTCGACGCGGGGCGGGGCGGGCCTGCCCAGCACCAGCAGCGGATCGAAGATCACGACGGCTGCGGCCAGGCAGAGGAAGGCCAGGGGGCCGATCAGCATGGGGGCCAGCAGCGCGGCGGGCGACTCACCGGCCGCCGGGGCCGCAGTGCCGTGCAACCGGACACTGAGGGCGGCCATGCCCGTGTAGTGCATGCCGGTCACGGCGAGGCCCATGACCAGTCCGGCGCCCACGCTCCACAGGACGCCGCGCACCTGCCCGGCGGCCCACAGGGCGGCGGTCGCGGCGGCCATAGCTATCACGACCGAGGCGGCGACGAGCAGGGTGTTGTACTGGAACGTTCCGTTCAGGTGCATGCCGGCCATGCCGAGGTAGTGCATGGTGGCGATACCGAGGCCGGTGATGGTACCGCCGGTGAAGAGCGCGGCTCCCCTGGCGCCCTTGTAGCCGACGATGAAGATCCCGACGCCGACCATGACGACGGCGACGGCGAGGCTCGCGTAGGTCAGGGGTTTGTCGTAGTGGATCGGCGCCTCCCGCACCGTGAACCCCATCATCGCGATGAAGTGCATGGTCCAGATGCCGGAGCCGATCGCGGCCGAGCCCAGGGCGAGCCAGCCGGGGCGCCAGGTGCGGGAGACGAGCAGGGATCTGGAGGTGCAGCGCAGTCCCAGTGCCCCGCCCAGGCAGGCCATGAGATAGGCCACCAGCGGTGTGACCAGGCCGTAGCTGAATCCGTCGACCGTGCCGTGCATGCGCGGCTGCCCTTCCGCCCGGTGCGTCCCGCGAGTCCGTGCCCTGTGCCCCCTCCCACGACCGCCCCGTCGGCCTGGGTTGACGCAGAGAGTATGACCCCCGGCGGAACCCTCGAACGACTTTCCCGCAAAGAGACACGTCCTCGCCCCACTTGTGCGCACCAGGTGTGAGGGTGCTGCGCGGATTCGTCTTTTCGTCTGTGTTCGTTCGTTCCGTGGGAGGGGTTGGTCGGGGGTGGCTTGTCGCGCGGGCGCGCGAGTGGGCGCCCCGGTGGGCGGCCTTGCCGCGCGAGCGTGGGGGGCGGTCCCGCCGGGCTGGGGGCGTTGTCAGTGGTGGGCCGTAGCGTGGGGGCATGAACAGTGATGGGCGTTCCGGGCAGCGGGTCGTGTGGGCGGTGGTCGGGAGTGACATCGGTCCGCTGCTGCTGGCCGCCACCCCCGAGGGCCTGGTGAACGTCGTCTTCCACGCCACCGGCCCGGTGCGCGACCGGGCGCTGGAGCGGCTCGCGTCCCGGCTGGGCACCGCGCCGGTCGAGGAACCGGGCTCGCCGTTGCTGGCCGAGCCGATACGCCAGCTCAGGGCGTATTTCGCGGGTGGGCTCAAGGACTTCGAGCTGCCCCTGGACTGGTCGCTGATCTCCGGCTTCAACCGGCAGGTGCTGCGTGAACTGGCCGCCGGGGTGCCGTTCGGAGCGGTGGTCGGCTACGGGGATCTGGCCGACCGGGTCGGTCAGCGCGGCGCGGCCCAGGCGGTCGGGGTGGCGATGGGAGCCAATCCGCTGCCCGTGGTGGTGCCCTGTCACCGGGTGGTGGAGAGCGACGGCGGGATCGGCGGGTTCGGGGGCGGGCTGGAGACCAAGCGGAAGCTGCTCGCCCTGGAGGGGGTGCTCCCCGAGCCGCTGTTCTGATCCCCTGCTCCGAACTGCTGGTCCGAGCCTCTGTTCCGGGATGCTGTTCTGAGCCTCTGTTCCGGGATGCTGTTCTGAAGCCTCTGTTGTGAGATCCGGACGGACCGGCGCTCCGGGGCGTCTGAGCGGTGGTAGGGCGTCCCAGGGCGGTCGGTCGGGGGCCGGTGGGCAGCACCGGCGCCCGGGGCGGGGTCCGCGCGGGGCTCAGTCGTAGTGGCGGGCCTCGAAGACATTGCCGTCCGGGTCGCGGAAGTAGAAGCTGCGGCGGGCCGGACCCCGGGCGCCGTAGGAGTCGTGGGAGATCCCGGAGAGGGGGACGGATGCCTCGCTCAGGCGGGTGCGGAGGGCGTCGAAGGCGGCCCGCGGGAGGGCGACGCAGACGTGGTTGACGGGATGGCCCGCGCTCTCGGCGGCCCCGGGCAGCATCGTCAGGCGCCCGGCCATGGCGAGGGGCATCAGGTCGACGATGGACTCCTCATTGAGGCGTACGGAGGGGAAGGGGGCCTGTCCCGCGGCGAACTCGGCGAGCCGCACCGGCTCCAGGCCGACCGTCCGCTCGTAGAAGCCCGCCGCGGCGATCGGGTCGCGCACCCAGAGGACCACATGGTCGAGTCGTGTCAGATTGTCCGTCATGCCCTCAGCCTCATATGCCGCCGGGTCGCGCGCAAAGGGTTTGACGGCGGGTGCCGCCCGCCAGGGATGAGGCAGGACGACCGACAGGAGGCAGATGTGACGCTGGTGGTGTCCGAGGAGGTAAGGGAGGCGGTCGCGGCGCGGCGCCCCGTGGTGGCCCTGGAGTCGACGATCATCGCGCACGGGCTGCCCCGCCCCCGCAATCTGAGGGTGGCGGAGGAGTTGGAGGCGCTCGTCCGGCGGGAGGGCGGCGTACCGGCGACGATCGCCGTGCTGGACGGGCGGCCGTATGTCGGGCTCGACAAGGAGCAGGTGGAGCGGATCGCCACCCAGGACGGGATCCGCAAGCTGGGGCACCGGGATCTGCCGCTCGCGGTGGCGGCCGGGGCGAGCGGTGCCACGACGGTGTCGGCGACGGCGCTGCTGGCCGCGCGGGCCGGGGTGCGGGTGTTCGCGACGGGCGGGCTCGGCGGGGTGCACCGGGAATGGACCGTGACGCAGGACGAGTCGGCGGATCTGGGGCTGCTGGCGCGGACCCGGATCACGGTGGTGTGCGCGGGCGTCAAGTCGATCCTGGACGTCCCGGCGACGCTCCAGCGGCTGGAGACGCTCGGCGTGGCGGTCGCCGGATACGGCACCGACCGGTTCCCCGGCTTCTATCTCTCCGACGCGGGGCACCCGGTGGACTGGCGGCTGGACACGCCCGGTGCGGTGGCGGACGTCATGAGCGCCCAGGACGCGCTGGACGGGCCCGCGTCGGCGCTGATCGTCGCCAACCCGGTGCCGGAGGCGGAGCAACTGGATCCGGCGCTGCACGCGCGCGTGCTGGCCGACGCGCTGCGGGCGTGCGAGGCGGCGGGGGTCAGCGGTCAGGGCGTGACGCCGTTCCTGCTCGACCACCTGGTGCGGCACACCGATGGCGCCTCCCTGGAGGCCAATCTGGCGGCGGTGCGCGGGAACGTACGGCTGGCGGCGGCCATCGCCGGGGCCTGGGCCCGGGTGGCGTGAGCGGGACCGGGCCGGGGAGGGCGGCACCGCGCGGTGCCCTGCTGGTGGTCGGGGACGTCATCACCGATGTGGTGGCCCGGCATCACGGGGCGCTCGCGGCCGGTACGGACACGGGCGCGGCGATCCTGACCGTGCCGGGCGGGGCGGGCGCCAATGTGGCGTGCTGGGCGGCGCGTTGGGGGGCCGGTGACGTCCGGCTGTTCGGGCGGGTGGGGGCGGACGCGGCGGAGTGGCACGCGCGGGAACTCACGGCGAGCGGGGTACGGCCCCTCCTGGTCGTCGATCCGGAGGCGCCGACCGGCACGGTGATCTGTCTCGTCGACACCGGTGCCGCCGCCGAGCGGACGTTCCTCACCGACAGCGGGGCATCCCTGCGGATCGGGCCGGGCGACTGGTCGGACGCCCTGCTGGACGGTGTCGTACGGCTGCATCTGTCGGGCTATCTGCTGTTCTCGGCGTCGGGCCGGGCCCTGGCCGGGGTGGCGCTGGCGGCGGCGCGCGGGCGGGGGGTGCCGGTGAGTCTGGATCCGGCGTCCACCGGGTTTCTGCGGGAGCTGGGCGTGGGGCGGTTCCTGTCCCTGGTGGAGGGGCTCGATGTGCTGCTGCCGAGCGGTGCGGAGGCGCGTCTGCTGACGGGACTGTCCGAGGCGGCGGAGGCGGCTGCCGCGCTGAGCCGCCGGGTGCCTCTGGTGGTCGTCAAGGATGGGGCGCGGGGTGCGCTGGTGGCGCGGGCCGGTGCGGTGCACGCGCGCGTACCGGCGATTCCGGCGACCCCTCGGGACACGACCGGGGCGGGGGACGCCTTCACCGGCGCGTTCCTGGCGACGCTGATCACGGGAGCCGGGGCCGGGGAGGCGGCGGCGGAGGGGTGCCGGGCGGGGGCGGCGGCGGTGGAGGGGGTGGGGGGTCGGCCGGGAGGGGGGCGGTGGGGAAGGGTGGGGGGCGGCCGGGAGGTGGAGGGCGGTGCGGGGTTGGCGGGACGGTGAGGGGGTGGGGGTCGGTAGGGGGTTGGCGGGACGGTGACGGGGGTGGGGCGGTGCTGGGGTTGCGGGGGCAGTGGCAAGGGGCGGCGGGGAGAGCGCCGGGCGGAAGTTCGGAAGTTACGGAGGGAAGGCGCTGGGCAGGGCAGGGCGGTGGTGGAGATGCCCGGTGTCGGGTACGGGCAGGCTCCAGTGGGGCGCAGGGCGCAGGGCCGGAGAAAGCGGCGCGCTGAGGCGGTGAACTCCCTCTGTCCACAGGCGGGAACAAAGCGGAATGTGCCCTTTCCACAGGCTTGCACGCCGTTCGCTCAGCCCTGGCAAACTGGCGCGACAGGGCGGCGGCGACGCGGCACGGGGGAACGCATGCGAGGAGATCAGGATGTCCATGGCAGGGAATCTGCGGAAGGTCACGAGCCTCGGCACGGTCGGTGGCCTTCGCAGGGTGGCGCGGATGGCGCGGCGTCGGCGCCGGCGGGTCGATCTGAGCCATCCCGCCCGCTCCCCGCTGGGTTCCTCGGTGGTCAACTGCGTGGCGTACGAGTACGGGCACCGGGTGCCCGCGTGCCCGGATCTGGTGGACGCGGTGGAGCGGGTGCGCAAGACGGGTGACGGGTTTGTGTGGCTGGGGCTGCACGAGCCGACGACCCGGGAGTTCGCCGGGATCGCCGAGCTGTTCGATCTGCATCCCCTGGCGGTGGAGGACGCGATCGAGGCCCATCAGCGGCCGAAGGTGGAGCAGTACGGGGATTCGCTGTTCGCGGTGTTCAAGACCGTCTGCTATGTGGAGCACGAGGAACTGACCGCGACCAGCGAGGTGGTGGACACCGGCGAGATCATGGTGTTCGTCGGGCAGTACTTCGTCATCACCGTCCGGCACGGACGGCACGGCTCGCTGGGGCCGTTGCGGGAGGAGCTGGAGGCGGTGCCCGACCATCTCGCCAAGGGCCCGTCTGCGGTGCTGCACGCGGTGGCGGACCATGTGGTCGACGAGTACCTGAATGTCGTGGAGTCCGTTCAGGAGGACATCGACGCGGTCGAGACGGATGTCTTCACGGAGAGCGGGGCGCGGGCCGATCCGGGCCGCATCTACCAGCTCAAGCGGGAACTGCTGGAGCTGAAGCGGGCCGTGGTGCCGCTGAGCAGGCCGCTGCTGGAGCTGGCGGACCCCACCCTGCGGATCGCCGACCCGGAGATACAGGCGTACTTCCGCGATGTCTCCGACCATCAGCAGCGGGCGACGGAGCAGATCGCCGCGTTCGACGAACTGCTCAACTCGATCCTTCAGGCCCATCTCGCGCAGGTGACGGTCGCGCAGAACGAGGACATGCGGAAGATCACCGCATGGGCGGCGATCATCGCCGTACCGACGATGGTCTGCGGGATGTACGGGATGAACTTCGACCATATGCCGGAGCTGCACTGGCGCTACGGGTACCCCATGGTCATCGGCTTCATATCCGTCATATGCGTGACGCTGTACCGGCGTTTCCGGCGCATCGGATGGCTGTGAGGGGCGACTCGGTCGCGGGTGGAGGGTGGGTGAGGGTGAGGGTCGGTGGGTGGGTGGGTGAGGGTGAGTGGTGAAGGGGCGGTGGGGTGAGGGGGCAGGCGGGTGGGGGTGCGGCATGCGGGTCGGTGCGGGGTCGGGATGCGGTCGGGGTGGTGGGCCTGCGCTCGACCCGGGTGGGCCCGACCTCGGTCGGCGACCGGCGCCGGTCAGCGGGTGGTGCCGCTCCGGGCGTAGACGCGTTCGGCCCAGCCGGCGATCTGGTCGTCCGTCAGATGCCGGGCCAGGTCGGCTTCGCTGATCATGCCGACGAGTCGTTTGCCGTCGATGACGGGGAGCCGGCGGATCTGGTGCTCCTGCATCTCGTGGAGCACCTCGCCGACATCGGCGCCCGCGTCGATCCAGCGGGGCGTTCCCCGGGCCATCTCACCGGCGGTGACCTTCGCCGGATCATGGCCCAGGGCCACGCAGCCGACCACGATGTCGCGGTCGGTGAGGATGCCGCAGAGCCGGTCGTCGGAGTCGCCGATGGGCAGGGCACCGACGTTCAGCTCACGCATCAACTGGGCGGCGCGGTCGAGGGTCTCGTGCACGGGGATCCACTGAGCGCCGCGGTGCATGATGTCTTCGGCGGTGGTCATCGAGTACCTCCCGGGTGCGGGGCGGCAGGCGTGGCGGCACGTGGGGGAGGGACACGCCGACGGGGCCTGTCGTGTGGGTGGGTGCCTGTCGTCGTTCGGGGCGCCCTGGGTGTGGTGGCAGACGGTACGGCCGACGTCGGGACCGCAGCCCGACGAAGCTCCTCGGTTGTCGGCCGGGGCCTTCCGGCGCCTTCATTCTCGCCGTGCCACGGAACGCGCGCACCCGGAGCCAGGGGCGGTGAGGGGCGCCCTGGGCCCGACGGCGGCTCACCGGGGCTGCGGCGCGCCGATGAGGGCGGCCTCGCTGGCGGGCGCCGATGGGCCCGGCCGGGCGGCGGCGGATGCCGATGGCCGTGATCACGGGCGCGCGGCACCGGGCCGACCTCCCGGGTTCGTCAGACCGAGAACCCGATGATCTTGTGCGGCACCACGCGCACGATCACCCGGACCTCGTCGTCCTTCTCCGCGGGCGGGTCGATGCCCAGGTACTTCTGGGACAGCTCGCGCGGGAGCCGCTTGCCCTCGTCGGGGAGGATCTCGGCGGTGCCGCGGATCTCCACGGAGTCGTAGGGGTTGGCGAGATCGTAGACAGAGACGCTGATCCGGGGGTCGCGGCGCAGGTTGCGGACCTTCTGGCGGTTGTCGATGGAGGAGAACAGGATGGTGTCGCCCTCGCGTTTGATCCAGACGACCGAGTTCTGCGGAGCGCCGTCGGGGCCGATGGTGGCGACGCTGGCGAAGTTCTTGCCGTCGAGGAGGGCGCGGACGGAGTCGGCGAAGGTGACGGGCGTGGTGGAAGTGGAGGTGGAAGTGGGAGTGGTCATGGGCCCAGAGTATATATATGCGCGTGCATAGAAAAGGGTCTTGGTACGAGAAGGGGGTAGTGGGGGCGGGTGTCAGGGGTTCCGGCCGTTCCGGCCGTTCCACGCCGGGTGGCGCGGGTCGTCGGCGCGGACCAGGACGTCGGCGGTGCTCGCGGGGTCGGTCTCGGCGGTGTAGCGCTCGAAGGCGGGGAGGGTCCAGTGGTCGGCCTCGGGGGTGCGGCGGCGCAGGGCGGCCGGGGAGAGCAGGACATGGACGGTGAGGTCGAAGGGGAACCAGTGCCGGAGCAGGAGAGGGCCGTGGAGCAACAGCAGTCCGCCGGGCGGGAGCCGGACGTAGTCGCTGCGGGTGGCGCGGTCGGTGACCGGGTCGCGCAGATCGGGCAGGACCCGGCCGTCACCGCCGGGTTCGAGGGGGCCGAACACCTCGCGCCACAGGGCGCCGGTGTCGCACCAGCCGTCGTAGTAGGCGTCGATGTCGTGGTGTCCGTGCTCCAGCCGCAGCGAGGCGGGGCGCAGGAAGCCCTCGGTGCCGAGGGCGAGCGCGGGCCGGCCGCGGACCCGCAGGGCCTCCCGCACCCGTTCCGCGAGGTCTCCGGGGCGGGCCGCCGGGGCGCCGTCGAAGGCGATCCGGGGCCAGGGGCTGCCGTCGGCGGGGTCCAGGTCGAGCAGACGGTCGGCGAGTTGGTCGCCGAGCCGGTCCCAGGTGATCGCTTCGAGTCGCACACGGCCATGATCGGTCAGGTGGGTGACGGGGGTCGAGCGGCGGAGGGCGACCGGGAGGGAGAAAGGGAAGGGGGAGAAGGGGAAGGGGGGACTGTGGGGCGGGGGGTGCTTCTCGTGGTCCAGCCGGTGCGGCGGAAGCGGTGTTCCCGGTGTGGGCGCGGGCCCCTGCCGATGCTGGTGCCGGAGGAGGGCGCGCCCCGCTGTCTGGCCTGTGCCGACCTCGGACATCTGGTGTTCCTGCCACGCGGTGACACGGCGCTGACCCGCCGGTCGCGGGAGGAGAGCGGGCTGTCGGTGGTCGTGGTCCGCTTCAACCGGCGCAGGGCGCGCTACGAGCGGCAGGGCGTCCTGGTCGAGGAGGCGGCGCTGGCCCGCGCCGAGGTGCGCTGTCTGGCGGACGCCGAGGCCCGAAGACGGCGCCGGGTGCGGGACGCGGCGCGGCGCGCGGCGCAGGATCTGCGGCTCGCGGACGCCTTCGCCCGGGAGATCCGGCGGCTGTTCCCGGGCTGCCCCGAGGAGCGGGCCCGGGAGATCGCCGGGCACGCGTCGGTGCGCGGCAGCGGGCGGGTGGGCCGCAGCGCGGCCGGGCGGGCGCTGAGCGAGGGGGCGGTGATCTCGGCGGTCGTGGCCTCCGTCCGGCATCTGGACACGGCGTACGACCGGCTGCTGATGAGCGGGGTGGGGCGGCGCGAGGCGCGGCGGCGGATCGGGCCGGAGGTGGAGGCGGTGCTCGGCACGTGGCGGGAGGCGTGACGGACCGGGCCGGGCAGGTGGGTCCGGTGAACCGGAACCGCGCCGTGGCCGTGGACGCTCGCGTATGGGGCCGCGCCGCTCGGCCATGGTTCGGGGGTGGCGCGGGGCGTTGACTGAAGGGACGGATGAGGCGCCGGGCGTCGAGCGGCCCGGTACTTCACCGGTACGTCAGTGGGGCATGGGAGCGGATGTGGGGGTCGACATGATCGAGGGACCGTACTTCGTACTGACCGTGCTGGGTGTGCTCGGCACGGGACTGGTCGCCGGGGTCTTCTGCGGCTTCTCGACCTTTGTGATGCGGGGTCTGGGGGCACTGCCGCCCGCGCAGGGCGTCGCCGCGATGCAGTCGGTCAATGTGGCGGCGTTGCGGCCGGCGTTCATGAGTGTGTTCGGCGGTACGGCGGTGCTGAGCGTGGTGATCGCGGTGGTGACGTTCGTGCTGTGGCCGGAGGAGGGGACGGTGGAACTGCTGCTGGGCAGCGCGCTGTATCTGTTCGGCACGTTCGGGGTGACGGCCGCGGCGAACGTACCGCGCAACGAGGCGCTGGCCAAGCTGGACGCGGGGACGGCGGAGGCGTCGGCGTACTGGTCGACGTATCTGCGGGAGTGGACGTTCTGGAACCACATACGGACGGTCGCGTCGGCGGCGGCGACGGTGTCGTACGTCCTGGCCATCACCTGAGGCGTCCTCCGTCCTCCCGTTCTTTCGCCCTCCGTCCGCCGTCCTTCATCGGCCGTCCTTCATCGGCCGTTCTCCGTTGGCCGTCCTCCGTTGGCGAAGGGGGGTGTCGGCCGCCGTCACCGTGTCCGTCGCCGGCCGGGATCTTCGTCGGTCGCCCTCTCCTCGCGGCCCCTCCCCCGGCGCTCTGAAACCGCCGGTCACCGGCGAGTCGTCCGCGATGGCCGATGGTCGTATCGTGGCCGAAAGGACCCGGCACCGGACGCGCCGGAGCGGCGGCGCGCACCGCACCGGGCCGCACCGGATCGGACCGGATGAGACCGGATCTGATCGGATCGGACCTGACCGGCGGACGGACGCCCCAAGGAAGACGCCCATGGCAGACCCCAAGGGATTCATGAGCACCCCCCGGCGCGAGTGGCCGCGCCGGCCCGTCGAGGAGCGGGTGCGGGACTGGGACGAGGTGTACGTCCCGGGTGCGCTGCTGCCGATCGTCAGCAAACAGGCGGACCGGTGCATGGACTGCGGGGTGCCGTTCTGCCATGACGCCTGTCCGCTCGGGAATCTGATCCCCGAGTGGAACGACCTGGTCTCCCGGGAGGACTGGCGCGCGGCGGCGGAGCGGCTGCACGCGACGAACAACTTCCCGGAGTTCACGGGCCGGTTGTGCCCGGCGCCGTGCGAGGCGGGGTGCGTGCTGGCGATCAACCAGCCGGCCGTCACCATCAAGAACGTCGAGTGCGCCATCGCCGACCGGGCCTGGGAGGACGGTCTCGCGCCGCCGCGCCCGCCCGAGCGGCTGTCGGGCCGGACGATCGCCGTGATCGGCTCGGGCCCGACCGGGCTGGCCGCCGCCCAGCAGCTCACCCGGGCCGGGCACACGGTGGCGGTGTACGAGAGGGACGACCGGCCGGGCGGGCTGATGCGCTACGGCATCCCCGAGTTCAAGATGGAGAAGCGCCATCTGGACCGGCGGCTGGCGCAGATGCGGGCCGAGGGGACCAGGTTCCGTACGTCGACGGCGGTCGGCCGGGACATCGGCGCCGACGAGTTGCGGACCCGCTACGACGCCGTCGTCCTCGCCACCGGTGCCACGGCCTGGCGCGACCTGGACGTCCCGGGGCGCGAACTGACCGGCATCCACCAGGCGATGGAGTATCTGCCGCTGGCCAACCGGGTCCGCGAGGGAGATCTGGAGACCTCCCCGCTGTCGGCCGCCGGAAAGCGTGTCGTGATCGTCGGCGGCGGCGACACCGGCGCGGACTGCCTGGGCACGGCCGTGCGGGAAGGGGCCGCGTCGGTGACCCAGCTCGACATCTACGCCCAGCCCGGCGCCGCGCGCGACGAGGACGCCGAGCCCTGGCCGACGTACCCCAAGGTCTACCGGCTGTCGGCGGCGCACGAGGAGGCGGGCGCGCTCGGTACGGCACCGGCGGCGCACGCGGACGCACGGTTGTTCGCGGCGTCGACGCTGCGGTTCACGGGGGACGCGGACGGGCGGGTGCGGGCGCTGCATCTGGTCGAGGTGGATGCCGGGCGCCGCCCGCGTCCCGGCACCGGGCGGTCCCTGCCCGCCGACCTGGTGCTGCTCGCCCTCGGCTTCTCCGGGCCGGACCGCGAGGACGGTGTCGTGGCGCAGCTCGGGCTGGCGATGGAACCGCGCGGCACGATCGCCCGGGACCGGGATTTCGCGACGAACGTCCCCGGGGTGTACGCCGCCGGGGACGCCGCGCGCGGGCAGTCGCTGATCGTGTGGGCGATCGCGGAGGGGCGGGCGGTGGCGGCGGCGGTCGACCGGGCACTGACGGGCAGCTCGGCGCTTCCGGCACCGATATCGCCGTACGACCGGCCTATGACCGTGTGACGGATGGATGGACGGATGGACGGATGGACGGATGGACGGACGGGCGGGCGGGCGGGTGACCGTGTGGCGGCACGATGGCCGTGTGACGGCACGATCCCTGGCTGACGGCCCGGTGGAGCGGTTGGCGGCGGCCCGGGGAGCGGCTGCCGGCACGATCCCCGACGGACGGCCCGGGGAGCGGTTGGCGGCACGATCCCGACGGACGGCCCGGGTGGACGGCTGAAGGGACCGTGGGCGGCCGACGGCCGGCGGCCGTCCCGTCCGGGGCCGGTCGGTGTCTCCGCGTTTCAGCGCCGCTCGTCGGTGCCCGCCACCTTGCCGGTGGCGAGGGCCACGCGGTTCCAGGTGTTGATGGTGAGGACCAGGGCGATGACATGGGCCAGCTCGGTCTCGTCGAACTGGGCCGCGGCCTGCGCGTACACCGCGTCGGGGACCCCGGCGTCGGCGACCGCGGTGATCGCGTCGGTGAGGGCGAGCGCGGCCTGCTCGCGGGCGGTGAAGAAGTGCCGGGCCTCGCGCCAGACGGCGACCATGTGCAGCCGGTCCTCCTGCTCACCGGCCCTGCGGGCGTCGTTGGTGTGCATGTGCAGGCAGTAGGCGCAGTGGTTGAGGTGCGAGGCGCGGATCTGGATCAGCTCGACCAGGGTGGGGTCGAGGCCGTCCCGGGCGGCGGCGTCGAATCCGATGATCGCCCGGAAGACCTTCGGGGCGGCCTTGGCGAAGTCGATGCGGGGTTCCCGGACGGCCGTCCGGCCGGGGCCGGTCGGGCTGATGCCGGTGCCGGTCACGCCGGCGCTCGTGGTCGTCGCGTTCATGTCGTTCACCGTGCTCATGTTCGGGTTCGTCGTCGTCATGACCATGAATCTACGGACTGGAAAGACCGGCTGTAGGGTGCAATTCCATGGCGAAATCATGGGTCAATTCGGCGGAGCGCATCGGTGCCGATCTGCATCTGGAACTGACCGGCGGCCCCGGTGGCCGGCGCGCGGCGCTGATCCGCGCGCTGCGCGAGGCCGTACGGGACGGGCGGCTGCCGCCCGGTACCCGGCTGCCCCCGTACCGTTCGCTCGCGGCCGACCTCGGGGTGGCCCGCAACACCGTCGCGGACGCGTACGCGGAGCTGGTCGCGGAGGGCTGGCTCACCGCCCGGCAGGGGTCGGGCACCAGGGTGGCCCCCGGACGCGCCGGACAGTCCTCCCGGGCTGGGGAGCGAGGCGTCGTTCGACCCGCCCGACACGCCGGGCAAGGGCCTCTCAAGGGGGCTCCACGCGCGCGGGGGCCGCGTCCGCCGCACGATCTGCGGCAGGGCACCCCGGACGCGTCGACGTTCCCCCGGGCGGCCTGGGGAACGTCGTACCGCAGGGCGCTCCAGCAGGCGCCCAACGAGGTCTTCGGGCCGGGTGACCCGGCGGGCCGCCGGGAACTGCGGGAGGCGCTCACCGAGTATCTGGCCCGCGCGCGGGGCGTGCGGACCGGGCCGGAGCGGATCGTCGTCTGCTCCGGTTTCGCGCACGCGCTGCGGCTGCTGGCGGCGAGCGGGGTGCTGCGCGGCCCGCTCGCCGTGGAGGAGTACGGCCTCGGCTTCCACCGCGACCTGCTGGCCGCCGCGGGCGTACGGACCGTCCCGCTAGCGCTGGACGAGGACGGGGCGCGGGTGGCGGAACTGGGGCGGGAGCGGGCCGTCCTGCTGACGCCCGCCCATCAGTTCCCGACCGGCGGCCCCCTGCACGCCTCGCGCCGGGTGGAGGTCGTCGACCGGATGTCCGCGCGGGGCGGACTGCTGCTGGAGGACGACTACGACGGGGAGTTCCGCTACGACCGCAGGCCGGTCGGCGCGGTCCAGGGGCTGGCCCCGGAGCATGTGATCTACATCGGCTCGGTCAGCAAGAGCCTCTCCCCCGCGCTGCGGCTCGGCTGGATGGTGCTGCCCGAGGGGCGGGTCGCGGACGTGCTGGCCGCCAAGGGCGAGCGGGAGGCGTGGGCGAGCGTCCTGGACCAACTGAGCCTGGCGGACTTCCTGCGCTGCGGCGCGTACGACCGCCATGTGCGGCGGATGCGGCAGCGGTACCGGGGGCGGCGGGACCGCCTGGTGGCGGCGCTGGCCGAACGGGCGCCGCACATCGGGGTGACCGGGGTGGCGGCGGGACTGCACGCCGTGCTGCGGCTGCCGCCGGGTACCGAGGCGTCGGCGGTGAAGGCGGCGGTCTGGCAGGGGGTGGCGCTGGACGGCCTCGCCGCGTTCCGCCATCCGGCGGCCCGGACCCCGCCGGTGGACGGCCTGGTCGTCGGCTACGCCACACCTCCGGAGCATGCCTACGGGGCGGCGGTGGAGGCGCTGTGCGGGGTGCTGCCGCCGGAGGAGGGGTAGGGGGCGGGGGGTGGGGGCGAGGGGGTGGGGGCGGGGGCTATGAGTGGGCGGGGCACGGCACGGCCGGGTCCTGGCCCGCTTCCGGCCCTGGGGCGGCCCTGGGGTGGGGGCTACCGCTGGGCTGAGCAGCCGTGGCTGGACGGGGGATAGGGCTGGGCTGCGGGGCCGTGGCCGGGCGGGATGGTGACGGCTGGGCTGAGGGGCCGTGGCCGCGTGGTGGCTACGGAGGGACGGAGGGGCCGTGCCCGGGCAGGAGGGATGGCTGGGCTGCGGGGCCGTAGCCGGGCAGGGGGGACGGCTGGACGGACGGGCCGTGGCCGGGCAGGGTGGCTACGGCTTGCGGGCGACCGCCCCGTACCCGGGAATGATCCCGTCACGCTCCCCCGGCACCGGTTCGCCCAGTTCCCGCCGCCACTCGTTGACGACCACGACACCCGGATCGACCAGTTCCAGTCCGCTGAAGAAACGGGCGAACTCGGTGCGGGAGCGCAGGGCGAGGGTGATACCGGCGGCCTTGAGCTTCGCGGTCGCCGCGGCGGACTCCTCCGGGGTGAAGTCGGCGGAGGCGTGGGTCATCATCAGATAGCTGCCGGAGGGGAGTTCGGCGAGCAGCCGGGCGACCAGGTCATGGGCACCGTCCTCGTCGGGGACGAAGTGCAGCAGCGCGACCAGGGAGAGGGCGACCGGCCGGCTCAGGTCCAGCACCTTGGCGGCGGACTCGGCGATGGTCGCCGGGTCGCGCACATCGGCCTGGACGTACTCGGTGACACCCTCCGGTGTGCTGCGCAGCAACGCCGCGGCGTGGGCGAGCACGATCGGGTCGTTGTCGCAGTAGACGATCCGGGCGTCCGGCGCGATCTCCTGGGCGATCTGGTGCAGATTGGGCTCGGTCGGTATGCCCGTGCCGATGTCCAGGAACTGCCGGACGCCTCGCCGGGCGAGCCAGCGGGTGGCGCGGTGCATGAACGCCCGGTTCACCCGTGCCATGACCGGGACCCGCGGGTCGAGCGCCAGCATCTGACGGCCCATGGCCTCGTCGACCGGGTAGTTGTCCTTGCCGCCGAGGTACCAGTCGTACATGCGTGCCGGGTGGGGCTTGCTGGTGTCGATCTCGACGGCGCCGGTGGGGTCCTGCCCGGTCATGAGCCACTCCGTGGGTGTCGGACGGGTGTGACGGGGGGTGACGGGAATGCTGGTGGGCGGGTGGAGCCTGGCTGCAATCAACTTAGCGGGGGAGGTGCTCAAGTG
Organism: Streptomyces sp. NPDC093252; assembly: GCF_040683675.1. NCBI lineage: Bacteria > Bacillati > Actinomycetota > Actinomycetes > Kitasatosporales > Streptomycetaceae > Streptomyces > Streptomyces sp. NPDC093252. The sequence goes on along the minus strand of NZ_JBFBEM010000006.1, from coordinate 243,364 downwards.
CCGCTGCTTCTCAGAGGCGTTGGGGCTGGATCAGGGGCGGTACTGAAGGGGTCATGGGGTCGTGGGGTCTTGGGGTCAAGACGGGGAAACGGGGTCAAGGAGGGTGTTGAAGGGAGCTGTTGATGGGGGGTGGTCAATGGGGGGTGGCGGTCAATGGGGGGTGGCGGTCAATGGGGGGGTGGCGGTCAATGGGGGGTGGCTAGAAAAGCAGCAAGGTCGTTCAACGATCGTTCGAAGAACGTTCGAAGATCGCTCAGCGGAGCAGGAAGTCGGCCTCACCCGCCTTGGCGCCCTCGATGAAGGCGGTCATCTCATCGGTGGTGTAGATCAGCGCCGGGCCCTCGGGGTCGGTGGACTGCCGGACCGCGATCCGGCCGTCGGCGAGCTTCATCGCCTCCAGGCAGTTGCCCCCGTTGCCGCCGCTCCACGGCTTGTGCCAGCCTTCGCTGCCCAGTTCGTGCGCGGGCATGCCGTTGTAGATCCGCGCGGTGCGGGTCAACGGCCTCGGCTGGGACGTGATGCCATCCATTCACAGCTCCTTGCGGAGATCCCGGAGGATCTCCTTCGTGCGTTGTGCCGTAGCGGCCTGCGCCGCCATGCGGTCCATGACCTCCAGGTAGGTGGCTACCTCTGCGCGCGCGTCCAGGTAGACGGCGCCGGTCAGGTACTCGCTGTAGACCATGTCCGGCAGTTCGGGCATGGCGAATCGGAAGAGGACGAACGGTCCGTAGGTCCCCGGGTGCGGGCCGGAGGCGAAGGAGATCACCTGGAGCGTCAGATTGGACAGCTCCGTCGCCTCCAGCAGCCGGTCGATCTGTGCGCGCATCACCTCGGGGCCGCCGACGGAGCGCCGCAGCGCGGTCTCGTCCATGACGACCCAGAGCCGGGGCGCGTCCTCGCGGGTGAGCAGGTTCTGGCGCTGCATGCGCAGGTCGACATGGCGTTCGATGTCATCGGGCCGGGTCTGGCCGACGGCGCCCGCCTTGAGCACCCCGCGCGCGTAGCCCTCGGTCTGGAGCAGGCCCGGCACGAAGTGCGGGTCGTAGCTGCGGATGAGCCGGGCGGCGCCCTCCAGGCTGACGTACATCGAGAACCAGCCGGGCAGGATGTCGTGGAACCGCTGCCACCAGCCGGGCTTGTTGGCCTCCTCGGCGAGCTGGACGAAGGCGTCCGCCTCGTCCTCGGGGACGCCGTACGCCTTCAGGAGCAGTTGGAGGTACGGGATCTTGAGCGCGACCTCGGCCATCTCCATCCGGCGGACCGTGGCGGGTGCGACGCGCAGGATCTTGGCGGCTTCCTCGCGTTTGATCCCGGCACCCTCGCGCAGGTCCAGCAGGCGCCGGCCGAGGACGACCTGGCCGACCGTCGGCGCGGACCGCGGCTCACTCACGCTCCACCTCCACACAGGAATCTCGTTGGGCTCACGGACTGCCCGGTTCAGTGAACTACTGGACTCAGTGAACCAACTGACTGGACTCGATGAACTACGGCACTCAGTGAACTACGGGACTCGACGCACTACCGGACTCGATGAACCAAAGGAACTCAATGAACTCAATGAACTCGATCGGCTCCCACGACCCGAACGGCTCGACCGACTGATACGACTACTGCACTTACCGGGTACGACCGCTGTACCCATCGGAAGCGGGACGAGGACCGGGACTGGCACCGGGTCCACGCGGACCGGCTCCGGCCCACCGGGGTCACCTGGGCCCCTTCGGGCGGCAGACGGCTCCGGCAGGTCAGGCGGCAGGCCCGGTAGACCCTGAACAGACCCTGAGCAGACCCCGACCAGACACGGACAGGCTCGCCGACAGACTCACGGACAGGCTTCACGGCGCCATTCGAAAATACATTCGAAGATCCGAACAGACCTTCGTCTTCGAAATGACGCCGCTCCACATGCTGTTGCGAGCAGTGTGCCACGACCGTGCAGAGAGTCATACGGCACTCTGCAATTTTCAGAGTGACACTTGCCAAGTGTTCACGGCGGGGCGATAGTGGCAAGCGTGATTCCGTCCCCGCCCTTAGGAGCAGACGCCGCCGCAGGCCCCTTCGGCCTCGACGGCGCCGCTGCGCCGGCCGGTCCCGCCGAGACCGCCGTCGAGCGCCGGTTCCGCTTCGAGCTGGCCGCGCATCCGGGCTCTCCCGCGCAGGCCAGACGGCTGACCCGGGCCCGGCTGACCGGCTGGTCGGTGTGCGAGGACACCTGCGACACGGCGGCCCTGGTGGTCTCCGAACTGGTCACCAACGCGATCGTGCACACCGCGAGCGATGTCGTCGTCTGCGAGCTGCACGACGGCGAGGACCTGGTGCGCATAGCGGTGCGTGACGAGGGTTTCGCGCCGGGTGAGCCCCAGCCGTCGCCGCAGCGGCCGGAGGAGGAGCACGGGAGGGGATTGCTTCTCATAGACGCCCTGTGCCGGGCATGGGGCGCTCAGGAGCACGGCCCCGGGCTGCTGGTCTGGGCGGAGCTGCCGCGACAGGCCGAGGGCCCGGAGAACGACGGACCACAGGGCGACGGACCACAGGGCGACGGCCGACCGGGTGACGACCGACAGGACAGTGGCCAGCATGACGGTAACCGGCAGAACGGTGACCGGCAGAACGGTGGTCGGCAGGCTGACGGCCGCCACTGGGCGGACGGTCGATGGATCGACGGCCGACGGACCGACGGCCGACGCGCTGACGGCCCGCAGGGCGATCTCGGCTGGGGCGCCCGCCCGAAGCCCGGTCCTCTGAAGGGCGGCTCGGGCGACGACGAGGCCGAGGCACTGCACGGCCCGGTCATGATGCCGCGCGAGCGGGACGGGGAGAGGGGAACGCCGTGAGAACCGCGTCCTGCGGCGGGCAGGTGCTGAACCTGGACACGCTGGTCCGTCTGGGTCGCGAGGCACAGACTCCGGGCCCGGCGGCGGCGCCGGGCACCACCCGCAAGCTGTCCGTGCCGGACGGGATGACCGCGCCGATGGGCTGTGACGCGGTGGCGGTGCCCGCGGAGTTCGGTCCGCTGGTCATACCCCGGCTGCCGCGCGTGGGGTGCGTCTACGCCGACGAGGCGCACTGGTGGTGGCTGGTCCCGTCCGACTCGGACTACGCCCTCGACTGGCCGGAGCCGGCCCAGTACACGGCGGGTGCGCTGGTCACGGACGCGCCGAGGCTGATCCACCGCCCCGACAGTACGCTGCCGTACACCCCGCCGATCCCGCTGTACCTGGCCCTGTGCCGGCTGACGGGGACCACGCCGAGCTGGTCGCGCCCGGTCAGCGCGTAGCGCTACGCCCCGGGCCGCCGCACGGGCTGCCGGGCAGACGAAACCGGCGCCCGGCGCCCGTCGGCCCCCGAAACCCCAGTCCCTCCTCGCCCACCTCACCCCTCACGGCTCACCCCTCACCTCACTGGTTCCTCACTCCTCATACTCGTCGTGGAACGTGCGGTGCGCGCTCCCCGCGAGAGGGCCGAACGCGGTGGCACGGCCCCGGGGCTCCTCCCACGCCTCCTGCCGCCCCAGGGCGGTGAGGTCAAGGAAGCTGGTGGCCGGGCCGAGCCCGTCGAGTCCGCGGTCGTGGGTCGAGTAGGTGTGGAAGATCCGGTCCCGGTCGCGCAGGAAGCAACTGAGACCGGGCTGCTCGGACAGTTCGCCGTCCCGCTCCAGCGTCGCCTCGAAGTCGAGGTTGAAGTCGCTCTCGCTGGAGGAGTACCAGGGCAGCGTCCAGCCCATCCGCGCCTTGAACGGCAGCAGCCGGGTGTACGGGGCCCGGGACACGGCCGCGAACGAGGTCCGGCGGGCGTGCAGATGGGCCTGGTGGCCCACCTGATCGAGAAAGTACGAGCAACCGGGGCAGCCGCTCTCCCACTCCGGGGCGAACATGAAGTGGTGGACGACGAGTTGGTCACGGCCGTCGAAGAGGTCCAGCAGGGTGGCCTTTCCGTCCCCGCCCTCGAACACGTACTCCTTGTCGATCTCGACCATGGGCAGCGCGCGCCGCTCCGCGTTGAGCGCGTCCCGCGCGCGGGTCGCCGCCTTCTCCTTGGCGAGCAGTTCCTGCCGTGCCCTGCGCCACTCTTCGCGCGACACGACATCCGGAAGCGACATGGGTCCTCCTGTGCAACAGTCCCGTTGGGGTGCTGACTGAGGGACTCACCGGAACTCATCGCGCACGGCAAAACTTTCGCGGCGGAACTTCAGGGCCGGAACTCGGAGCAGGGATTCGGGGCAGGGATTCGGGGCAGTGACTCGGGGCCGGAACTCTTGGAGCGGAACATCCGGGGAAACCGAGCGGACCTCCCTCCAAACCTCGCGAACCTCCCCCAAACCTCGCGAACGTCCGCCCGGACCCGACCCGGCCCGGCGCGCGCGCCTCACCCCCCATAACTCCGACCCCCATCACTCTGAACGGGCCCCCGCCCCTCACCTCCATCCCCACTCCCACCCCCACTTCCACTCCCACGCCCCACCAGCCCCGGCAGCCGCCCCCGCAACTCCCGCACCACCCCCGGCACATCAACCGTCAGCAGTTCCCGATCCCGCATCAGGACCCGCCCCTCCACGATCGTGGTGCGTACGTCGCCGGACCGGGCGCTGTGGACGAGGGTGGCGGCGAGGTCGTGGACGGGCTGGGTGTGCGGGCCGGTGAGATCGACCAGGACGAGGTCGGCCCGCCATCCCGGCGCGATCCGCCCGACGGTGTCGCCGAGGCCCACCGCGCGGGCGCTCTGCACGGTGGCGTGGTGCAGTGCCTGGCGGGCGGTCAGCCAGCGGGGATCGCCGGTCGTGGACTTCTGGATCAGCGCGGTGAGGGCCATGGCCTCCCAGACGTCGAGGGAGTTGTTGGAGGCGGCTCCGTCGGTGGCGAGTCCGACCGGGACACCGATCTCGCGCAGGGCGCGGACGGGGGTCGTGGTGGGCCAGGCGAACTTCAGATAGCCGCGCGGCGCGCTGGCCACCGCCACCCGGCCGCCGGCTCCGCGCAGCAGGGCGAGATCGCGGTCCAGGATGCCGGTTCCATGGGCGAGGAGCAGATCCACGTCCCCGTCCAGGAGCCCGGCCCGCGCCAGCACCTGAACCGGGGTGAGGCCATGGCGTTCGACGCTCGCCCCGGTCTGCGCACTGTTCTCGGCGGCGTGCAGATGCACGGGAAGGCCATGGGCGCGGGCCAGTCCGGCGGTGGCGGCGAGATCGGCGTCGGTGACGGTGTAGGGGGCGTGCGGCGCGAGGGCGGTGGTGATACGACCGTCGGCGCGCCCCCGGTTCCGCAGGGCGAAGTCCAGCGACCGGGCCCGCCCCTCCTCCCCCTGGGACGAGAAGTACGTCTGGCCGAGCAGCGCCCGCATCCCGGACTCCTCGACGGCGGCGGCGACCTCGTCCATCTCGAAGTAGTGGTCGGCGAAACAGGTCACCCCGCCCCGGATCATCTCGGCACAGGCGAGACGCGCGCCGAGCGCCACGTCCCGCGCCGTGAGGTTGGCCTCCAAGGGCCAGATGACATCGTTGAACCACTCCTCGATCGGCAGATCCTCCGCGATCCCGCGCAGGGCGACCATCGGCGTGTGGGTATGACAGTTGATCAGCCCAGGCAGCAGAACCTGCCCCCGCCCGTCGATCACCTCCCGCGCGTCCAGCCCCGCCACGTCCCCGGCACCGACGACCGCGTCGACGACCCCGCCCCGCACCACGACCGCCGCGTCCTCCCGGAACCCCACCTCCTCGTCCGCCCCATGAACGAGCACGGTGCAGGGGGCGATCAGCAGGTCGGGGCTGGGGGGCGTGGGGCGTGGGGGTGATTGCGGGGGCGTGGCGGTCATGGGGTCACGGTAGGACGGGACGGGACGGGGCGGGACGGGGCGGGGCCCTACGGGCGCCCCCCGACCGCGTCCCTGACGAGATCCTCGGCCTCGCCCACCGCCCGTTCCAGCGCGTCCGGATCGGCCGTCAGATTCCCGACGAGGACGTCGATGTGCGCGAGCCCGGCCCGTTCGACCAGCCCCTTCTCGTTCGTCACCCACACTCCGCGGCCCGCCAGTACGGCATGGGCGGTGTGGGTCGCGGCGACCGCCATCGCCCCGGCCACCTGGGTGACCGCGCCCTTGGGCGCATGGGCGGCCTTTGCATAGGCGAGGGTCGCGGCGGCCGTGCCGGACCAGCGTTCCCGCGCGGTCCGTCGCAGTGCCTGCGGATAGGCCCCGGGGCGCGGCAGTGTGCCCCGCAGGGCCCGGTTGACCGACAGTTCCGCCAGCAGCAGATACGTCGGGATCCCGGCCAGGTGGAAGAGGAGAGGTTCGATCTGGAAGTCGCCGGTCTCCGCCTCCGCCGCGACGCGGTCGACGGTGTCCAGGTCGCGGTAGTGGATGTCGACCCGGCGGCCGTCGATGGTCAGCCAGGCTCCGCCGTTGAAGACTCCGCCGCCCCAGGCGCCGATCTCGCAGACCTCGCCCTCCCAGCCGATGGCCCGCAGGTCGGCGGGGTCGAAGAGGCCCCGGTAGTAGACGGCCAGGTCCCAGTCGCTGTCGGGACGGTGGGTGCCCTGGGCACGGGAGCCGCCCAGGGCCACGGCCCGGACGGCGGGAAGGGCCGCGAGACGGTCGGCCGTACGGGCGAGAAAGGCTTCGTCACCGGAGGGGGCGGGCATGACGGGCTCCCGGGGAACGCGCGGGTGCCGAGCGACTGGTCCTGCGCATCGGCGCCCAGGGTGAGCGGTACCGGATCGGCACCCCGGGTGGGCCGTGGCAAACAGGCACCCAGGGTGGGCGGTACGCGGGATTCCGCATCCTATGCGGGCCTCCCCCTCCCCGCACCTGACATTCTCGTGCGCACACCACCCTCCCCGAGGCAGCATCGATCCGCCGGGATCCGCCGGGATCCGCCGGGATTCACCAAATCTGCGGGAGCAACTCGTCGCCTTCGGCAGTGATCTGCCGCATGTGGTGCCGACCGAGGTGTACGTGGTGGGCGCCGATCCGGCGGTGCTCACCGCCGGGTGAGAGGTCGTCCGGGCATCCGGGCATCCGGGCTTCCGGGCTGAGTTCGTTCCGGCCCGCACTCCTCGGCGCTCCTCGGTGTGACCGTGCTCGGATACCCCGGGCCAACTGGTGGAGATCGCCGCCATCGCCGTCGTACCCGAGGCGTCCTGACGGGGCGTTCCGGCAGGGCGTTCCGGCGACGCCCGGACGGACCGGCGGCGGGGGACGGCAGGTGTCCCGCGCACGGCAGCCCGCCTCCCGTCTGCCCGTCCACCCACCCACCCGGCTACGTCCAGACCGCCCCCAGTGCGACGAACACGCAGATCAGCACGAACAGGATCCCCAGCAGCGGTGTCACAAACCGCAGGTACTTGTTGTAGCCGACCTTCGCCAGGGCCACCCCGCCGATGGTGACCGCGGTGGTCGGAACCCACAGGTTCATCCAGCCGCTGGCCGACTGCCACGCGGTGACGACGACCGCGCGCGAGACACCCGCGAAGTCGGCGAGCGGGGCGAGGATCGGCATGGCGAGGGTGGCGTGGCCGGAGGTGGAGGGGATCAGGAAGGCCAGCGGGAGGTTCACCACGAACACCAGGATCGCGAAGACGCCGGACGAGGTGTCCTCGACCACGCCCTCGATGGAGTGCAGCACGGTGTCGGTGATCTCCGCGTTGTTCATGATCACGGTGACCCCGCGCGCCAGCACGATCACCAACGCCGGTGAGATGAAGTCCGCCGCGCCCTGCACGATCGTCGAGCTGAGCCTCTGCTCCCCCATCCGCGCCACCAGCCCCACCAGCACCGCCGCGCACAGGAACAGGGCGGCCAGTTCCGGGAAGGACCAGTCCAGCTCGAACCCGTACGGGGTCGCCTCCGCGTCGCCGGTCAGCGCGCTCGACCAGGGCACCACCGAGAAGATCATGAAGGCGAAGACCAGCACCATCACCGCCAGCACGGCCTTGTGCAGTCCCGTCAGCTCCGGCACGTCCTCGCTCGGCCGCTGGTCCCGGTCGCCCGGCAGGAATCCGGTGAGCGAACGCCCCGGGTCCCGCCGCACCCGGCGCGCGTACCGGATGACGTAGGCCATCGTCACCGCCGTCAGCACCACCCACATCACGAACCGCAGCACGATCCCGTCGCCCAGCGAGATGCCCGCCGCGGACGAGGCCACTCCGGTCGCGAAGGGGTTCACGGTCGAGCAGAGCACCCCGATCCCGGCGCCCAGGATGATCGTGCCGACGGCCACCATCCGGTCGTAGCCGAGCGCCAGCATCAGCGGCACGATCAGCCCGTAGAACCCGAGGGTCTCCTCGGCGAAGCCCTCGACCGTGCCGAGCACCGAGAACACCAGCATGATCCCGGCGATCAGCAGCGCCCCGCGGTCCCGCAGCCGGTGGGCGAGCCGGGCGATCCCCCGGTCCAGGGCGCCGGTCGCGAAAACGACCGTGATGAACGCCCCGATCGCCAGCACGAACAGAAACACCCCGGCCGCCCCGTACAGCTCACCGGCCAGATCCGGCCCGACCTTGCCGGTTCTCGGGTCCTGGATGCCGTACAGGCCGTTGACCGGGGAGAGAAAGAGATCGTTGAGCCGGTCCAGGAAGCTCAGCCCCGAGTCGACCCGGTGGTACGTGCCCTGGATGGGCGCGCCGGAACTGTCCCGGTCGTAGCGGCCGGACGGGATGAGGAACGCGAGCAGCCAGACCGCGATCGTGACGATGACCAGGATCGTCAGCGCGCTCGGGAAGGTGAACTTTCGGCGGGGTCCGGCGGGGTCCGTGGGGTCGGTGGGGGGCGGGGGGTCGGTGGGGGGCGGGGGGTCTGCGCCGGCTCCGCCGCCGTTGTCGTGCCGGGTGCGGGGCCGGTGCTGGGTGGGGGCCTGGTCGTCGGTGCCGGGGGCCTGGTCGTCGGTGCCGGTGTTGCTTCGGGTGCCGCCACTGTCGTCGCCGCGGTCGCCAACGTCATCGCCGGGGCCTGTGCCGGGACCGGGGCCGGGACCGGTGGGGGTCACCCGGCGGCCTCGGCCGTCCCGGGCTGGCCCGCATCCGGGCTCCCGCCACCGCCACCGTCCTCATCCCCGCCCCCGCCACCGCCCCCGCCCCGGAAGCCCTCCGCGTACCGCTCCACGAAGCCGCACATCGCCACCACCGTGTTCCGCAGTTCGGAGAAGAGCACCCGCTCATTCGGGGCGTGCAGATTGCACCGGCCGTCCTGCGCCCCGAAGAGCAGCACCTCGGCCTCCGGCGCGGCCTGCGCCAAACCGTTGACCAGCGGAATCGACCCGCCCGTCGCCACATACGACGTCTCACTCCCCCACGCCGCCGCCAGCGCCTCCCGCGCCGCCCGGTACGCGGGCCCGTCCGTCCGCGCCTCGTACCCGGGCCCGGTGTCCCCGGGCGTCACCGTCAACGGCACCCCGAACGGCCGCAGCGACCGCAGGTGCTCCACCAGCAGTTCCCGCGCCTCCCGGGGATCCTGCCGAGGATGGAACCGCAGATTCAGCTTGGCCCGCGCGTACGGTACGACGGCGGAGGCGGCGTGCTCGACGCCCGGCGCGTCCAGCCCGATCACGGTGATCGCCGGCCCGCTCCACAGCCGCTCGCCCAGACTCCCGCTCCCGATGAGCGGCACCCCGTCCACGACCCCCGCCAGTTCCCGGAACTCCTCCTCGGTGTACCCCGCCCCGGCCCAGTCGTCCCGGCGCAGCCCCTCCACCGCCACGTCCCCGTGCACATCGTGCAACGTCGCCAGCGCCTTGAGCAGGACCAGCAGCGCGTCCGGCGCCGCGCCCCCGAACTCGCCGCTGTGCCGCGGCTCGGTCAGCGTCCGCACCTCCACGACCACCTCGGCCGCTCCGCGCAGTCCGGTCGTCAGCGTCGGCGTACCCGGCCGGAGATTGCCGAGATCGGCGACCACCATCGCATCGCACGCGAACCGCTCCGGCTCGGTCGGCGGATAGCCGTCGAACGCGCTGCCGTACTCCTCCTGTCCCTCGAACACGATCTTCACCCCGACCGGCGGTCGCCCCTCGAACGCCCGCAGCATCCCCAGATGGGCGATCACATTCGCCTTGTCGTCCGCGATGCCGCGCGCTCTGAGCCCGCCCTCCACCGGGGTCGGCTCGAACGGCGGCGACAGCCACAGCGACTCGTCCCCCGGCGGCTGGACGTCGTAGTGCGAGTACAGCAGCACGATCGGCGCGTCCGGGTGCGGCGGCGGGATCTCGGCGAAGATCACCGGCGCGGTGCCGGGCAGCTCGATCCGGTCCACCCGGGCCACACCGATCTCCCGCAGCAGCTCGACCAGCAGATCGTGCGCCCGTTCGACCGGTTCCGCCGGGAACCCGGGAAACGCCACCGAGGGAATCGCCGCCAGCCGCTCCAGATCGGCCGTCAGCCCGTCCATCAGTCCGTCGACCTTGGCCACCACATCCACGCCGACTCCCTCACTCGCCCTCGAACGGTCCCCCGTCCAACACCCTCGACCGCCGCTCCGGCCCCCGCATCCGGGGTGGTCCGGCGGAGTGCCCACGACGCGGGGAACCCCGGGGACGAGGGGCATCGGTAGCGGGGGGCTGCCGTGCGGGAGAGTCTCGGTCACGGGATCCCACCGCGTGACAAGGCTCGGTGCCGGGTTCGCACCCCGCGAAAAGGGCTCTGGTCCCCCGCCCCTCGACCGTTAGGGTCACCTCCATGAGCCCTCGGTACCGCCGCCACCGTTCTTCGACGGACGCCACCGCCCCGGCCTCCGGCCCCGACGCCCCGGAGCGCCGCAACGGGACGGCGAGCACCGAGACCCCGAGCGCGGCCCTTCCGACCCTGGGGGGGGTCTCCGCCGTGTCTGACCTCGCCGACACCACCGGCTCGTACGGGCAGGGGGACACGGACCGTACGGGCGGAGCCGGGAGAAGCGGCGACCCCGACCGCCGCGACGACCAGAACCTCTCCAGCGGGCAACGCGTGCGGAACGGGCAACGCGAGCCGGACACGCGGGATGGACAGGACGGGCAGGATGGGCCCCGCGAGCAAAGCGGACCGGGCGGGCAGGACGAGCAGGACGGCCAGAACGGCGCCAGCCACCAGGACCGCCACCCCGACCGGACCGGACAGGGCGGGCAGGCCGGACAGGGCGGGCAGGGCGATCACCCCCACCCCACCGATCCCAAGCTCACCGCCGCCATCGCCGCCGCCGAAGCCGCCCGCCCCGCCACCGGCGAAACGGTACGCATCGATAGCTGGATCTGGGCCGTCCGGCTGATCAAGACCCGTTCCCTCGGTGCCACCGCCTGCAAGGGCGGCCACGTCCGGGTCAACGGCGAGCGCGTCAAGCCCGCTCACTCCGTCCGGATCGGCGACGAGGTGCGTCTGCGCCACGAAGGCCGGGAGCGGATCGTCATCGTCAAGCGCCTGATCCGCAAGCGCGTCGGCGCCCCGGTCGCCGTCCAGTGCTACGTCGACAACAGCCCGCCGCCCCCGCCCCGCGAGGCCGTCGCCCCCGCCGGTCTCCGCGACCGAGGCACCGGCCGCCCCACGAAGCGCGACCGCCGCGAACTCGAACGCCTACGCGCCCTGCGCGAGCAGGGCACCAACTTCGGCGACCCCAACCGCCACCGGGAACGATGACGAGCGAAGAGCCGCACCGCGCCTGCCGGACACGCGGGACACCGATCAGCACCCATTCCGTGCGGCGACACCCGGCGCTGAGACCGAGAACCCCGCGCTGAGACCGAGGGGGGGAGGGGCCCTCCCCCCCTCCCCCACCCCCTCACCCCTCCCAACCCCTCAAACCCCGCGACCCCCCACACCCACTACCCGCGCCAGCTCGCCATTCCGCCCTCTGTGCGCCCAGGCGATCAGACCCAGCGGCACAATGAGGATGAGCGGCGTCACCGCGTTCTCCCCGTTGAACTCGGCGAGCTGGACGACGAACGCGCCCACCATCAGCGCGCTCAGTCCCATGGCCGCCGCCGACTGAAGGACCGGGATCAACAGCCCTATCGCCCCGGCCAGTTCCAGCGCACCGATGGAGTACATTCCGGCGCTGCCCCAACCCATCTGGTCAAAGATCTCCACGGCCGAGGCATGGCCGATCAGCTTGGGCGACGCGCTGCCGATCGCGAAGAACAGCGCGAGCAGGATCTGAAGTGCCCGCAGGGCTATCCGGGCGCGGCGACCACGGGTGGTCGCCGACTCTCCGATGACCGGACGCCTCTCACCCGCGACCGTGGCGGCGGACCCGGTCGGCGCGACGGCGTGGGCCGAAGCGGCGGACGCCACGGAAGCGGTGGAACCGGTGGGCTTGGACATCTGGTTCTCCTATGTGAAGCGTGAAGTGATCCGTTCTTCAGTCACACAGGTAGACCCCGACCGCACCCCCAACTCATCGCTGCTCCACCTATTCATCTCCCTCATCTCCCTCATCTCCCTCACTTCCTTCCTCTCTCTCAATCGCACAGCACCCGAAGCGGCACCCACACCCGAGACGACCTCACCCCCGACCTCTCACCGCTGACGACCTCACCCCCGACCTCTCACCGCTTCAGCGTGAACCCGAAGTCCCCGGAGAGCTTGCCGCTCAGCCGGGCGGTCGAGACGAGCCGCCCGCCATCGATCAGCCGCTCGACCTCGGCCCGCGACAGTCCGCAACCGTCGGCGATCAGCCGCACCGGTCGGACCGGGATCCGCGCCGCGAAGCGGACCGAGATGTCGATCACCTCGCGGTCCAGGTGATCCGAACCGCCGGTGTCGAGGCGCCAGGCACCCTCCCAGTCGAGAGCGATGCGATTGCGGCGCTGGAGGTCCGGATCCTGAAGCAATTCCGCTGTCAGGCCAAGGTCGTTGGCATGCAGCCGGTCGAGCAGTTCGGGTCGTACGGTGCGCACCCGCACCCGCTCCAGGACCGTGAGTTTCGCGGTCTCCCCGCACCCGGTGCAGAGGACGAGGAGCCAGACGTCGATGAGCTTGTGGTGGGCGTTGACACGGAATTTTCCGGCGGCCCGGAAACGCTCGGAGGCGCAGGTGTGGCAACGGCGGAGAACTTGCGGCAGGCAGGTGGGCATGACCACCCAGTCTTGGAGCACAGAAGTACACCGGTTTCAGTGAGAAGTCCGCAGCAGAAAGGAGCGCGGCGCCGAGGCGCGACGCGCGACAGATCAGCTCTCAGGAGGTCTCACACGGTGTACAACGGCATGCCCTTCGCCAGACGACTCGGTCCGGCAGCACAGTAGGGGCGTTCGCCGGCCGTACTCCACTCATTTTCGACTTCAGCATGCGAAGCAACCAGCTCCCCCGCTCCCCCGCCCTACACCTCCACACCTCTACACCCCAAAGCCCTCACACCCGCCCTGCTACTCCCGAACAACTCTCCCCGTCTGCTCCCCCTCCCTCACCACCCGCACCCACATCCGGTCCTCCGTCAGATACTCGGCCACGCTCAGCCCGGCCTCCCCGAGCATCCCCTCGAACTGTTCCCGTGTCATGGGCCGTACCAGGAATGTCTGCGTCCAGATCGCGTCCGGGAACTCGTACTCGGCGTGGACGGAGTGCACTCCGTCGCCCACCGGCTCGGACGACCGGATCCGGGCGGTGAAGCCTTCGGGGTCGACCCGCTCGCGCGGCACATTGCTGTGGTAGTCCTCCCCTTCCCGCTGGATCAGCAGGGAGCCGCCCGGTGCCAGGTGCCGAAGGCAGGTGCTCAGCAGGCCCCGCCGGACTTCCTTGTCCCCGGTGTGCACCAGGAACGAGGCGAGCAGGACCACGTCGAATGTCTCGCCCGCGTCGAGCGACTCGATGGGGCTGCATATCGTGCGGGCGCCCCGGACGCGTTCGAGCATGGCGGGTGATTCGTCCACGGCGGTGACCGTGAAGCCGCGCTCCAGCAGCGGGTGGGTCATCCGGCCCACCCCGCTGCCCAGTTCCAGGATCCGCGCGCCCGCCGGAACGGCCGCGGCGATGATGTCGGGCTCCTTGCCGATCGGCAGCCGCGAGTACAGCTCGACCGCGCAGCCGTCCGGAGTGATCGCGCCGGGCCCGGTGCCTTCGTATCCCTCTCGCATTTCCAGCCTCATATCCGTCCAACGGGCCGCCCGGCACCCCCCGTTCCCACTCCCTCCACCTTCACTCGTACGAATGAACTACTCCCGAACGAACAACCAATCACCCACCCACCCACCCATCAACCAACCGAGCACCCAGCGACGAGCTCCCTCCCGTCTCTCTCCCCGTCACCGACCGGCTCCTCCCGGCCCGCGCAGCCCCCATGTCACCACCGCATCCACCCATGCCCCGTGTGCCAGTGTCCGCCCGACCGCAGATGATCCCCGACGGCCCGTTCCAGGGACGTGCGCCGGGGGAGGTCCTGGTGCGGCAGCTCCGGGTTGCCGAAGACGAACTGCACCGGATGGGAGTCGGACGGCTCGGTGTCCTCGCGGGTGAGGCTGAATCGTTCCTGGAAGCGGAGGATGTTGGAGTCGGGAGGGAGGTACTTCCGCAGTTGCCGGTCGAGCAGCCAGGAGTGGCAGAGCGCGCCGACGTACGGCTCCTCCGGGTAGTGCCGGGCGAAGAAGGCGCGGGCTCGGGCGATGGAACGGTCGCATCCGGCCGGGGACAGTGGCCCGCTGAAGTCGGGGATGTGGATGCTCAGGTAGAGCGCCCCGGGCGCGGCCTCGATGCCGGCTTCGGTGAGTGCCCGCGCGGTGACGTCGAGGAGCCGTGCCCGTTCGAACTGGAGTCGTCCGAGCTGGTACAGCTCGCCGCAGAAGTGGTGCCGGATCCACTCGGGGGCGTGCAGCCCGGCGTGCCCGTGGCGCCGGCGGTGGACCGCGAGGTTGCGGCCGAGGTCGGCGAGGGTGCGCCGGGAAATATCGTCCGGGATGCCGCGGGTGCGGTGGTAGGCGCGGGTGTGGGGCAGCGCGGCGACGAACGCGTACACGGCGAACAGCCGGCCCAGTTCCCGGGGGCCGTCCTCGACGCGGGCCAGGAATGCGCCGCCCGCGCTCGGCTCGGGATGGTCCCCGCCGACCAGTCCCATGCCCCGCGCGAGTTCCTCGACACACTCCTCCAGGAGCCGCATCGCCCCGGTGTCCGAGGTCAGGGTGCGGTGGCGGGCGACCAGCTCATTGATGTCCTCGTGGGGGATACCGAGGTCCAGGAGGACTTCGGGAAGATCGTCAACGTCCGGCAGCATGCGCGGACCCCCCGTCGGAGAGTACGTTGCAAGCAGGAACGGTGGTCCTGATGCCGATGCGTACGGGCAATGAACCTCGGACGGCGCGCAGTGCGCTGCGGGCCCGCCTCTGGCTGAGTGTGTGGGGTATGTTCTGGGCGATCTTCGGAACCGCCCTGTTCATTCTGACGGGACATCCCGGGTGGGCCGTCGCGTGCGGTGTCCTGTGGCTGGTGGTCACTGTCGACATGACCATGATCCTCCACCACATCCACCAGGGCCCGCACTACCAGCCCGGCCCGGATGTCCCCCCGTACGAGCCACCGAGCCACCACCGTACGTAACCGCCGCCGGATGGAGTTACGTAACCGCCGCCGGACGGAGTCCGGACCAACACCGCCCGCTCGCCCGCTGTGCACTCTGCGCAGCGGGCCGCAGGGCAGCGCGACCGCGGAGCCCTTCCCTCCCCCACCACCAGGTCCCCGCCCGCCCCGACCCTCACCCGTCGAAGCGCGCCGCCTTCAGGTACTCCGGGTTCGGGTCCAGCGCGGCGGCCAGCCGGAAGTGGCGTATGGCCTGATCCGGCCGCCCCTGTCGCTCGTAGGTGCGGGCGAGGGCGAAGTGCGCGTAGGCGTTGTCCGGCTCGCGTTCGAGGACGACCGTGAACTCCAGTTCGGCGGGGCGCAGTTGCGCGGCGGCGAAGAAGGCCCGTGCGCGGAGCAGCCGTGCGGCGGTGTTCTCGGGGTGCGCGGCGATGACGCGGTCCAGCAGTTTCACCGCGCCCCGCGGGTCCCGCGCGGTGAGCAGTTGCTCGGCGGCGCGGAAGTCGATGACATGCGTCTCCGGCGTTCTTCCGGGCGATCCGCTGGTTTCGGGCACGGCTGATTCCTTCCCTGATTAGCGGATTTCAACGCCCCTGAGGGGTGTCGCTATTCCTCCGTGGCCGGTGGGACCGGTGTTCCGGATTCCTCTACGGCCCCTGGACCGGGGCTCCGGGGGTGGTCGGCCGGGCTCTGCGCTCCAGTTCGTCCCAGACGTCCCGGACCCGGGTGCGGAGTTGCTCCAGGGGCACGTCGTTGTCGATGACGATGTCCGCGATCTTCAGGCGTTGTTCGCGGGTGGCCTGGGCCGCCATGCGTGCGCGGGCGTCCGCCTCGGTCATGCCGCGCAGCCGGATCAGCCGGTCGAGCTGGGTGGCGGGGTCGGTGTCGACGACGACGACCAGGTCGTAGAGCGGCGCGAGGGCGTTCTCCGCGAGCAGGGGGACGTCATGGACGACGACGGCGTTCTCGCCGACGGCCGATTCCAGCTCTCTGGAGCGGGTGCCGACGAGAGGGTGCACGATGGAGTTGAGGACGGCCAGCTTGGCGGGGTCGGCGAAGACGATGGAGCCGAGCCGGGGCCGGTCCAGGGTGCCGTCGGCGGTGAGTACGTCCGGGCCGAACGCCTCGACGACGGCGGCGAGTCCGGGCGTGCCCGGCGCGACGACCTCGCGGGCGATGCGGTCCGCGTCGATCAGGACGGCGCCGTACTCCACGAGCAGCCGTGACACCTCGCTCTTGCCGGCGCCGATGCCACCGGTCAGGCCCACTTTCAGCATGCCTCGCAGCTTACGGCCTGCCACTGACACCCGGTCCGTGACGTTCCGCGTCCGCCCGCTCACCCCAGAGCACTGAAGGACTCCGCGCCCCACCCTCTCCCGCGGACGCGGCCCCGGGGCGTACCGTCAGCCGTCGCCCTCCCGCTCCGCGAGGAATCGTTCGAACTCGCGCCCGATCTCGTCGGCGGACGGGATCTCCACCGGCTCGGCGAGCATGTTGCCGCGGCTCTCGGCGCCCGCGACGGCGTCGTACTGGTGCTCAAGGCCCTGGACGAGGGCGGTGAGTTCCTCGTCGCCCTCCTGGATCTGCCGGTCGATCTCGGTCTGGGTGCGGTGGGCGTCCGTGCGCAGGGAGTGGGCGATGCCGGGCAGGACGAGTCCCGTGGCGGCAGTGATGGCCTCCAGGGCGGTCAGGGCGGCGTCGGGGTAGGCGGAGCGCGCGATGTAGTGCGGTACGTGCGCGGCGACGCCGAGGACGTCGTGGCCGGCTTCCATGAGCCGGTACTCCAGGAGCGCTTCGGCGCTGCCGGGGACCTGGGCCTCCTCGAAGGGGCTGGGCTGCCCGGGGACCAGGTCGGCGCGGTTGCCGTGCGGGGTGAGGCCCACGGGGCGGGTGTGCGGGACGCCCATGGGGATGCCGTGGAAGTTGACCGAGAGGCGGACGCCGAGGCGTTCGACGACCTGGCGGACGGCGGCGGCGAAGCGCTCCCATTCCACGTCGGGCTCGGGGCCGGAGAGCAGCAGGAAGGGCGCTCCGGTGGCGTCCTGGACGATGCGGACCTCGATGGCGGGCTCTTCGTAGCCCGTCCAGCGGTCGCGGCGGAACGTCAGCAGGGGCCTGCGGGCGCGGTAGTCCACCAGTCTGTCGTGGTCGAAGCGGGCGACGACCTGGTGGGGCAGCGAGTCGAGGAGCCGATCGACGATCTGGTCGCCGGTCTCGCCCGCGTCGATGTATCCGTCGAAGTGGTAGAGCATGACAAGGCCGGCCGACTCCTGGGCGAGCGCCATGTCGACGACGGCCAGACCCTTCGGCTCCCACGTGTACAAATCCTGCGGATCAAGCACAGTGACCGCTCCTCCTTGTGTTCCCTCTTCTCAACGTGATGCGGAGCACGGGCATTCCCGCCCGCACCGCACTCCTCTTGACGCCCCGTCACCCCGCCCTTACGTTGCCGTGGATTCACCCGTTCACATTCCCACCCGAGATCCGCGTATGTGAACTTCATCCCGCCCAAGGGACGCCTCCACCTCGCCCAGGGCATGCACAGCGCAGCACAACAACGCATCACACCGCACCCCACACCACTCACGGACCACTCGCCCGACAGACAGGAAGGTCCAGGTCCCCATGCGCACACGCACGCCGCTCACCTCCCTGCTCGCCCTCACCACCGCGACCGGCGCTCTGCTGGCCACGGCCGGCCCGTCCCCGGCCGCCACCACCAACACCGCCCTCCCCGTTACAACCGCCGCCACCATCGCCACCACCGTCCCGGTCACCACCACCGACCCCGTCACCACCGCCGCGATCATCGACGTCTCGACCGCCGCACAGCTCAAGTCCGCCCTGACAACGGTCCGTCCGGGCGACACGATCCGCCTCGCGGACGGCACCTACACCGGCAACTTCAAGGCGCTGGTCCCGGGCACCTCGGGCGCCCGGATCTCCCTCACCGGTTCCGCTCGGGCCGTTCTGACCGCGGGCGGCGGCAATGGCCTCCATCTGAACGGCGCCTCGTACTGGACGGTCAGCGGGCTGACCATCACCGGCGGCCAGAAGGGCATCATGATCGACGCGGCGACCGGTGTCGTCGTGGACGGGGTGACGGTCCACAACCTCGACATGGAGGGCGTCCACTTCCGCACGTCGAGCACGGACGGCCTGATCAGGAACTCCTGGATCTACGACACCGGAAACAACGGCCGGGGCATGGGCGAGGGCGTCTATGTCGGCACGGCGAACACGCTCACCGACCGGAGCGATCGTGTCCAGATCCGTGACAACACCATCGGTCCGGACGTCGGCGGTGAGGCCATCGACATCAAGGAGGGCACCACGGGCGCGCAGATCGTCGGCAACACCTTCGACGGTCTCGGTCTGACCGGGGCCAACTACGACGACTCCTGGGTGGATGTGAAGGGCAATGACGTCCTGGTCGAGAACAACACCGGCCGGAACACCACGAACGACGGCTTCCAGACCCACAGCCAGCAGCCGGGCTGGGGCTGCGGCACGGTCTTCCGCAACAACCGGTCGACCCTGACCGGCGCCACCGGCTCCACCCAGTTGGCGATCAACGTCACCCACACCGCCGCCGACTGTAGAACGACGGTCCACAGCAGCAACACCGTCACCGGCGGCAAGGCGCTGACCAACATCCCCGTGACGCCGTGACCTGCGGCGTCGTCCCCGTCAAGCCCTCCGTCATGCCTTAGCGCCCCCTGCCCCTGGAGGGCGGCTCTCACGGCGCCTCACGGCACGCCAAAGGGTCCGTACCCCGGGGGGTACGGACCCTTTGATCAGTCGCCGAGCCTCAGCAGCGTGCCGAGCCTCAACCGCTGAGCCTCAGCGGCTGCGTTCAGCTCTGCCCACCGGCCAGCTTCTCGCGGAGCGCGGCCAGCGCCTCGTCCGAGGCCAGCGCGCCGGAGTTGTCCGGGCCCTCGGAGGAGTACGAGCCGCCGCCACCGGACGCGGCCGGAGCCGCACCCGCCGCGTCGCCGCCCTCGGCGGCAGCCGCCTCGTCGGCCTCGCGGGACTTGATGACCTGCTGCTGGTGCTGCTCGAAGCGGGTCTGCGCCTCGGCGTACTGGCGCTCCCACTCCTCGCGCTGCTTCTCGTACCCCTCGAGCCAGTCGTTGGTCTCGGGGTCGAAGCCCTCGGGGTAGATGTAGTTGCCCTGGTCGTCGTAAGACGCGGCCATGCCGTACAGGGTCGGGTCGAACTCGACCGACGCCGGGTCGGCACCGAAGGACTCGTTGGCCTGCTTGAGGGACAGCGAGATCCGGCGACGCTCCAGGTCGATGTCGATGACCTTGACGAAGATCTCGTCGTTGACCTGGACGACCTGCTCCGGGATCTCCACGTGGCGCTCGGCCAGCTCGGAGATGTGGACCAGACCCTCGATGCCCTCGTCCACGCGGACGAACGCACCGAACGGAACCAGCTTCGTGACCTTGCCGGGCACGACCTGGCCGATCTGGTGGGTGCGGGCGAACTGCTGCCACGGGTCTTCCTGGGTCGCCTTCAGCGACAGGGAGACACGCTCGCGGTCCATGTCGACGTCCAGGACCTCGACCGTGACCTCCTGGCCGACCTCGACGACCTCGGAGGGGTGGTCGATGTGCTTCCAGGACAGCTCGGAGACGTGGACCAGACCGTCGACGCCACCCAGATCCACGAAGGCACCGAAGTTGACGATCGAGGACACGACGCCCGACCGCACCTGGCCCTTCTGGAGGGTGGTGAGGAAGGTCTGACGGACCTCGGACTGGGTCTGCTCCAGCCAGGCACGGCGGGACAGGACCACGTTGTTGCGGTTCTTGTCCAGCTCGATGATCTTGGCTTCCAGCTCCTTGCCGACGTACGGCTGGAGGTCGCGGACGCGGCGCATCTCGACGAGGGAGGCCGGCAGGAAGCCACGGAGGCCGATGTCGAGGATGAGACCACCCTTGACGACCTCGATGACGGTACCGGTGACGATGCCGTCCTCTTCCTTGATCTTCTCGATGGTGCCCCAGGCACGCTCGTACTGGGCGCGCTTCTTCGAGAGGATCAGGCGGCCTTCCTTGTCCTCCTTCTGAAGGACCAGGGCCTCGATCTCGTCACCGACGGCGACGACCTCGTTGGGGTCGACGTCGTGCTTGATCGAGAGCTCGCGGCTCGGGATGACACCTTCGGTCTTGTAACCGATGTCGAGCAGGACCTCGTCCCGGTCGACCTTCACGATGACGCCGTCGACGATGTCGCCGTCGTTGAAGTACTTGATCGTCTCGTCGATCGCGGCGAGGAAGGCTTCCTCGTTACCGATGTCGTTGACCGCTACCTGCGGGGTGGTGGCGGTGGTCTCGGTGCTGCTCGTCATGTGGGAAAGGGCTCCGGTACGGACATTGAAGTCGTAGGCACTGCTTACGCCGGGAGCCCGTTTCGCTCTGCAGAAGCCGGACAGCCTAGGAAGCGCCACCCGAGAAAGACGGTGGCGCCTCGACAACCGAGGGGACATACAACAGATGCGAGCGCAGCCTGCTACGTCTGAGGAGCGCAGGCCCGCAGCGCAACTTGTAGCATACGGGGGCAGCCGGGCAGGGTCAATGCGCGAACGCGCACACCCGGGGCGGATCGTCGCATACCCGGCACAAGAACCGTCCCAGGAGGCCACGCGGGCCCTTGGGGACCTCTTCAGTGTCGCCGCCGGAGGCGGATTCGACGGAAGAGTACGACGAGGGAGCCCACCATCCAAGAGCGCATCCACGAGCCCGCCCGGAAGTGCCAGGAGTCCGCCCGGGAGGCCGTTCGAGAGTCCGTTCAAGAGCCCCAGGAGTCCGCCCGGGAGCCCGTTCGGGCGGATGCATCGGTCCCGCCGGAGGCGGCGGCCGGGGAGGCGGAGGCGGCGGCCACCCGGCGTGATGCCGGGGCGGCGGAGAGTTCCCGCGCC
The DNA here is from genome assembly GCF_040683675.1 of Streptomyces sp. NPDC093252. Taxonomy (NCBI): domain Bacteria; kingdom Bacillati; phylum Actinomycetota; class Actinomycetes; order Kitasatosporales; family Streptomycetaceae; genus Streptomyces; species Streptomyces sp. NPDC093252. The sequence continues at coordinate 221,986 of NZ_JBFBEM010000006.1, read as the reverse complement.
AACCGGGGCTGGTGGGACCGCAACGCGGACGAGTACCAGATCGAGCACGGCACGTTCCTGGGGGACGACCGTTTCGTCTGGTGTCCCGAGGGGCTGGACGAGGTGGAGGCCGAGCTGCTGGGCCCCACGGAGGAACTGGAGGGCAAGGACGTCCTGGAGATCGGCGCGGGCGCGGCGCAGTGCTCGCGCTGGCTGGCCGCCCAGGGGGCGCGGCCGGTCGCCCTGGACCTGTCCCACCGGCAGTTGCAGCACGCGCTGCGGATCGGGGTGTCCTTCCCGCTGGTGGAGGCGGACGCGGGCGCGCTGCCGTTCGCGGACGGCTCGTTCGACCTGGCGTGCTCGGCGTACGGGGCGCTGCCCTTCGTGGCGGATCCGGTGCGGGTGCTGACCGAGGTGCGGCGGGTGCTGCGGCCGGGCGGGCGGTTCGTGTTCTCGGTGACCCATCCGGTCCGCTGGGCGTTCCCGGACGAGCCGGGCCCGGAGGGGCTGAGCGTGGCGTCGTCGTACTTCGACCGCACGCCGTACGTCGAGCAGGACGAGGCGGGGCGGGCGGTGTACGTGGAGCATCACCGGACGCTGGGCGACCGGGTGCGGGACGTGGTGGCGGCGGGGCTGCGGCTGGTGGACGTGGCCGAGCCGGAGTGGCCGGCCTGGAACTCCTCGGAGTGGGGCGGCTGGTCGCCGCTGCGCGGGAAGCTGATCCCGGGCACGGCGATCTTCGTGTGCGTACGGGACTGAGCGGGTGGTCCGGCAGGAGGCCCTGGAGGCGCTGCCCGTGCGCGGGGTGCTGCCCGCGCTGAGCGGGGCCCTGGCGGGGGCCGGTACGGCGGTGCTGGTGGCGCCGCCGGGGACGGGGAAGACGACCCTGGTGCCGCTGGCGCTGGCCGGGCTGCTGGGCGGGGACGCGCCCGCGGGGCGGGTGGTGGTGGCCGAGCCGCGGCGGATCGCGGCGCGGGCGGCGGCGCGGCGGATGGCGTGGCTGCTGGGCGAGGAGGTCGGCGGGCGGGTCGGGTACACCGTGCGCGGGGAGCGGGTGGTGGGGCGCGACGCGCGCGTGGAGGTCGTGACGACCGGGGTGCTGCTCCAGCGGCTCCAGCGGGACCAGGAGCTGGCCGGGGTCGACGCGGTGATGCTGGACGAGTGCCATGAGCGGCATCTGGACGCGGACACGGCCGCCGCCTTCCTGTGGGACGTGCGGCAGGCGCTGCGGCCGGAGTTGCGGCTGGTGGCGGCGTCGGCGACGACGGACGCCGCGGGGTGGTCCCGGTTGCTGGGCGACGCGCCGGTGGTGGCCGCCGAGGGGGTGTCCCACGCGGTGGAGGTGGTGTGGGCGCCTCCCGCGCGCGGGGTGCGCCCTCCGCACGGGATGCGGGTGGATCCGGCGCTGCTGGCGCATGTGGCGTCGGTGGTGCGGCGGGCGCTGGCCGAGCGGCCGGGGGACGTGCTGTGTTTTCTGCCGGGGGTCGGGGAGATCGCGCGGGTCGCCGGGCTGCTGGGGGATCTCGGCGGTGTCGAGGTGCTCCAGGTGCACGGGCGAGCCCCGGCGGCGGTGCAGGACGCGGTGCTGGCGCGGGGGCGGGGTCGGCGGGTGGTGCTGGCCACGTCGGTCGCGGAGTCGTCGCTGACGGTGCCCGGGGTGCGGGTGGTGGTGGACGCGGGGCTGGCGCGCGAGCCGCGGGTGGATCACGCGCGGGGGCTGAGCGCGCTGACGACGGTACGGGCCTCGCAGGCGTCCGGGCGGCAGCGGGCGGGGCGGGCCGGGCGGGAGGCGCCGGGGGTGGTGTACCGGTGCTGGACGGAGGCCGAGGACGGGCGGCTGCCGCGTTTTCCGGCGCCGGAGATCAAGGTGGCCGATCTGACGGCGTTCGCGCTCCAGGCGGCCTGCTGGGGCGATCCCGACGCCTCCGGGCTGGCGCTGCTGGATCCGCCGCCGGCGGGGGCGATGGCGGCGGCGCGGGAGGTGCTGGCCGGGATCGGCGCGGTGGACGCCGGCGGGCGGGCGACGGACCGGGGGGTGCGGCTGTCCCGGCTGGGGGTGCATCCGCGGCTGGGGCGGGCGCTGCTGGACGCCGTACCGCTGGTGGGGCGGGACCGGGCGGTCGAGGCGGTGGCGGGGCTCACGGACGATCCGGCCGCCCTGCGGGCGCTGCGGGCCGCGGTTCCGGCGGGCGACCGGTCGGCTCCGGATCCGGCGTTCGACGGGGTGGACGTCCGGGGTGACGCGTCCGGGCTGGTCGCGGCGCTGGCCCATCCCGAGCGGGTGGCCAGGGCGGACGGCGGGTCGTTCCTGATGGTGTCCGGCACCCGGGCCGATCTCGCGGAGGGGTCCGCGCTGCGGGGCGCGGCCTGGATCGCCGTCGCCGTCGCGGACCGGCCGCTGGGGCGGGGGCACGCGCGCGTACGGCTCGGTTTCGAGGTGTCGGAGGCGCTCGCGCGGGGCGCGGCCGGGGCGTGGCACGCGCGGGACGAGGAGGTGCGCTGGGCCGACGGGGACGTTCGCGCGCGGCGGGTGGAGCGCCTGGGGGCGATCGAGCTGGCGGTACGGCCCCTCAGGGACCCCGATCCCGGACGCGTGCGGGAGGCGGTGCTGGACGGGCTGCGGCGGGAGGGATTCGGGCTGCTGCGGTGGGGGCCGGACGCGCGGGTGCTGCGGCAGCGGATGGCGTTCCTGCGACGGCGGCTCGGGGAGCCGTGGCCCGAGGTGTCGGACGAGGCGCTGCACGCGCGGGTGGCCGAGTGGCTGGAACCGGAACTGGGCCGGGCCCGGCGGCGGGCGGACCTCGGGCGGATCGACGCCGGGCAGGCGCTGCGGCGGCTGCTGCCGTGGGCGTCCGGGGACGCGGTCCGGCTGGACGAACTGGCGCCGGAGCGGATCGCCGTACCGAGCGGGTCGCGGGTGCGGGTCGACTACGGGGATCCTGAGCGGCCGGTGCTCGCGGTGAAGCTCCAGGAGATGTTCGGGCTCCAGGAGTCGCCGTCCTTGGCGGGGGCGCCGCTGCTGGTGCATCTGCTGTCCCCGGCGGGCCGCCCGGTGGCGGTGACGGCGGACCTGGCGTCGTTCTGGAAGGACGGCTACCGGGGTGTACGGGCGGAGTTGCGGGGCCGGTATCCGAAGCATCCGTGGCCCGAGGACCCGGCGGGCGCCGAGCCGACCCGGCACACCAGCGCGCGGCGGGGGCGGTGACGGGGCGGGCCAGGGGGTGACGGGGCGGCTCGGAGGGGGGGACCGGGCGGCTCAGGGGGTGGCCGGCTCGGGGTCCGTGCGGCGGTCGGGGGCGGGGCCGCCGGGGCGGCGGGAGCGGGCCTCCAGGAGGAGCGCGAGGGCGAAGAGGAGAGTCCCCAGGGTCAGGAAGCTCCGGGGCAGGTGGGAGGTGAGGAGCAGGATCAGGGTGCGGTTGGCGGTGACCAGGTCGACGGTGTCCTCGATGGAGTCCTCGCGTATCTTGACGTGCCCGGCGAACGCGGGTGGCCTTGTCCCGGTCGCCCAGGAGGGTGCCGCCGCGGAGTTCCTCCTTGTGGATCTCCTCGCCGTGGACGGGGAACCGGTGAGGGGTTCGACCCCAGAACTTGCGGACCGTGGTGTACCAGCGGGTGGTGCCGGTTCGCGCGATCGTCTCCGGGGTGATGCCCTCGACCGGCATGGCCTCGGGGAAGGGCACGCGGGTCCAGGGGATGGTCTGCTCGAAGTAGGAGACCTCTACGCCTCGGAAGGTGCGGGTGCCCTGGTAGTGGATGGGGGCGGTGATCCGGTCCTGGGCGTCGAAGTACGCGTAGTCCCCTCTCTCGGTCAGGAAGGGCCATTTGAACTCGATGCCGGCGCGGCGGACGGGGTCGCTGTCGACGCTCTCGCCGGTCGCGTGCACGGGTTGCTGGGTGTGTGCGTCGAAGATGTACCGCTCGGGCAGCCTGGAGACGGTCCCGCCGCCGGGGCCCTCCACGTAGGTGAGGCTGTCCCGGACGGTAGGAGAGGCTGTCCCGGACGACGGCGTCCCGCCCGGCGGTCCTCTTGATCCGCTCGGACTCCTCCACGTTGCCCTTGAGGGTCTGCACGATGGTGACCTTCGGGACCGTACGGGCCCGCATGGTGGTGTAGTCGAGGAGGGTGGCGTCCTGCGCCTCCAGGACCGTCGTCCGGTACTGCCCCGGGGGGACCTTGGCGAGGCGCGGGAAGGCGTACCAGCGGGTCAGGGGCGCGAGTGCCGCGAAGAACACGGCGAGGGCGAGCAGGATCAGTCCGGCCTTGCGGCGCGTCTCGGCTCCCTCCGGGGCTGGGCGTGCGGGCAGGTGTGGGGGTGGGCGTCAGGGGCGGCCGGGGATCGTGGTGAGCTGGGGTTTCGGGGAGGTCCCGCCGGGCGGGGGCCCGGTGCGGTGATCGCGGGGACCACCACCCACGTGAGGGCGAGGCCGGTCGCGGCGGCGATCAGGGCACGCGTACGGGCCTCCCGGGGGCCTTCCGAGGGCCTGCCGGCGGCGGAGCTGACACTTCGGCAGGTCGGGCACCGCAGCAATGCGGGGGTGATGAGGGGAACAGGTGTGGGCGGGGTTGGGATGCGGGGAGGCACGCCAAGGGCGCCCGTCCGTGGTGGTGGAGGGGCGCCCTGGTGGTGTGTGCTGCCGGGTCCGGCGGGTTGTCAGGCGGAGGGGGACGCGCTCGCGCTCGGGGAGGCCGAGGCGCTGCCCGAGGGGATCGGGATCGGGATCAGCCGGGGAGTCACCTCCAGCTCCAGCGTGAGCGTGGCGCCGCCCGTGGTGGTGATGCGGAGGAGGTAGGTGCCGTCGGTGTCGTCGGCGTGGAGCTTGGGGAGCTTCAGCAGGCCGTCCGCGTCCGTGGTCAGGCCGGTGAGGGTGCGGACCTCCTTGCCGTCGGCGTCCTCGAAGTACGGGCCCTTGTCGTTGACGGTCGGGTCCTCGGCGGACTTGATGAGCGTCGCGGTGGCGGCGACGCCGTCGGCGGCGGCGTCCTTGTAGGTCGCCTTGAATGTGAACTCGTCGGCGAACTCACCCCCGGCGACACAGGTCAGTGCCGGGTCGCCGACCGTGGTGAGGGCGTCGGCTGCGCGGGCCGTGACGGTCGCCGTGTGGTCCAGGCCCGCGAGGGTGCGGCCGACGAGGGTGGCGCGGACCGTGAAGTCGCCGGTCCGCTCGCCCGCCTGGAGGGCCGGGGCGACCGCCTTGCCGGAGGCGTCGGTGACGGCGACGGCGACCTTCTCGCCGCCGCTGAAGGTGGCGTCGGTGTCGCCGAGGATGCTGAAGCGGACCCGGACCTTCGCGACGCCCTTGCCTGCCTTGTCCTCCGCGCGCGCGGAGGGCTTGGCGGCGAAGACGTCGCCCGCCGTCGCGGTGAGTTCGGGCGTGCCCGCGTTCTCCAGGTGGTGGACCCGGTCGGTCGCGGTGGGCGGGGTGGTGGTGGGCGGCGGGGTGGTCGGCGGGGTCGACGGGCCGCCGCCTGGTGTGGTCGGCTCGGCGGGCGGCGGGGTGGGCCGGGGGCTCGCCTCCGGCGACGGGGTGGCGGGCGGCGGGGTGCTCGCCGGGCGGTCGTCGTCGCTGCGGTCGGCCGGGAGGGTGCCGCTGCCGTCCGGGACCTCGTGGGTGCCCTTGCGGTAGTACTCCAGCCACGACATGACCGTGTTGTAGTACTCCGTCGAGTTGTTGTAGCTGAGGATCGCGCTGCGGAGGTCCGCCGAGGTCGACAGGTCCCAGTCGAAGCGGCACAGGTAGTGCCCGGCGGCGAGGGCGGCGTCGTAGATGTTGTTGGGGTCCTCGACACCGTCGCCGTTGCCGTCGCGGCCCGCCCAGGCCCAGGTGGACGGGATGAACTGCATGGGGCCGACGGCCTGGTCGTACTCGGCGTTGCCGTCGTACTCGCCGTTGTCGGTGTCCCGGATGAGGGCGAAGCCGTTGCCGTCGAGCTGGGGGCCGAGGATCGGGTTGATCGTCGTCCCGTCCGCGTCCACATCGCCGCCGCGGGCCTGGCCGGACTCCACCTTGCCGATGGCGGCGAGGAGTTCCCAGGGCAGATTGCAACTGGGCTTGGCGGTGCCGAGCGCGGTGGCGGCCTTCTTGTAGGCGTCCAGGACGGTCGCGGGTATGCCGGCCTCCGCGTCACCCGTGGCGACGGCGGTGCCGCCGGTCGCGGCGGTCACCGAGGGCGTCGGCGTGGTGAGCGGCGGCAGGTCCGTGTAGTAGGGCGAGTTGCCGGTCGCGCTGTCGTCCACGCTCGCGTCGGGCGAGGGGAGGGAGTCGGCCGTGGCCTGTCTGCTCTGGTCCCCGGAGGTGACCCCGGGGGCCTGGGACGCGGACAATGCCGCGACCGCCACCGCGGCCACGGCGGTGGTCGCCGCTCCCTTGCGCAGCCGACTGCCGAAATGCGCCGCCATGTACGGAACCCCTCCCAGGGACGCCCGAGCGCCCGCCTCTTTCTGCCCTCTTCTGTCCTCAATGCCCTGCCGCGGGTGCGTATCCGCGCCTGTGGGCCGCGTCGAACGGGTGCCCGCCGCGCCGCGCCCGCCCCTGTGGGACGAATGGAGCGGCCCGAAAGTTGCACCCGCGTCGCGCGGAACGCGCCCCCGCGTGTCGGCCCACGTGACCCTACGGCAACTTCCTTTGCACGGGCACCCATTCCTGCCCGATTTTCACCAGTTGGCCATATGCCGTTGTCCGCTCGGCGTCGCGCCGGTCCCCTGGCACGGAGTCCAGGCTTCCATGGCCGTCGCGGATACTGAAGACCGCCGGAAGATCATCCGTGCGGCGGGGCGCCGGGGCCGCGCCTCCGCGCCGGGGACGAACCGGGGCGGCCCGGTGCACGTCTGTCACGAAGAGCCCTGACCGCCGACACCGGGAGTCCGTCTTGCCGTTCACGCTGAGCCATGCGGCGGCCGTGCTGCCCCTGATCCGCACCGACGGGACCGGGCGCGGCCGGCTGGTCCCCGCCGTGCTGATCGCGGGCACCTTCGCGCCCGACATGACCTACTACGCGGCGAGTGTGCTGTCGGGCGCCATGGAGTACGGCGATGTCACGCACTCCTTCCCCGGTGTCCTCACCGTCGATGTGGCGGTGGCCTGGGCGCTGGTGGGGCTGTGGCTGGTGGTGCGCGAACCGCTGGTGGCCCTGCTGCCGCCGGACCGGCAGCACCGGGTGGCGGCGCTGCTGCGCTGCGGGGCGCCCCGCGCGCGGGTGCGGGTGCGGACGGTGTGGTGGTGGTACACGTCGGCGGTGCTGGGGGCGCTGTCCCATGTGGTGTGGGACGCGTTCACCCATCTCGACCGCTGGGGCATGCGGGTCTTCCCGGTCCTGGGCGAGGAGATCGCGGGGTCGCCGCTGTACTGGTACCTCCAGTACGGGGGGTCGGCGGTGGCGGCGGTGGTGATCGCGGTGTTCGTGGGGCGGGGGTTGCAGAGGATGCGGGGGATATGGGGGATACGGGGGATACGGGAGGTCTCGGGGACGGGGGAGCGGGCTATTTCGGGGGCAGGGAGGCGGGGAATTTCGGGGACAGAGGAGGAGAGGGGCGGGGGCTGGGGCAGGGGGCGCGCCGGGAGTGGGGGTTTTGCGGGGGTCCCCGCGAGGGTGCCGGTGCTGTCGGGGCGGGAGCGGGTGCTGGCTGTGCTGGTGATCGCCGGGATCACGGTGCTGGCCGCGGTCGAGCGGGCGGTGAGCTGGTGGGGGCGGTGGAGCGCCGTCGCCGAGCCGTGGGAGCTGATCCCGACCGTCTGCTTCGGTGGTGGGGCCGGGCTGCTGGTGGGGGTGGTGGGGTACGCGGTGACGGTGCGGGTGCGGCGGTACGCGCGGTATGCCCGGGGTGGTGGGGAGACGGGCGGGGAGGGGGAGGGGGCGGCGTGGGAGCGGGTGGGGAGGCGGTGACGGGGTGGCAGGGGGCGGGGGGCTTCGGGCGGGTCGGCTGGGTGCGGAGGGGGATGGGGAGGGGAGGGGGCGCGGGAGGTGGTGAGCGCCGGGGGCATCGGGCGGTCGGCTCGGTGCGGAGGCAGACGGAGGGGGAGCGGGATGGGGGGCGCGGGAGGTGGTGAGGCGCGCGGGGGTTTCGGGTGGGCGGTTCAGCGGGGGTGGGGAGGGCGCGGCGGTGCGGTGAGGGCCGGGGCCGTGAACACCGTCAGGGTGCGGGGGCGGTGGGATCTGCGGGTGCGCGGCAGCAGGGTGAGGAACATGGCCATGTAGCCGCGGGTCAGATCGCCCCACAGTCGCCAGACCGGCGGATCGGTGCCGGGGAGGGCCGTGACCGGGGCCCTGCGTGGTGCGCACCGGCGCCGGAGGGCCGTCACCCGGTGGCGGAGGGCCTCGGCGGGGCCGGGGGCGAGGCGGGCGGTGCTTGCGTCGGCCGCGACGACCGGCACCGGCGGGAGCGGCGCAACGGGCGCCGGCCGGCGGTGGAGCCTGCGTATACCCATGGCGGCATCCTGACGGGCCGGGGAGCCGGGGGCGTTTCCGCGGGGGCCAAGGGGGTGACGGTGGGTGGGGCGGGGTCGCGGGGCACGGGAGGGGGCTCGGGGCCGGGTGGCGCGGAGGGGTGCGGAGGCGTGGAGGGGCTCGGGGCCGGGTGGCGCGCAGGGGGCCGGTGGCGTGGGAGGGAGCCTGGAGACCGGGCGGCGGGCTGTGGTGGGCGCGGCGTCGGTGCGCCGGCGTGAGGGGGTGGGGGCCGCCGTAGGGCACGGTTGCTCCCCGGCGCGGGAGGGCGGGGTGCGCCATACCCTCTCCGACGCCGGTGGGCGGAGCCCGGCGGATCACCGGGGCCGCCGCGCGCCGCTCACGCCGTACGCCCCGGCAGCCCCGGTCTGTGCGGGCCCTGCGCCCGGCAACCCGGTCGGCACGGGCCCCCGCCCCGCAGAGGATGCAGCCCCGCGCCCCACCGAAGACGGAGCCGCCCGCCCCGCCGAAGGCGCCGCCACCCGGCACGCGCCCCCTCAGTGCGCCGCCGACTCCCAGTCCGGCCCCACGCCCACCGAGACGTCCAGCGGGGCTCTCAGGTGGACGGCGTCGGCCATTTCACGACGGACGATGTCCTCGGTCGCGGCGCGCTCCCCCGGGGCGATCTCCAGGACGATTTCGTCGTGGACCTGGAGCAGCATCCGGGAGGTGAGCCCGGCCTCGCCCAGGGCCCTGTCCACGTTCAGCATCGCGATCTTCACGATGTCGGCGGCCGTGCCCTGGATGGGCGCGTTGAGGGCCATGCGCTCGGCGGCCTCGCGGCGCTGCCGGTTGTCGCTGTTGAGGTCGGGGAGGTAGCGGCGGCGGCCGAAGAGGGTCGCCGTGTAGCCGGTCGCGCGGGCCTCGTCGACCGCGCGGCGCAGATAGTCCCGTACGCCGCCGAACCGCTCGAAGTAGGCGTCCATCAGGGCGCGGGCCTCACCGGCCTCGATGTTGAGCTGCTGGGAGAGGCCGAAGGCGGACAGCCCGTACGCCAGGCCGTAGGACATGGCCTTGATCTTGCGGCGCATCTCGGCGTCGACGGCGGCGGGCTCGACGCCGAAGACCTGGGAGGCGGCGGTGGTGTGCAGGTCCTCGCCGGAGGTGAACGCCCGGATCAGGCCCTCGTCCTCGGAGAGGTGGGCCATCACCCGCAGCTCGATCTGGCTGTAGTCGGCGGTCATCAGCGACTCGAAGCCGCTGCCCACGACGAAGCCGCGGCGGATGGCACGGCCCTCGTCGGTGCGGACCGGGATGTTCTGGAGGTTGGGGTCGACGGAGGAGAGGCGGCCGGTGGCGGCGACCGTCTGGTTGAACGTGGTGTGGATCCGGCCGTCGGCCGCGACCGTCTTGATGAGGCCCTCGACCGTGACCCGCAGCTTGGCCTGCTCGCGGTGGCGGAGCATGATGACCGGCAGTTCGTTGTCCGTCTGCGTGGCGAGCCAGGCGAGCGCGTCGGCGTCCGTGGTGTAGCCGGTCTTGGTCTTCTTCGTCTTCGGGAGGGCCAGCTCGCCGAAGAGGACTTCCTGGAGCTGCTTGGGCGAGCCGAGGTTGAACTCGTGCCCGGCTGCCGCGTGCGCCTCCTTCACCGCCTGCTGGACGGCTCCGGCGAACATCTGCTCCATGTGCTCCAGATGACCGCGGTCGGCCGCGATGCCGTGCCGCTCCATCCGGGCCAGCAGCACGGACGTCGGCAGCTCCACGTCCCGCAGCAGATCGGCGGCGCCGACCTCCGCGAGGCGGCTCCCGAACGCCTCCCCCAGGTCGAGGACCGCGCGGGCCTGCACCATCAGCGCCTCGGCCTCGGCCGCGTCGTCGGCGCCGAAGGCGAGCTGCCCGTCGGCCGCGGCGGCGGGGGCCAGCTCGCGGTGCAGATACTCCAGGGAGAGCGCGTCCAGGTCGAAGGAGCGGCGGCCGGGCTTGACCAGGTAGGCGGCGAGCGCGGTGTCCATGGCGACGCCGGCGATGCTCCAGCCGTGCTCCGCGAAGACCCGCATGGCGCCCTTGGCGTTGTGGAACACCTTGGGGCGGTCGGCGTCGGCCAGCCAGGACGTCCACGCCTCTTCGTCGGTCTCGTCGAGCTGGGCCGGGTCGAACCAGCCCGCCGGTCCGGCGGCGGTGGCGAGCGCGACCTCGGCGACCGAGCCGGTGCCCAGCGCCCAGGTGTCGACCGTGGCCACGCCGAGGGGGCCGGTGGCGTGCTCGGCGAGCCAGGGGGCCAGCTCGCCGGTGCCCAGCACCGCGCCGTCCAGCTCCACGCCGTCCGCGACGAGGGGGGTGACCTCGGTCTCCTGGGCGCCGGGGTCGACGGCGAAGAGCCGCTCGCGCAGGGACGGGTTGCGGATCTCCAGGGTGTCCAGCACCAGGGCGACGGCCTTGCGGTCGTACGGGGCGCGGGCCAGGTCGGTGACCGAGCGGTCCAGCTCGACGCCGCGCTCCAGCTCGGTCAGGCGCCGGTTGAGCTTGACGGACTCCAGGTGGTCGCGCAGATTCTGCCCGGCCTTGCCCTTGACCTCGTCGACCCGGTCGACCAGTTCGGCGAAGGAACCGAACTGGTTGATCCACTTGGCGGCGGTCTTCTCGCCGACACCCGGGATGCCGGGCAGATTGTCGGAGGGGTCGCCGCGCAGGGCGGCGAAGTCGGGGTACTGGGCGGGCGTCAAGGCGTACTTCTCGAAAACCTTCTCCGGGGTGAACCGGGTCAGCTCGGAGACGCCCTTCGTCGGATACAGGACCGTGGTGTGCTCGCTGACCAACTGGAACGAGTCCCGGTCGCCGGTGACGATCAGGACGTCGAAGCCCTCGGCCTCGGCCCGGGTGGCGAGCGTGGCGATGACGTCGTCCGCCTCGAAGCCGTCGACGGCGAAGCGGGGGGCGTGCATCGCGTCGAGCAGCTCGCCGATCAGCTCGACCTGGCCCTTGAACTCGTCCGGGGTCTTGGAGCGGTTCGCCTTGTAGTCGCTGAACTCCTGCGAGCGCCAGGTCTTGCGGGAGACGTCGAAGGCCACCGCGAAGTGCGTGGGCTCCTCGTCACGCAGTGTGTTCGCGAGCATCGAGGCGAAGCCGTAGATCGCGTTGGTGGGCTGGCCCGTGGCGGTGGTGAAATTCTCCGCGGGCAGCGCGAAGAACGCGCGGTAGGCCAGCGAGTGCCCGTCCATGAGCATCAGCCGCGGACGGCTCCCGCCGGGGGTGGTCTCGGTCTTCTTCGATGCTTTTTCTGCCACGCCCCCGATCCTGCCACGCCCCACTGACAGTCCGTCCCGCCCGGCCCCGACGCGACCGGCATCCGCCCACCGGACGGGCCCCGGACCGCTCACGCGACCGGCATCCGCCCCCGGACGGGCCCCGGCGCCCGCACGGGCGGCCTCCGCCCACCGGAGGGGCTCCCACCGCCCCCGCGCGGGCGGCCTCCGCCGGCCGGACCGGGCCGACACCGCTTCCGCACGGGGCCTCCACCGTCCGGTTCGGCGGGCGCGGGACGGGAGCAGTCGGCACCGCCTCCGCGGGGGGGGGGCCGCCGCGCCGACTCGCCGCTCGGTGAGGTGAGAGGTGAGGTGGGGTGAGGTGAGGTGTCCGGTGGCACACCGCCCACGCGGGCGGCCTCCCCCGCCTCCCCCGCCTCTTCCGCCTCCCCCGCCTCTTCCGCATGTCCCCGCCTCGCCGACGACCCGGTGGGGACACCGCCCCCGCGCGGGGGCCTCCGCCGACGGGTCGCTCCCCGGCCCGACCGCTCCCAACCCGGCGCACCCCGCCCCGCCTCCGCCCCCATCCCGCCTCCGTCTCCCTCCCGCCTCCGCCTCCCTCCCTGTTCCCGTCCCCACCCCCGCGTCCGCCCCACTCCCCTTCTCCCGTCCCCACCCCTGCTCCCGTCCCCCCAGCCGACGCCCCGGCGTTGTCAGTGGCCCGTGGGAGGATCGGAGACACACCTCGCCCCACCCCCAGGGGCGAGCCGTACCCACGCAGTCACAAGGAGGCCCCGCGATGGCGTCGAAGCCGCCGAAGGCCGACCCCGTGCAGGACGCGCCGGAGGTCGGCGGGGTGCAGCACGCGGCGGCCGGGCTGCCCGCGATCGGGCACACCCTGCGCATCGCCCAGCAGCAGATGGGCGTGCGGCGCACCGCGCTGACCCTGCTGCGGGTCAACCAGAAGGACGGCTTCGACTGCCCCGGGTGCGCCTGGCCCGAGCCGGAGCACCGGCACGCGGCGGAGTTCTGCGAGAACGGCGCGAAGGCGGTCGCCGAGGAGGCCACCCTGCGCCGGGTCACCCCGGAGTTCTTCGCCGCGCACCCGGTGTCCGACCTCGCGCACCGCAGCGGCTACTGGCTGGGACAGCAGGGCCGTCTCACCCACCCCATGTATCTGCCCGAGGGCGGCACGCACTACGAACCGGTGTCCTGGGAGCGCGCCTTCGACATCGTCGCCGAGGAGCTGACCGCGCTCGGCTCGCCGGACGAGGCCCTCTTCTACACCTCGGGCCGCACCAGCAACGAGGCCGCGTTCCTCTACCAGCTCTTCGCGCGCGAGTACGGCACCAACAACCTGCCGGACTGCTCCAACATGTGCCACGAGTCGTCCGGCTCCGCGCTGACCGAGACCCTGGGCGTCGGCAAGGGCAGTGTCCTGCTGGAGGACCTCCACCGGGCGGACCTGATCATCGTCGCCGGGCAGAACCCGGGGACGAACCATCCGCGGATGCTGTCCGCGCTGGAGCGGGCCAAGGCGGGCGGCGCGCGGATCATCAGCGTCAATCCGCTGCCCGAGGCGGGCCTGGAGCGGTTCAAGAACCCGCAGACCCCCAAGGGCCTCACCGCGGGCGCCGCGCTCACCGATCTGTTCCTCCAGATCCGCATCGGCGGCGACCAGGCCCTCTTCCGGCTGCTGAACCGGCTGATCCTGGAGCGCGAGGGCGCGGTCGACGAGGAGTTCGTCCGCGCGCACACCCATGGATTCGAGGAGTTCGCGGCGGCGGCCCGCGCGGCGGACTGGGACGAGACGCTCACCGCGACGGGCCTGCCCCGCGCGGACATCGAGCGGGCGCTGGAGATGGTGCTCGCCTCGCGGCGCACGATCGTGTGCTGGGCGATGGGCCTGACCCAGCACAAGCACGCGGTGCCCACGATCCGCGAGGTCGTCAACTTCCTCCTGCTGCGCGGCAACATCGGCCGTCCGGGCGCGGGCGTGTGCCCGGTGCGCGGCCACTCCAACGTCCAGGGCGACCGCACCATGGGCATCTTCGAGCGCCCCGCGCCCGCCTTCCTCGACGCCCTGGAGAAGGAGTTCGGCTTCGCACCGCCCCGGGCCCACGGCCTGGACGTCGTACGGGCCATCCGCGCGATGCGTGACGACCGGGCCAAGGTGTTCTTCGCGATGGGCGGCAACTTCGTCTCCGCCTCCCCCGACACCGAGGTCACCGAGGCCGCGATGCGCCGGGCCCGGCTGACCGTGCACGTGTCGACGAAGCTGAACCGCAGCCACGCGGTCACCGGCGCGCGGGCGCTGATCCTGCCCACCCTCGGCCGGACCGAGCGCGACCTCCAGGGCGGCGGCGAGCAGTTCGTGACCGTCGAGGACTCCATGGGCATGGTGCACGCCTCACGCGGCCGGCTCGCGCCCGCGAGCCGCCATCTGCTGTCCGAACCGGCGATCGTGTGCCGCCTCGCCCGCCGCGTCCTGGGCTCCGCGTCGCACACCCCCTGGGAGGAGTTCGAGAAGGACTACGGCACCGTCCGCGACCGCATCGCGCGCGTGGTGCCCGGTTTCGAGGACTTCAACGCCCGCCTGGACCGGCACCCCGGCGGGTTCGCCCTCCCGCACGCCCCGCGCGACGAACGGCGTTTCCCGACCGCCACCGGCAAGGCGAACTTCACGGCGGCGCCGGTGGAGTACCCGGAGCTGCCCGAGGGGCGGCTGCTGCTCCAGACGCTGCGCTCGCACGACCAGTACAACACCACCATCTACGGCCTGGACGACCGCTACCGGGGCATCCGGCACGGCCGCCGGGTGGTGCTGGTCCACCCCGAGGACGCACGGCGGCTGGGGGTGGCCGACGGGGCGTACGTCGATCTGGTCGGCGAGTGGAAGGACGGGGTGGAGCGGCGGGCGCCCGGTTTCCGCGTGGTGCACTATCCGACGGCCCGGGGCTGCGCCGCCGCCTACTACCCCGAGACCAATGTGCTGGTCCCGCTGGACGCCACCGCGGACACCAGCAACACCCCGGCCAGCAAGTCCGTCGTGGTGCGTCTGGAACAATCGGGAACCGGCTGAGCGTTTGCTCAGGCCCCCGCGGGCACGGGCCCGCGGGCGCTGGACCGGATCGACGAACGGAGTCGGGCCCCATGGGCGAGCAGCAGCAAGTGAAGTTCCCGCAGGACGTCATCGACGAGTACGCGGCGCTCGGCGTGGATCTGCCCGCGCTGTTCTCCGCGGGGCACCTCGGGCAGCGCATGGGGGTGCAGATCGTGGAGGCGTCGGCGGACCGGGTGGTCGGCACCATGCCCGTCGAGGGCAACACCCAGCCGTACGGGCTGCTGCACGGCGGGGCCTCCGCGGTGCTCGCCGAGACCCTCGGCTCGGTCGGCGCGATGCTGCACGGCGGCAGCCGGAAGGTCGCCGTCGGCGTCGATCTGAACTGCACCCACCACCGAGGCGCCCGCTCCGGCCTGGTGACCGGCGTCGCCACCCCCGTCCACCGGGGCCGCTCGACGGCGACGTACGAGATCGTGATCACGGACGAGACGGACCACCGGGTGTGCTCGGCGCGGCTGACCTGTCTGCTGCGGGAGGTGAACCGGGGCGACGAGGAGCCGGCGCGCACGGGCACCTGACCCCGGCCCCGCAATCCCGGCGCCTCCACACCACCCGGCCCCTCCACCCCCGGCCCCGCAGCCCTGGCCCGCCCCGCCCCAGCCCCGCCACGCCACCCTGGCCCCGACCCTGCAATCCCGGCCCCTCCACCCCCGGCCTCGCAACCCTGGCCCGCACCACCCCACCCCACCCCCGCAGCCCCGTTGCCTCCGACCGCCCCGCCCCCTTAGCGTCGGTGCATGGCGACGGGGCGAGGCGGGGCTACGGCGGGTCGCCGCCGCGCGGCGCTCGCGCTGGCTCTCATCGCCCCCCTCGCCCTCCTCACCGCCTGCGCCTCCCCCACCTCCTCCTCGGCACCCTCCCCCACGCCCACCGCATCCGCCTCCCCCTCCCCCACGCCGGCGCCCACCCCGCCCGCCGCCCTCTGCGCCCGCCTCATCTCCCACTGGTCCCGTGAACTCCTCGACACCACCGCCTACGGCGACTACCAGTCGATGGGGCTGTCCAACGGCCAGTACGCGATCCTCAGGGACGTGGTGGACGCGGCCCGTTCCGCGCTGAAGCGCGAAGGCCCGGTCGCCGCCGAGGAGTTGATCGACGGGGAGGCCGAACAGCGGTGCGCGGCCCGGTACCGCGACGGCGCTCCGACCGAGGGGCCCTGGAGTTGACCGGCATCGGCCCGGTCGAACCCGGCGACGGCACCCACGCCTGGGAGCCACCGCCACCACCCACCCCGCTCCCCCCGGCTCCCCACCCCCACCGCCGCCGTCTCCGCGCCCGCACCACCACCCTCGCCCTCGCCCTCACCGCCGCCGTCGCCGTCACCCTCCACGCGACCCGCCCCGACCCTCCCCCTCCCCCACCTCCGTCCCCACGCCCCGCCCAGCCCTACCCCGCCCAGATCACCGACCTCACCTACCTCACCCCCGAGCCCCCCCGAACCCTCAGATCCCTCAGATCCCCCATATCCCACCAAACTCCCCAAATTCCCCAAACCCTCACCCATCACCTTCCGCTTCTCCATCGCCATCACCGTCCGTGCCGGTCACGAGGTGACGGTGACCGATGTCAGCCAGCCGTACCCGGGGCTTTCACTGACCACGAATCCCCGGACCCCTTTCCGCGCAAGCGCCGGAATGGCACGCAAGATCACGATTACCTTCAAGGCAACCGATTGCGGAAAAGTGCCACGGAACGTCGGACTCCCTTTTGTGGACGTAACTCTACGTAATACGCGCGCAATAGAAGCACACAGTTTCATCCTGGGTGAGTGCTATGCGCAGGACCTCTCCAGCGCCCTTCAAGTAGCCTGCGGCAACGGATCGGCGACATCACCAAATCCCTAGAACACTCCTGATGGCACCCATCTGGTCCTGCAAGTCTCACCATGTGGACGGGGCGAATCGGCTGGAATTCCACGCTTCCGCCCGACCAGTACCGCTCTGCATTACGTCGTGTCATAACAAGAGAGTCACAGCATCGGTCAGACTCTCCTCCACGTTCCCCACACACGCTTAGAGTCACCGCCAGTCACCGCGCCAAGGGGATTCGACGCCATTCGGCTTCCGCTTCGGACCCAGCGCTCGACTCGGCGTCTTCCACCGGGAAGATCCGCGCCAGGGGAAAGGACTGATCGTGCGTCAACGTTCGCTCATCGCCATGACCGCCGCACTGGCGGCGGGAGCGCTCACCCTCACCGCCTGCGGCTCGCGCGACGAGGGCGGTAGCTCCGACTCCGGCAGCGGCGGCACGACCGTCGTCATCGGCGTCGACGCGCCACTGACCGGCGACCTGTCCGCACTGGGTCTGGGCATCAAGAACTCCGTCGACCTCGCCGCCAAGACGGCCAACAAGGACAAATACGTCGAAGGCATCACCTTCAAGGTCGAAGCCCTCGACGACCAGGCACAGCCCTCCTCGGGCCAGCAGAACGCCACCAAGTTCGTCGCCGACAAGGAAGTCCTCGGAGTCGTAGGACCCCTGAACTCCTCCGTCGCCGAATCCATGCAGAAGGTCTTCGACGACGCCGGACTGGTCGAAGTCTCCCCCGCCAACACCAACCCCGCCCTCACCCAGGGCGCGGACTGGCAGACCAGCAAGGCACGGACGTACAAGTCGTACTTCCGCACCGCCACCACGGACGCCATCCAGGGCCCGTTCGCCGCGCAGTACCTCTTCAACGACGCCGGCAAGAAGAAGGTCTTCGTCATCGACGACAAGAAGACCTACGGCGCCGGCCTCGCCGCCACCTTCTCCGCCGAGTTCGAGAAGCTCGGCGGCGAGATCGTCGGCACCGAGCACATCGACCCCGAGACCAAGGACTTCTCCGCGGTCGCCACCAAGGTCAAGACCTCCGGCGCCGACGTCGTCTACTACGGCGGCGAATACCCGCAGGCCGGCCCGCTCAGCAAGCAGATCAAGGCATCCGGCGCCAAGATCCCGCTCGTCGGCGGCGACGGCATCTACAGCGCCGACTTCATCAAGCTCGCCGGCGCCGACGGCGCCGGAGACTTCGCCACCTCCGTCGGCGCCCCCGTCGAAGAACTCGACTCCGCCAAGGAATTCGTCGCCAACTACGAGGCCGAGGGCTACTCCGAGGCCTACGAGGCCTACGGCGGCTACTCCTACGACTCGGCCTGGGCCATCATCGAAGCCGTGAAGAAGGTCGTCGAGGACAACGACGGCACCCTCCCGGACGACGCCCGCGCCCAGGTCACCGCCGCCATGCAGAACGTGTCCTTCGCCGGCGTGACCGGCCAGGTCTCCTTCGACGAATTCGGTGACGCCACCAACAAGCAGCTCACCGTCTACTCCGTCAAGGACGGGGACTGGGCCGCCGTCAAGTCGGGCACCTACGAGGGCTGACCCACCCCCCACTCGACACAGAGCCGCGCGGGGCGCCGCACCACTGGCGCCCCGCGCGAACTCGCTTCCGGGCAATCCTCTCCGGTCACCCCACCCGACTCATCGACCCTCTCGGAGGACATGCGGTGAACGAACTGCCGCAGCAGCTGGTCAACGGCCTGCTACTGGGATCCATGTACGGCCTGGTCGCCATCGGCTACACGATGGTCTATGGCATCGTCCAGCTCATCAACTTCGCCCACGGCGAGATCTTCATGGTGGGCGGCTTCGGCGCCCTCACCGTCTACCTGTACGTCCTGCCCGACGGCACCACCATGTGGGTGGCACTCCCCCTCATGCTCGTCGGCGGCATCATCGTCGCCACCCTCACCGCCGTAGGCGCCGAACGCTTCGCCTACCGCCCCCTGCGCGGCGCCCCACGCCTCGCCCCCCTCATCACCGCCATCGGCCTCTCCCTCGCCCTCCAGCAAGCCGTCTGGGCCTGGTACCCCGACGCCCGCTCCGCGATCACCTTCCCCCAGATCGACGGCGGCCCCTTCGAAATCGGCAACGTCACCATCCAGACCGGGGACATCTTCCTCATCGCCGCCGCCCCCATCAGCATGGCGATCCTCGCCTACTTCGTCATGAAGACCCGCACCGGCCGCGGCATGCAGGCCACCGCCCAGGACCCCGACACCGCCAAACTCATGGGCATCAACACCGACCGCATCATCGTGGTCGCCTTCGCCCTCGGCGCCGCCTTCGCCGCCGTCGGAGCCCTCGCCTACGGCCTCAAATACGGCGAAGTCCAATTCCGCATGGGCTTCATCCTCGGCCTCAAAGCCTTCACCGCCGCCGTCCTCGGCGGCATCGGCAACATCTACGGCGCCATGCTCGGCGGCCTCGTCCTCGGCGTCGCCGAAGCCCTCTCCACCGCCTACATCGCCGACATCCCCGGCATGGAACAGTTCGGCAGCCAGTCCTGGGCCAACGTCTGGGCCTTCGTACTCCTCATCCTCGTCCTCCTGTTCAGGCCCCAGGGCCTGCTCGGCGAGCGCGTCGCGGACAGGGCGTGATCCCCCGATGACCACACAGACCACCGCACCCGAGACCCCGCGCCAGGCAGCCACCGGCAAGCACGCCGGACTCATCGGCCTGCCCCCCGCCCTCGGCCGCGCCCTCGCCACCGGCGGCGGCGCCCTCACCGTCGTGTCCACCTTCCTCGCCTGGACCTGGACCGCCGACTTCCCCGGCGACCTCACCGTCTACGGCTACCCCGGCGGACTCCAGGTCCTGGTCCTCATCAGCGGCGCCCTCACCACCCTCTTCGGCCTCGCCTCCCACGGCGTCAAGGGCCTCGGCTGGCTCACCCCCGCCGGCGCCGACAGCGCCCTCAAACTCGCCGCACTCGGCGCCTTCGGCACCACCTGGTTCACGATCATCGCCATCAGCACCCAACTCGGCGGCCTCGTCAACCTCGAACCCGGCGCCTACCTCGCCGCCCTCACCACCCTCACCGCCGCCCTCGGCGCCCTCGCGCTCCCCTTCACCTGGCCCGAACGCGAACCCGCCGACCCCGACGACAGCACCTGGGAACAGTTCACCCACCACACACGCGGCACCTGGTCCATCGTCAAAACCGCCTTCACCACCGGCCCCAGCACCCCCGCCCGCACCCTCCCCGGCTACGCCGAGATCCTCATCATCGTCGCCACCCTCGCCATCGGCCTCACCGTCTTCACCTACGGCATCGGCACCGAGTACGACGAACTCTTCATCGGCTTCCTCATCACCGCCGGATTCGGCATCGCCGCCACCGCCAAAGCCGGACTCGTCGGCCGCGTCACCACCGTCACCACCAAACACCGCACAGTGACCATGATCGGCGCATTCGTCGCCGCCGCGGCCTTCCCCTTCACCCAGTCCGACGACCAGTACGCCACCATCGGCGTCTACATCCTGATCTTCGCCACCGTCGCCCTCGGCCTCAACATCGTCGTCGGCCTCGCCGGCCTCCTCGACCTCGGCTACGTCGCCTTCCTCGGCGTCGGCGCCTACACCGCCGCCATGGTCTCCGGCTCCCCCTCCTCCCCCTTCGACCTCCAACTCCCCTTCTGGCTCTCCGCCCTCCTCGGCGCCGCCGTCGCCATGGTCTTCGGCGTCATCATCGGCGCCCCCACCCTCCGACTCCGCGGCGACTACCTCGCCATCGTCACCCTCGGCTTCGGAGAGATCTTCCGCCTCGCCGTCCTCAACATGGACGGCACCTCAGGACCCGACATCACCAACGGCTCCAACGGCATCTCCTCCATCCCCAACCTCAACATCCTCGGCTTCGACTTCGGCGAAGAACACACCATCGCCGGCTTCACCATCGCCCGCTTCGCCAACTACTTCCTGCTCATGCTGGTCATCACCCTCATCGTGGTGATCGTCTTCCAGCGCAGCAGCGACAGCCGCATCGGCCGCGCCTGGATCGCCATCCGCGAAGACGAAACCGCCGCCCTCGCCATGGGCATCAACGGCTTCCGCGTCAAACTCATCGCCTTCGCCCTCGGCGCCGCCCTCGCCGGCCTCGCCGGCACCGTCCAGGCCCACGTCACCTACACCGTGACCCCCGAGCAATACCAATTCGCCCACGTCGTCCCACCCAACTCCGCATTCCTCCTCGCGGCCGTCGTCCTCGGCGGCATGGGCACCATCAGCGGCCCCCTCGTCGGCGCCGCCCTCCTCTACCTCATCCCCGCCAAGCTCCAATTCCTGGACGACCTCCAACTCTTCGCCTTCGGCCTCGCCCTCGTCCTCCTCATGCGCTTCCGCCCCGAAGGACTCATCCCCAACCGGCGACGCCAACTCGAATTCCACGAAGAGACGGAAGCACCCACAGTCCTCGGCAAGGCAGGGGCCTGACCCATGACAACCACCACCCAGACCACCACCGGCCAGACCGGCCAGACCGTCCTCGACGCCCGCGGCGTCACCATGCGCTTCGGCGGCCTCACCGCCGTACGCTCCGTCGACCTCCAGGTCAACACCGGAGAAATCGTCGGCCTCATCGGCCCCAACGGCGCCGGAAAAACCACCTTCTTCAACTGCCTCACCGGCCTCTACATCCCCACCGAAGGCGAAGTCCGCTACAAAGGCACCGTCCTCCCCCCCAAATCCTTCAAGGTCACCGCCGCAGGCATCGCCCGCACCTTCCAGAACATCCGCCTCTTCGCCAACATGACCGTCCTGGAAAACGTCCTCGTCGGCCGCCACACCCGCACCAAAGAAGGACTCTGGTCCGCCCTCCTGCGCGGCCCCGGCTTCCACAGAGCAGAAGCCGCCTCCCGCGCCCGCGCCATGGAACTCCTCGAATTCGTCGGCCTCGCCCCCAAAGCCGAACACCTCGCCCGCAACCTCCCCTACGGCGAACAACGCAAACTGGAAATCGCCCGCGCCCTCGCCAGCGAACCCGGCCTCCTCCTCCTCGACGAACCCACCGCCGGAATGAACCCCCAGGAGACCCGCGCCACCGAGGAACTCGTCTTCGCCATCCGCGACAAGGGCATCGCCGTCCTCGTCATCGAGCACGACATGCGATTCATCTTCAACCTCTGCGACCGCGTCGCCGTCCTCGTCCAGGGCGAAAAACTCGTCGAAGGCGACAGCACCACCGTCCAAGGCGACGAACGGGTCGTCGCCGCCTACCTCGGCGAACCCTTCGACGACGCCCCCGGCGCCGCCGAAGTGGCCGAAGTCGAAGCGGCCGAAGCAGCCGCCGAAGCGGAAGCCGCCCACACCCCGGCCGAACCCGCCGACACCCCGCCGGCCAAGGAGAACGACCGATGACCGCACTCCTCGAAGTCGAAGACCTCCGAGTCGCCTACGGCAAGATCGAAGCCGTCAAAGGCATCTCGTTCAAGGTCGAGGCCGGCGAGGTCCTCACCCTCATCGGCACCAACGGCGCAGGCAAAACCACCACCCTGCGCACCCTCTCCGGCCTCCTCAAACCCGCCGGCGGCCACATCCGCTTCAACGGCAAATCCCTCAAGAAAACCCCCGCCCACGAAATCGTCGCCCTCGGCCTCGCCCACTCCCCCGAAGGCCGCCACATCTTCCCCCGCATGACCATCGAGGACAACCTCCGCCTCGGCGCCTTCCTCCGCACCGACAAACCCGGCATCGACAAAGACATCCAACGCGCCTACGACCTCTTCCCCATCCTCGGAGAACGCCGCAAACAAGCCGCCGGCACCCTCTCCGGCGGCGAACAGCAAATGCTCGCCATGGGCCGCGCCCTGATGTCCCAGCCGAAACTGCTCATGCTGGACGAACCCTCCATGGGACTCTCCCCCATCATGATGCAGAAGATCATGTCCACCATCGCCGAACTCAAGACCCAGGGCACCACCATCCTCCTGGTCGAACAGAACGCCCAGGCCGCCCTCTCCCTCGCCGACCACGGCCACGTCATGGAGGTCGGCAGCATCGTCCTCTCCGGCACCGGCCAGGACCTCCTGCACGACGAATCCGTCCGCAAGGCGTACCTCGGCGAGGACTGACCCGAACACCCCACCACCACCACGAGGCCCGCACCCCCACCCGGGGGCGCGGGCCTCGCCGCACACCATCGACACCCAGGACTCAGCCCTGACCGCCGCCCTCCCTCGCCTTCGCCGCCTTCTTCTCCGCCGCATCCTCGATCACAGCCTCCGCCACCTGCTGCATCGACATCCGCCGATCCATCGACGTCTTCTGGATCCAACGGAACGCAGCCGGCTCACTCAACCCGTACTCCGTCTGAAGAATCGACTTCGCCCGATCCACCAGCTTCCGCGTCTCCAGCCGCTGCGCGAGGTCCGCGACCTCCTTCTCCAGCTCCTTGAGCTGCGTGTACCGCGAGACAGCCATCTCGATCGCCGGGACGACATCACTCTTGCTGAACGGCTTCACCAGATACGCCATCGCCCCCGCGTCCCGCGCCCGCTCCACCAGATCGCGCTGCGAGAACGCGGTCAGCATCAGCACCGGCGCGATGCCCTCCTCGCCGATCTTCTCCGCCGCGGAGATCCCGTCGAGCCGGGGCATCTTCACATCGAGGATCACCAGATCGGGCCGCAGCTCACGGGCCAGCTCCACCGCCTGCTCCCCGTCCCCGGCCTCACCGACGACGGAGTAGCCCTCCTCCTCCAGCATCTCTTTGAGGTCGAGCCGGATCAGGGCCTCGTCCTCGGCGATGACGACACGGGTCGTCAGCGGAGGCACGTGCGACTTGTCGTCGTCGGGCGCGTCTGCGGGCTGGGGCGACTCGGGGGAGGTCACTCGGGCTCCTCGTTCGGGGCAGGGAGATACTGCTGCCAAGAGCGTACCTAGCTCCTGTATGTTTGAGTCACCAAGGGGTTACGATAACCTTCGGTTTGAAGAAGCTCCGGTAGCCCAAGGGTAGAGGCCATGGTCTCAAACACCATTCAGTGTGGGTTCGAATCCCACCCGGGGCACTTTGCCTTCGATTCCAAGATTGCCAATGGAAAGCGGATGTCCACGTTCTCGTGAACATCCGCTTTTCGCTGCGCGTCGGGGCGTTCACTCCCTCATCGTGATCACATGTACGACCTCAGCACACGCGAGCGAGCGCTGGCCCTCCTGGCGCAGGGACGCAGCCTGAACTCGGTCAGCAACGAGACCGGGATCTCCCGGTCGGCGATCCGGTCCTGGCAGACCCGTATCCAGCCGAAACGCGGCGGTATCCCGTGCCCCCGGTGCAGGACACAGCCGGGCCCGCCCGAGGACGCGCCCGCGTACGCGTATCTCCTGGGCCTCTACCTCGGCGACGGCTGCATCAGCGCGCACCGACGCGGCGTCCACTCGATGCGGATCGTTCTGGACAGGGCTTGGCCCGGGGTCATCGAGGCGTGCGAGAAGGCGCTCCGCGCGGTGCGACCGATGAACAGCATCTTCCGCGAGCGGAAGCAGGGCGCCTACGCGGTCGTTTCCACCAGCAAGCACTGGCCCTGCCTCTTCCCTCAGCACGGCCCCGGGAAGAAGCACGAGCGCCCTATCGCCCTCGAACCCTGGCAGCAGGAGATCGTCGACACGCACCCCTGGGAGTTCATCCGTGGCCTCATCCACTCCGACGGCTGCCGGACGACGAACTGGACTACGCGCGTGATCGGCGGGGAGCGGAAGCGCTACGAGTATCCCCGGTACTTCTTCACCAACACGTCGGCCGACATCCTGGGCCTGTTCACCGCGACGCTGGACAGCGTCGGTGTCGCCTGGCGGCAGGCCAACAGCCGGAACATCTCCGTAGCCCGCAAAGCCTCCGTCGCCCTTATGGACGCCCACGTCGGCCCCAAGTACTGAGCGGATCGCTCAGCCGCTGGACTCCCCGATGTGATGCACCCGCACCAGGTTCGTCGTCCCGGAGACCCCGGGTGGGGAACCGGCGGTGATCACCACCGTGTCGCCGGGGGCGCAGCGGGCGTGGTGGGTGAGGAGTTCGTCCACCTGGTCGACCATGGCGTCGGTGGAGTCGACGTGGGGGCCGAGGAAGGTTTCGATGCCCCAGGTGAGGCTGAGCTGGGAGCGGGTGGCGGGGTCGGGGGTGAAGGCGAGGAGGGGGATCGGGGAGCGGTAGCGGGAGAGGCGGCGGGCGGTGTCGCCGGACTGGGTGAAGGCGACGAGGAATGTGGCGCCGAGGAAGTCGCCCATTTCGGCGGCGGCGCGGGCGACGGCGCCGCCCTGGGTGCGGGGTTTGTTGTTGTCGGTGAGGGGTGGGAGTCCTTTGGCGAGGAGGTCTTCTTCGGCCGCTTCGACGATTTTGGCCATGGTGCGGACGGTTTCGATGGGGTATTTGCCGACGCTGGTCTCGCCGGAGAGCATGACGGCGTCGGTGCCGTCGATGACGGCGTTGGCGACGTCGCTGGCTTCGGCGCGGGTGGGGCGGGAGTTGTCGATCATCGAGTCGAGCATCTGGGTGGCGACGATGACGGGTTTGGCGTTGCGCCTGGCGAGTTTGATGGCGCGTTTCTGGACGATGGGGACCTGTTCGAGGGGCATTTCGACGCCGAGGTCGCCGCGGGCGACCATGATGCCGTCGAAGGCGGCGACGATGTCGTCGATGGCGTCGACGGCCTGGGGTTTTTCGACTTTGGCGATGACGGGGAGCCGTCGGCCTTCCTCGGTCATGATGCGGTGGACGTCGTCGGCGTCGCGTCCGCTGCGGACGAAGGAGAGGGCGATGATGTCGAAGCCGGTGCGCAGGGCCCAGCGGAGGTCGTTCTCGTCCTTGTCGCTGAGGGCGGGGACGGAGACGGCGACGCCGGGGAGGTTGAGGCCCTTGTGGTCGGAGACCATGCCGCCTTCGAGGACGGTGGTGTGGACGCGGGGGCCGTCGACGGCGGTGACTTCGAGGCAGACTTTGCCGTCGTCGACGAGGATGCGTTCGCCGGGGGTGACGTCGGTGGCGAGGCCGTGGTAGGTGGTGCCGCAGATGTCGCGGTCGCCGGGGGCGTCGGGTTCGACGGTGATGGTGAAGGTGTCTCCGCGTTCGAGGAGTACGGGGCCTTCGGTGAAGCGGCCGAGGCGGATCTTCGGGCCCTGGAGGTCGGCGAGGAGGCCGACGCTGCGGCCGGTCTCGTCGGCGGCCTTGCGGACGCGCCGGTAGCGTTCCTCGTGGTCGGCGTGGGTGCCGTGGCTGAGGTTGAAGCGGGCTACGTCCATTCCGGCTTCGACCAGTGCCTTGATCTGGTCGTAGGAGTCGGTGGCGGGGCCCAGGGTGCAGACGATTTTTGCTCGGCGCATGTTTCGAGCCTATTGCTTACCGGTGGGTAGGTATTTGGTCGGGGATGACTACCCAACCACCTTTGGGTGAAGGGGTGTTGACAAGTATTGGAGTGTGCGCCGGGGCGCTCTGGTGAGCATTTCGGGGTGGTGTGGTGGTCAGAGGGTGGGGGGGTTCATGGTGAAGCGGGCGTTGACGGTGGCGTAGATGTGCTGGCGCTGGGGTTCGAGGTCGAGGGGGGCGGTGGAGGCGTCCTCGGCGCCTGCGGCGTAGGCGACGCTGCGCATGGGGCCGGGGGCGTAGGGCTGGGGGGTTTCGGCGCCGGTGTCGGCGAGTTCGACGAGGGCGGCGAGGGTGGTGCCGAGGGCTTCGGCGTATTCGCGGGCGCGCTGGACGGCTTCGTGGACGGCGCGGCGGCGGGCGTCGCGGTGGGCGGGTGAGTCGGGGCGCAGGGACCACCAGGGGCCGTCGACGCGGGTGAGGTCGAGGTCGGCGAGGCGGGTGGTGAGTTCGCCGAGGGCGGTGAAGTCGGTGAGTTCGGCGGTGAGGTGGACGGTGCCCTGGTAGGTGCGGACGCGTTCGCCGCGGCCTTTGGCGAGGTGGGGGGTGAGGGAGAGGGCGCCGGTTTCGAGGCGTTCGACGGCGTCGCCGTAGGACTTGACGAGGTCGAGGACGGTGGTGTTGCGGTGGGTGAGGTCGTCGAGGGCGGTGCGGCGGTCGCGTCCTCGGGCGGTGACGGTGATGCCGATGCGGGCGATCTCGGGGTCGACGTCGAGGTGGGCTTCGCCGCGGACGGCGATGCGGGGGGCGTCGGGGGTGCCGTAGGGGAGGGGGCCGGGGCCGGGTGTGGTCATGGGTCCCACTGTGTCAGTTCGGGTGGGGGCTCCGGGGGTTTCGGGGATTTCAGGGGTTTCGGGGCCTGGTCGTCGGGTCGCAGTCTGCGAGGGTGCTGATGGGTGTGAGGTGCGGGGGGGAGTGGTCAGATTCCGTCCGTCAGGGGGGTGAGGGTGCGGGGGGTGCGGGCGGACGGGATGCGGGGCTGGTGCTGTTGGAGGCCGAAGGTGGTGAAGGCGGTGCGGTGGGGCAGGGGGTAGGTGTCCTTGCCGGTGAGGGCGTTGAGGATGGTGGCGCTGCGCCAGGCGGCGAGGCCGAGGTCGGGGGTGCCGACGCCGTGGGTGTGGGTCTCGGCGTTCTGGACGTGGACGGAGCCGGTGACGGAGGGGTCGAGGACGAGGCGGTGGTCGGGGTCGACGCGGAGGCGGTCGCGGCTGTCGCGGCGCAGATAGGGGTCGAGTCCGGCGAGGATGCGGTCGAGGGGGCGTTCGCGGTAGCCGGTGGCGAGGACGACGGCGTCGGTGGTGAGGCGGGAGCGGGTGCCCTGCTGGAGGTGTTCGAGGTGGAGTTCGACCTTGGTGGTGGCGATCCGGCCGGCGGTGCGGACGCGGACGCCGGGGGTGAGGACGGCGTCGGGCCAGCCGCCGTGCAGGGTGCGGCGGTACAGCTCGTCGTGGATGGCGGCGAGGGTGTCGGCGTCGATGCCCTTGTGGAGTTGCCACTGGGTGGTGGTGAGGCGGTCGCGGACGGGTTCGGCGAGGGCGTGGAAGTAGCGGGTGTAGTCGGGGGTGAAGTGTTCGAGGCCGAGTTTGGAGTACTCCATGGGTGCGAACGCCTCGGTGCGGCCCAGCCAGTGGAGTTGTTCGCGGCCGGCGGGGCGGTGGCGGAGCAGGTCGAGGAAGACTTCGGCGCCGGACTGGCCGGAGCCGATGACGGTGACATGTCCGGCGGTGAGCAGGGCGTCGCGGTGGTCGAGGTAGTCGGCGGAGTGCAGGACGGGGACGGCGGGGGCGTCGACGAGGGGGCGGAGGGGGTCGGGGATGTGGGGTTCGGTGCCGATGCCGAGGACGATGTTGCGGGTGTAGGTGCGGCCGAGGGCCTCGGCCTCGCCGTCGGTGTCGAGCTGGGTGTGGTCGACTTCGAAGACATCGCGTTCGGGGTTCCAGCGGACGGCGTCGACCTGGTGGCCGAAGCGGAGTGCGGGGAGGTTCTCGGCGACCCAGCGGCAGTAGGCGTCGTATTCGGCGCGCTGGATGTGGAAGCGCTCGGCGAAGTAGAAGGGGTAGAGGCGGTCGCGGGCGCGGAGGTGGTTGAGGAAGGTCCAGGGGCTGGCGGGGTCGGCGAGGGTGACGAGGTCGGCGAGGAAGGGGACCTGGAGGGTGGTGCCGTCGATCAGCAGGCCGGGGTGCCAGTGGAAGGCGGGGCGCTGGTCGTAGAAGACGGCGTCCAGTTCGGTGAGGGGGTGGGCGAGGGCGGCGAGGGAGAGGTTGAAGGGGCCGATGCCGATGCCCACGAGGTCGCGGGGGGTGGTGGGGTCGGGGGTGGGGGGTGGGGTGGGCATGGGGACCTCCGGGCGGGCAGCGGGGCTCCAGCTTGAGGGGGCTGTGCGCTGCCGCGCCCGGAAAACGCGGGATCGGACCCGAACGGGGTAGGGGAGGTGGTGGTGGGCCTGGTGGGGGTGGGTCCGTGGGGTGTGGTGGGTGGTCGGTCAGTGGGGTGCGGGGGGTGGTCGGTCAGTGGGGTGTGGTGGGTGTCGTTGTGGCGCGGACGCGCAGGGCTCGCTCGAGGTCGTCGAGTTGGTCGACCAGTTTGCGGCGCAGGGCCGGGGTGAGGTCGGCGGTGTCGAGGCAGGCGCGGCCGAGTCGGAGGTTCTCGGGGTCGACGGCGGGGCCGGGGAAGGCCCAGCGGCCGGCGGCGTCGGCGATGGCGGGGCCGCGGCGGGCGGCGAGGGTGACGGCGTCCTCGTAGAAGCGGGGGACGTACGGGGTCAGCAGGTCGGCCTGTTCGGGCTGCCAGAAGCCCTGGGCGGTGGCGGTGAAGAGGTAGTTGGAGAGGTCGTCGGCGGTGAACAGGGCGGACCAGGCGGCGGCCTTGGCCTCGGGGTCGGGGAGGGCGGCGCGGCAGCGGGCGGCGCCTTCCTGGCCGGTGGCGCTGGGGTCGCGGTCGAGTTCGGCGGCGATGGTGGTCTCGTCGGTGGCGCCGAGGACGGCGAGGCGGGCGAGGATGCGCCAGCGCAGCTCGGGGTCCAGTTCGGGTCCGCCGGGGACGGTGCCGTCGGCGAGCCAGGCGGCGAGGGCGTCGGGGCGGGTGGCGACGTCGATGAAGTGGCGTACGGCGATGAGGCGCAGGCCGGGGTGGGAGCCGTCCTCGGTGCGGCGGATGAGGTCGCGGCAGAGGGCGCCCAGGGTGGCGAGGGCGTCGGGGCGGGCGTCGGGGGGGAGGTAGCGGCCGGCGATCTGGGTGGCGGCGAAGGCGAGGACGCCCTGGACGAGGGCGAGGTCGGTCTCGCGGGGGAGGTGGGTGCGGGCGGTGTCCAGGTAGGCGGTGGGCGCGAGTTCGCCGTCGCGGACGGCGTCCCTGAGGGCGTTCCACACCACCGCGCGGGTGAGCGGCCGGGGCAGGCCGGAGAGGCGTTCGCGGACGGTGGTGAAGGAGGCGGGGTCGAAGCGGACCTTGGCGTAGCTGAGGTCGCCGTCGTTGAGGAGGAGCAGTGCGGGGCGTTTGCCGATGGGTTCGGGGGCGGTCTGCGGGAGGTCGAGGTCGCGGCGGTCGCGCAGGACGAGGCGGCCCTCGTCGTCGGCGGGGTCGAGGTCGTAGAGGCCGACGGCGATGCGGTGGGGGCGGGTGCCGGTGCGGTCGACGGTGAGGGTGCAGATGCCGTTGTCGCCGCGGGTGACGCGGGGGACGAGGGTGTCGACGCCGGTGGTGCGGAGCCAGGCGTCGGCCCAGGCGTGGACGTCGCGGTCGGTGGTGTGGGCGAGGGAGTCGATGAAGTCGGCGAGGGTGGCGTTGGCGAACCGGTGCCGGGCGAAGTGGGTGTTGATGCCGGCGAGGAAGTCCTTCTCGCCGAGCCAGGCGACGAGCTGGCGCAGGGCGGAGGCGCCCTTGGCGTAGGAGATGCCGTCGAAGTTGAGGAGGGCGGAGGCGGTGTCGGGGACGGCTTCGGGGGCGACGGGGTGGGTGGAGGGGCGCTGGTCGGCGTCGTAGCCCCAGCCCTTGCGGACGACGCCGAAGTCGGTCCAGGTGTCGGTGAAGCGGGTGGCCTCGACGAGGGTCTGGTAGCCCATGTACTCGGCGAAGGACTCGTTGAGCCAGATGTCGTCCCACCAGGTGAGGGTGACGAGGTCGCCGAACCACATGTGGGCCATCTCGTGGGCGATGACCATGGCGCGGGTCTGGCGCTCGGTGTCGGTGACGGCGGAGCGGTAGACGAATTCGTCGCGGAAGGTGACGAGGCCGGGGTTCTCCATGGCGCCGGCGTTGAACTCGGGGACGAACGCCTGGTCGTAGGAGTCGAAGGGGTAGGGCTCCTCGAACTTCTCGTGGTAGCGGTCGAAGCACTGGCGGGTGATCTCCAGCAGTTCGTCGGCGTCGGTGTCGAGGTAGGGGCCCAGCGAGCGGCGGCAGTGGATGCCGAAGGGGAGGCCGCGGTGCTCGGTGCGGACCGAGTGCCAGGGGCCGGCGGCGACGGCGACGAGGTAGGTGGAGATGGGCGGGGTGGGGGCGGCCCGCCAGCGGCCGTCGGCCTGCTGCTCGGTGATGCCGTTGGCGAGGACGGTCCAGCCTTCGGGGGCGGTGACGGTCACCTCGACGGCGGCCTTGAGGTCGGGTTGGTCGAAGGCGGCGAAGACGCGCTGGACGTCGTCCAGGAAGAGCTGGGTGTAGACGTAGGTCTCGTCGTCGCTGGGGTCGGTGAAGCGGTGCATGCCCTCGCCGGTGCGGGAGTAGCGCATGGCGGCGTCGATGCGCAGTTCGTGCGGGCCGGCGGGGAGGTTGTTCAGGGGGAGCCGGTTGCCGTCGAGGGTCTCGGGGTCGAGGGGGTGTCCGTCGAGGGTGGCGGTCCGAAGCTGTGCGGGCTTCAGCTCGATGAAGGTGTCCGCGTCCGTGCGGGTGCTGAAATGGATCACGGTACGGGAGTCGAAGGTCTCGTCCCCGGTGGTCAGATCGAGGTCGATCGCGTACCGCTGGACGTCGAGGAGCTGTGCACGGGTCTGCGCTTCGTCGCGCGAGAGAACGGACATGCGTGCCATGCTGCCCGATGGCACTGACATCGCACAGGGGCGGCCCGGTTCGTGCCCGGATCGCGACCTGCGCTCCGGCTTCCGGGGTGGTACGGGCGGCGGTCGGGTTGCCGGGGGGTGGGGGCGGCGGTCGCGTTCCCGGATGGTGCGGGCGGAGTTCAGGTTCCCGGGTGGTGCGGGCGCGGCGGTCAGGTTGCCGGGTGGTGCGGGCGAAGTTCGGTTCCCGGGTGGTGCGGGCGGAGTTCAGGCGGAGGTGGCTCTCGGGATCTCGCGGGGTGCGGGGACACGGCCGGGGCGGGAGCGGTCGTGCAGTCCGCTCGGGCGGGGGCGGGCGGCGCGCAGTTCGCTTATCTCGCGCTTCAGTGCGCGGTGGCGTTCGTGGGCGTCGTAGAGGTAGCGGACCTTGGTGCGCAGGGCTCGGGGGTCGATGGGTTTGACGAGGAGGTCGGCGACGCCGAGGTCGTCGGCGGCGGCGGTGAGTTCCTGGTCGGGGTCGAGGCCGGTGAGCAGGATGACCGGGATGTGCTGGGTCTGTTCCGGTCCGCGGAGATAGCGCACGATGTCCAGGCTGTCGGCGCCTGGGGTGCGGACGTCGAGCAGCAGCAGTCCGATGCCGCCGCGCAGGAGCTGTTTGAGTGCTTCGTCGCCGCTGGTGGCCCGGACGAGCGGGCGGTCGAGCGGGGCGAGCGCGCTCTCCAGTGCGTACAGCGTGTCGTTGTGGTCGCCGACGATGAGGATGCTGGCTTGCGACTCCATGGCCGGGCCTCCCCTCCAACCTGGACCCCCACCTTATGCGCCCCCACCCTACGGGGAGTACTCGCTCCTTGACGAGGAGTGTTCGATGAGAGAAACGCCTCGTCCGGGTGCGCGGTGCCCGCGCGGGCCCGCCGGTCGGGTCGGCGGGCCGTCGTTCGAGGTCAGCGGGGCTGGTCGGGCTGGGCGGCGACGGTGTCCTCGGCGATCCGCTCGTGGTGGCGGATCACCTCGGCGATGATGAAATTGAGGAACTTCTCAGCGAATGCCGGGTCGAGTTTGGCGTTTCCGGCGAGGGCTCTGAGCCGCTCGATCTGCCGGGCCTCGCGCTCGGGGTCGGCCGGGGGGAGCTGGTGGATGGCCTTGAGGTGGCCCACCTGCTGGGTGGCCTTGAAGCGTTCGGCGAGCATGTGGACGACCGCGGCGTCGATGTTGTCGATGCTGTCGCGCAGCCGGGCGAGTTCCTCGCGCACGGCGGGGTCGACGTCTCCGGTACCGGTGTTGCTGGTGGTCATGACCGCACACCCTACGTGCCGGGGGTGGGCGGGAGGCGGGGCGGCGGGGGATCGTCCCAGGGGGTGGACAGGGTTGTCTCAGGAGGGGTGGGTTCGGGGGGTGGGGTGGCCGGATGGGGGCGGTGGGGGTGGGTAAGGGGCGGGGCGGCTGCTCGATCCGTTCGGTCTGCTCGGTCTGCTTGGTCCGTTCAGTCTGCTTGGTCCGTTCGTTCCGGTCCGATGGGCTTGTGGAAGTACACGTCCTGGTGCCCGCCCGGTACGCCGTCGACCCGGCCGCGCTCCCGGAAGCCGAGCGCCGGGTAGAAGTCGGGGGCCTGGAAGGTGTACGTGGAGACGGTGAGGTCGGTGCAGCCGCGCCGGACGGCCTCCGTCTCGGCGGCGCGCACGAGTCGGCTCCCCCAGCCCTCGTGGCGGCGGTCCTCGCGCACCCAGAGCATCTCCACGGCGCACAGTCCGCCCCACACCCATCCGGTGAGGCCGCCGATCCGCTCGCCGCCGGGGGCGGTGAGGGCGACGGAGAAGTCCTCGGGCGGGGGGACGGCGGCGGCGCGGTCGTTGAACGCGGTCAGCTCGTCGTCCAGCCACTGCTGGAGGGCCTCGTCGGGGCCGCCGACGCGCAGGGTGGGGCTGCCGGGGCCGTCCGGGGCGGCGGGTGGGGCGGCGCGGCCCGCGAGGCTGTCAGGGCCGTCGGGAGATCCAGGGGATCCAGGGGATCCGGGAGATCCGGGGGATCCGGGGGATCCGGGGGGCCGTTCTCGGGGGGTGTCGGGGGTCACCGGGCCGACCGTAGCTCCGGAGGTCGCGGGCGGGCATCCGGTTTTCGCCGCCGTACAGTGGAATCGGGTGGTTCACGGCGTCTTGGGGGTACGGGCGTGGCGAACGACGGACCGGTCGAACACGGCTATCCGCATCTGGAGACGGTGCGGGCGGCCGTCACCGCGCTCTACAGGAGGCTGTCGTACGACACGATCCAGACGTTCTCGACCAGTGTGGTGTCGGCCGATGTGGCGTTCGCCGACACGGACGATCTGTATCTGGGTGCCCAGCGCGTGGCGCGTGAGATCGTGCGGCACTACCGGCTGCCGGACGCGCGGCTGATCGTCGCTTTCCGGACGATGGAGCACGCGGCGAACATCGAACTGACGGCCGGTCCGGAGTACTTCGTCGAGCTGAACGACCGCTTCCGGACGCATCGGCGGGACATCGGGGCGGCGCTGGCGCACGAGGCGATGCATGTGTATCTGCACCGTCTGGGGCTGGCGTTCCCGGGCACCCGGGACAACGAGATCCTCACGGACACGGCGGCGGCCTATCTGGGCGCGGGCTGGCTGCTGCTGGACGCCTACCGGGAGGACGCGGCGTCCTCGCAGAAGCTCGGGTATCTGACGCCCGAGGAGTTCGGGTACGTCCTGGCCAAGCGGGCGCTGGTGTTCGGTGAGGACCCCTCGCCCTGGTTCACCAGCCCTCAGGCGTACACGGCGTACGGCAAGGGCATGGCCCGCGCGCGCAGGGACGGGGAGCAGCCGCCGCTGACGGCGGCGGGCTGGGTGGGACGGCGGCGCTATGCGCGCGACCGGCGACACGCCCGGGGGGACGCTGCGGCGGTGGCGGGGTCGGGGTCGGGTGTGCCGTACGTGTTCTCGGGCGGGGCGGAGCCGTTGCGGGTGTCGTTCCCGTGTCCGACGTGCCATCAGCGGATCCGGGTGCCGGTGAAGGGGCGGGTACGGGCGCGGTGTGCGCTGTGCCGGACGGTGCTGGAGTGCGACACATAGGGCGCTGAGGGGCGCCGTTCGCTGTGCGGGGCCGCAGCCCGACGGAGTCCCACCCCCCGAAAACCAAGAGGCGGCGCCTGCCCATGGTCCGGTCGGGGACTGTGGCAGACGCCGTCTGCGGGGTGGTCGGGGGGACATCCCTGGAGCGTCCCAGGAATGTCCCCCGGACATCCCGCCCGTACGCCGTTGTACGGGAGGTCTTGAGGGGAGCGGGTCAGACCGCCAGGGCGCGGTCCGTCGGGCGGATCGGGGCCGGGAGGTCGCTCGCGCCGGTCAGGAAGCGGTCGACGCCGCGGGCGGCCGAGCGGCCCTCGGCGATGGCCCAGACGATGAGGGACTGGCCGCGGCCCGCGTCACCGGCGACGAAGACACCGGGGACGTTGGTCTGGTAGTCGGTGTCGCGGGCGATGTTGCCGCGGGCGTCGAGGTCGAGGGCGAACTGGTCGACCAGGCCGTTGTCCCGGTCGGTGCCGGTGAAGCCCATGGCGAGGGTGACGAGCTGGGCCGGGATGCGGCGCTCGCTGCCGGGCTTCTGGACGAGCTTGCCGTCGGTGAACTCGACCTCGGCGAGGTGCAGCCACTGGACGTTGCCGTCCTCGTCGCCCTCGAAGTGGGTGGTGGAGACGGAGTAGACCCGCTCGCCGCCCTCCTCGTGCGCGGAGGTGACCTTGTAGAGGAGGGGGAAGGTGGGCCAGGGCTGGGCGACGGGGTGCCGGTCGTCGCCCGGCCGGGGCATGATTTCGAGCTGGGTGACGGAGGCGGCGCCCTGGCGGTGGGCGGTGCCGACGCAGTCGGCGCCGGTGTCGCCGCCGCCGATGACGACGACGTGCTTGCCCTCGGCGGTGAGGGGGGGCGTGACGTAGTCGCCCTCCTGGACCTTGTTGGCGAGGGGCAGGTACTCCATGGCCTGGTGGATGCCGTTGAGTTCGCGGCCGGGGACGGGCAGGTCGCGGGCGGTGGTGGCGCCGACGGCGAGGACGACGGCGTCGTAGCGCTTCTTGAGGTCGGTGGCCTTGAGGTCGCGGCCGATCTCGATGCCGGTGCGGAAGCGGGTGCCCTCGGCGCGCATCTGCTCGATACGGCGGTTGATGTGCCGCTTCTCCATCTTGAACTCGGGGATGCCGTAGCGGAGCAGGCCGCCGACGCGGTCGGCGCGCTCGTAGACGGCGACGGTGTGGCCGGCCCGGGTGAGCTGCTGGGCGGCGGCGAGTCCGGCGGGGCCGGAGCCGATGACGGCGACCGTCTTGCCGGAGAGGCGCTCGGGGATCTGCGGGGCCACGTCCCCGGTCTCCCACGCCTTGTCGATGATGGAGACCTCGACGTTCTTGATGGTGACGGGGGCCTGGTTGATGCCGAGGACGCAGGCGGACTCGCAGGGCGCCGGGCAGAGGCGGCCGGTGAACTCGGGGAAGTTGTTGGTGGCGTGGAGGCGCTCGGAGGCCGCCGCCCAGTCCTCGCGGTAGGCGTAGTCGTTCCACTCGGGGATGAGGTTGCCGAGCGGACAGCCGTTGTGGCAGAAGGCGATGCCGCAGTCCATGCAGCGGCTGGCCTGCTTGCTGATGATCGGGAGCAGGGAGCCGGGGACGTAGACCTCGTTCCAGTCGCGCAGCCGGAGGTCGACCGGGCGGGAGGTGGCGGTCTCGCGGCCGTGGTTGAGGAAGCCCTTCGGGTCAGCCATGGGTCGCCGCCTCCATCATCTTCTCGGTGATCTCGGTCTCGGAGAGACCCGCTCGCTCGGCGGCGTCCTTGGCGGCGAGCACTGCCTTGTACGTGCTGGGGATGATCTTGCTGAACCGGGCGGCGGCGGCCGTCCAGTCGGCGAGGAGCTTCGCGGCGACGGTGGAGCCGGTCTCCTCGGCGTGGCGGCGCACCACGTCGTGCAGCCAGTCCCGGTCGGTGTCGGAGAGGGGCTCGACGGCGCCGAGGTTGCCGGTGTTGACGTTGTCCCGGTCGAGGTCGATGACGTAGGCGATGCCGCCGGACATGCCCGCCGCGAAGTTGCGGCCGGTCTCGCCGAGGACGACGGCGTGGCCGCCGGTCATGTACTCGCAGCCGTGGTCGCCGACGCCCTCGGAGACGACGAGCGCGCCGGAGTTGC
Organism: Streptomyces sp. NPDC093252; assembly: GCF_040683675.1. Lineage (NCBI taxonomy): Bacteria > Bacillati > Actinomycetota > Actinomycetes > Kitasatosporales > Streptomycetaceae > Streptomyces > Streptomyces sp. NPDC093252. The sequence goes on along the minus strand of NZ_JBFBEM010000006.1, from coordinate 185,935 downwards.
GGACGCAGAAGCGTTCGCCGACCTTGCCGCGCAGGAAGAGTTCGCCGCCGGTGGCGCCGTAGGCGAGGGTGTTGCCCGCGATGGTGGAGTACTCGGCGAGGTGGTCGGCGCCCCGGTCGGGGCGGACGATCACCCGGCCGCCGGAGAGGCCCTTGCCGACGTAGTCGTTGGCGTCGCCCTCCAGGCGGAGGGTGACCCCGCGGGGGAGGAAGGCGCCGAAGGACTGGCCTGCGCTGCCGGTGAAGGTGATGTCGACGGTGTCGTCGGGGAGTCCGGCGCCGCCGAACTTCTTGGTGACCTCGTGGCCGAGCATGGTGCCGACCGTGCGGTTGATGTTGCGGATGGCGACCTGGGCGCGCACCGGCTGGGCGTCGGCGGCCGAGTCGGCGGCGAGCGCGTCGGCGGCGAGCCGGATCAGCTCGTTGTCGAGGGCCTTGGCGAGGCCGTGGTCCTGCTCGACGAGCTGGTGGCGGACGGCGCCCTCGGGCAGGTCGGGGACGTGGAAGAGGGGGGCGAGGTCCAGGCCCTGGGCCTTCCAGTGGTCGACCGCGCGGGTGACGTCGAGGACCTCGGCGTGGCCGACGGCCTCCTCGATGGAGCGGAAGCCCAGCTCGGCGAGGAGTTCGCGGACCTCTTCGGCGATGAAGGTGAAGAAGTTGACGACGTACTCGGCCTTGCCGGCGAACCGGTCGCGCAGGACGGGGTTCTGGGTGGCGATGCCGACCGGGCAGGTGTCCAGGTGGCAGACGCGCATCATGACGCAGCCGGAGACGACCAGCGGCGCGGTGGCGAAGCCGAACTCCTCGGCGCCGAGCAGCGCGGCGATGACGACGTCCCGGCCGGTCTTGAGCTGGCCGTCGGTCTGGACGACGATCCGGTCGCGCAGCCCGTTGAGCAGCAGGGTCTGCTGGGTCTCGGCGAGGCCCAGTTCCCAGGGGCCGCCCGCGTGCTTGAGGGAGGTCAGCGGGGAGGCGCCGGTGCCGCCGTCGTGCCCGGAGATCAGGACGACATCGGCGTGCGCCTTGGAGACCCCGGCGGCGACGGTGCCGACGCCGACCTCGGAGACCAGCTTGACGTGGATGCGCGCCCGGGGGTTGGCGTTCTTCAGGTCGTGGATGAGCTGGGCGAGGTCCTCGATGGAGTAGATGTCGTGGTGCGGCGGCGGGGAGATCAGGCCGACGCCCGGGGTGGAGTGCCGGGTCCTGGCGACCCAGGGGTAGACCTTGTGGCCGGGGAGCTGGCCGCCCTCGCCGGGCTTGGCGCCCTGCGCCATCTTGATCTGGATGTCGTCGGCGTTGACGAGGTATTCGCTGGTCACGCCGAAGCGGCCGGAGGCGACCTGCTTGATGCTGGAGCGGCGCGCGGGGTCGTAGAGGCGCTCGGGGTCCTCGCCGCCCTCGCCGGTGTTGGACTTGCCGCCGAGCTGGTTCATGGCGATGGCGAGGGTCTCGTGGGCCTCGCGGGAGATGGAGCCGTAGGACATGGCTCCGGTGGAGAACCGCTTGACGATCTCGGAGACCGGCTCGACCTCGTCCACGGGGATCGACGGGCGGTCGGAGGTGAAGCCGAACAGCCCGCGCAGGGTCATCAGGCGTTCGGACTGCTCGTTGACGCGCTCGGTGTACTGCTTGAAGACGTCGTAGCGGGCGGTGCGGGTGGAGTGCTGGAGGCGGAAGACCGTGTCGGGGTCGAAGAGGTGCGGTTCGCCCTCGCGCCGCCACTGGTACTCGCCCCCTATCTCCAGCGCGCGGTGCGCGGGCGCGATGCCGGAGGCCGGGTACGCCTTGGCGTGCCGGGCGGCGACTTCCTTGGCGACGACGTCGAGGCCGACGCCGCCGATCTTGGAGGTGGTGCCGTTGAAGTACTGGTCGACGAGGGCCTGGTCGAGTCCGACGGCCTCGAAGACCTGGGCGCCGCGGTAGGAGGCGACGGTGGAGATGCCCATCTTGGACATCACCTTCAGGACGCCCTTGCCGAGGGCGTAGATCAGGTTGCGGATGGCCTGCTCGGACTCGATGCCGGGCAGGAACGTCCCGGCCCGGACCAGGTCCTCGACGGACTCCATCGCCAGGTACGGGTTGACGGCGGCGGCGCCGTAGCCGATGAGCAGGGCGACATGGTGGACCTCGCGGACATCGCCGGCCTCGACCAGCAGGCCCACATGGGTGCGCTGCTTGGTGCGGATGAGGTGGTGGTGGACGGCCGCGGTGAGCAGCAGCGAGGGGATGGGGGCGTGCTCGGCGTCGGAGTGCCGGTCGGAGAGCACGATGAGGCGGGCGCCGTTGTCGATGGCGGCGTCGGCCTCGGCGCAGATCTCCTCGATGCGGGCGGCCAGCGCGTCACCGCCGCCGTGCACCCGGTAGAGGCCGGAGAGGGTGGCGGCCTTGAAGCCGGGCATGTCGCCGTCGGCGTTGATGTGGATGAGCTTGGCCAGCTCGTCGTTGTCGATCACCGGGAAGGGCAGGGTGACCGTGCGACAGGACGCGGAGGTCAGGTCGAGGAGGTTGGCGGAGGGGCCCAGCGGGGAGCGCAGGGAGGTGACCAGTTCCTCCCGGATGGCGTCCAGGGGCGGGTTGGTGACCTGCGCGAAGAGCTGGGTGAAGTAGTCGAAGAGCAGCCGGGGGCGCTCGGAGAGGGCGGCGATCGGCGAGTCGGTGCCCATGGAGCCGATCGGCTCGGCGCCGGACTTGGCCATCGGGGCGATGATGACCCGCAGTTCCTCCTCGGTGTAGCCGAAGGTCTGCTGGCGGCGGGTGACGGAGGCGTGGGTGTGGACGATGTGCTCGCGCTCGGGCAGGTCGGCCAGCTCGATCTCACCGGCCTCCAGCCACTCGGCGTAGGGCTGCTCGGCGGCGAGGGCGGCCTTGATCTCGTCGTCCTCGATGATGCGGTGCTCGGCGGTGTCCACCAGGAACATCCGGCCGGGCTGGAGGCGGCCCTTGCGGACCACCCGGGCGGGGTCGATGTCGAGGACGCCGACCTCGGAGCCGAGGACGACGAGGCCGTCGTCGGTGACCCAGTAGCGGCCGGGGCGCAGTCCGTTGCGGTCCAGGACCGCGCCGACCTGGGTGCCGTCGGTGAAGGTGACGCAGGCCGGGCCGTCCCAGGGCTCCATCAGGGTGGCGTGGAACTGGTAGAAGGCGCGGCGGGCGGGGTCCATGGAGTCGTGGTTCTCCCACGCCTCCGGGATCATCATCAGCACGGAGTGGGGCAGGGAGCGTCCGCCGAGGTGGAGGAGTTCCAGGACCTCGTCGAAGGAGGCGGAGTCGGAGGCGTCCGGGGTGCAGACCGGGAAGATCCGCTCCAGGCCCTCGGGGCGCGCGCCGAACACGTCGGAGACGAGCTGCGACTCACGGGCGCGCATCCAGTTCCGGTTGCCCTTGACGGTGTTGATCTCGCCGTTGTGGGCGACGAACCGGTAGGGGTGGGCGAGCGGCCACGACGGGAAGGTGTTGGTGGAGAACCGGGAGTGGACGAGCGCGATGGCGGAGGCGAAGCGCCGGTCGGAGAGGTCCGGGAAGAAGGGTTCGAGCTGGCCGGTGGTCAGCATGCCCTTGTAGACGATCGTGCGCGCGGACAGCGACGGGAAGTACACGTCGGCCTCGCGCTCGGCGCGCTTGCGCAGCACGAACGCCGTGCGGTCCAGGTCGATGCCGGTGGTGCCGTCCTGGCTGACGAAGAGCTGGCGGAAGACGGGCATCGTGGAGCGGGCGGTGGCGCCGAGGAGCTGGGGGGCGACGGGAACGTCGCGCCAGCCGAGGACGGTGAGGCCCTCCTCAGCGGCAATCGTCTCGATATGCGAGACGGCTGCGTCGGTGGTGGCCTCCGGGAGGAAGGCGATACCGACGGCGTAGGCACCGGCCTCGGGGAGCTGGAATCCGGCCACCTCGCGGAAGAACGCGTCGGGCACCTGGGAGAGGATGCCGGCTCCGTCGCCGGAGTCCGGCTCGGAGCCGGTGGCACCGCGGTGCTCCAGGTTCCGCAGCACCGTCAGGGCCTGTTCCACCAGCGTATGGCTGGCCTCACCGGTGAGGGTGGCCACGAATCCGACGCCGCACGCGTCGTGCTCATTCCGGGGGTCGTACAGTCCCTGCGCGGCAGGGCGAGCATCCATGAAGGACCACTTCTGGCCAGTCGTGGAGTGCTGGGACGGCTGGTGCGGCGTACGCATCGGCTCTCCCGTCGTCGTCATGTGGCTGAGGGTGCTCACCAGGGCTTTCGCGCGCTGGGGAGGTGCCGAGGGACGACGTTGGCCCTCTGCGAGAGTGCAAAATTTCGTGCAGGTTACATGATGGGACGGCTCTCGGGAACCGGATAGGCCATTCCAACATGCGGACGCCGTGGCGGGTACACGACATTCACACGACACCGCACTCGGCGGCGGAAGTTTCACGGGGGCCGATGAGAACAGATCGATGTCCATCGGCCCGAGAGGAGGGGGGCGGGCGTCGTCGCCAACCCCACCGGTGTGCGCAGGCTTCATTGCCTACGGCGCTTACGGCTCATGCCCAGTGGTCACTCGCCCGAAACCAGGCAGTAATGGCCGGCTATGCGGTCCCACGCATACGTTCCAGCCGCGTTACCCTACCGCCGTTCCGAACAGAGCGCCCAGGGCGTACGTCACACCGGCCGCGGCGCCGCCCAGCGCGAGCTGCCGCAGCCCGCTGTACCACCAGGTCCGCGCCGTCACCCGGGACACCACCGCCCCGGAGACGAACAGCCCGGCGAGCGCCAGCAGCACGGCCGGCCACAGCGCGGTCGCCCCCAGCAGATACGGCAGGACGGGCAGCAGCGCGCCCAGCGCGAACGAACCGAAGCTGGACACCGCGGCCACCAGCGGCGACGGCAGCTCGCCGGGGTCGACGCCCAGCTCCTCCCGGGCATGGATCTCCAGCGCCCGCTCGGGATCCCTGGACAGTTGCCGGGCGACCTCGCCCGCGAGCCGGGGCTCCACGCCCCGCGTCTCGTACAGTTGGGCCAGCTCGGCCTCCTCGGCCCGCGGGTGCGTGCGCAACTGGCGCCGCTCGACCTCCAGCTCCGCCTGCACCAGCTCGCGCTGCGAGGCGACCGAGGTGTACTCCCCGGCGGCCATCGAGAAGGCACCGGCGGCGAGCCCCGCCAGCCCGGTCAGCACGATGGCCTGCTGCCCGACGGCACCGCCCGCGACACCGGTCATCAGGGCGAGGTTGGAGACCAGCCCGTCCATCGCCCCGAACACGGCGGGCCGCAGCCAGCCGCCGTTCACATCGCGGTGGGTGTGGTTGTCGCGATGCGCCGCGTGGAGTGCCGCCCCGGTGTCGATGATGGCCATGCCCGTTCCCCGCCCCTACCAACTTTAGATTATTTCTATTCTTAGATGCTCTACAGACTACCCCCCGAAACCCCCTCCCGCCAGGAAGGAAAGCATGCCCTAACCTGCGCTTTCACCCTCTCCCGCTCATCCGATTAATCCCTTGCTCACATGTCGACCGGGTGATGCTGAGGCGCGGGAGGCTGCCCCGGGGACACGGCAGGGGACACTTCCGCAAATGGGTTGCGTAAGTGGGTTCCGCGGAGGGTTCCGCAGGGATTCCGCCAGCCCCGAGAGGAGAGACCGCCATGGCATCCATCGCCTGCGTTCCCTCGGTCCCGGCCCCCGGTGACGCCGCCGCACTGCGTGAGCGGGCGCGCGGCGCCCTGCTCGGACTCGCCGTCGGCGACGCCCTCGGCGCCCCCGCGGAGAATCTGAAGCCCTCCGAGATCCGGGCCCGCTGGGGCCGTATCACCGGGTACGTCGTCGACCGCCCCGCCGGGACCGACGACACCGAGTACGCGATCTTCTCCGGACTGCTGCTCGCCCGGCACGGTTCCGCGCTCACCCCGGCCCACGCCGAGGCCGCCTGGCACGCCTGGATCGCGGACCGCGCGGAGGGCCCGTTCCGGGGCGCCGGATTCAGCGAGCGGGGCACTCTGGAGAACCTCCGCCGGGGCCTGGCCGCGCCCATCTCCGCCCAGCACCGGCACGCCTGGAGCGACGGGCTCGCGATGCGCGCGGCGCCCTTCGGCGTCTTCGCCGCGGGCCGCCCCGCCGAGGCCGCCCGGCTGGTCGCGATCGACGGCGCGGTCAGCCACGAGGGCGAGGGCATCTACGGCGGACAGGCGGTCGCCGCCGGGGTCGCCGCCGCGATGGGCGGTGCCTCCGTCATCGCGGTGGTCGCCGCCGCGCTCGCCGTCGTCCCCGACGACTCCTGGACGGCCCGTTCCCTGCGCCGCGCGGTCACCGCCGCCCACCGCGGCGAACGCGCGGTGCGCTCAGCCGTCGTCATCGGCGGCTACCCCTGGACCGACCTCGCGCCCGAGGCCGTCGCCCTCGCCTTCGGCGCCTACGCGGCGGCCGACGGCGACTTCCGCGAGGCGGTGCTGACCGCCGTCAACATGGGCCGCGACGCCGACACCACGGCGGCGGTGGCGGGCGCCCTGGCGGGCGCGACGCACGGCCTCTCGGCCATCCCGCCCGACTGGGCCACGGCCATCGGCCCGGCCCGGGGCACCTGCCTCCCGTCCATGGCGGGCCACCACGTCCTGGAGGTCGCGGACCTGCTGACGCCGGATGTCCAGGACGGGACCGGGGCAACCGATCCACCGACCCCCCGCCACCAGGAGGCGACCGGAGGGGCAGACCTGCTGTCCCCCACCCCGCACGGCACCACAGAAACCACCGCAGCAGAACCACCACCCCTCCCCTCCCTGACCCCCCGCAACGCACCGGAGGTGGTGGCATGACCCCGGCCCCCTGGACAGCCGACACCGGCGCCCGCCCCCACCACGCACCGTCGGCCGCCCACGGCGGGCCCGCCCCCCAGGGGCCACCCGCACCCGGCGACGCAAGCGCCACGGGCGGTGCGGCCGGGAACCCGGGAGGCGACGGCGCAGCCGAACCGGAACACCACCCCGCCCGCCGCGCGGAGGGCCTCCTCCTCGGCCTCGCCGCAGGCGACGCCGCCGGCTGGCCCGCCGCCCGCCACCGAGCCGCCCGCATGCCCGAGTGGACCCGCCGCCTCACCCGCGAACTCGACACCTTCGCCGAGCACAACGCGACCACCACCCTCCCCGTCCCCATCGCCCTCAACCAGCCCCCCGAACCCCTCCGCCTCGGCCCCTCCGACGACGCCGAATGGGCCGCCTTCGCCGCCGAGGCGGTCCTGCGCGCCGGGGACGACAGCGCCCTCGGCGACCTCAGCCGCGCCCGCCGTATGCGCGCCGCCATCGACCTCACCTGGAACGCCGTGGCCAGCGAGGTCGCCGCCGCGGCCGACCGCGCGCCCGAGATCGAGTCCGCCGTCCTCCCCCTGCGCGCCCGGATCTCCGTCCGGGCCGGACTCGGCAATCTCGCCGCCGGTCTGCGCCCGCCCGCCACCGGCCACGACAACCCGCACTACTTCGACGACGCCGCCTGCGTCCGCGCCTGCGTCCTGGCCGTCGCCCACCCCGGCGCCCCCGAACAGGCCGCCGACCTCGCCGAGTTCGACGCCCGCTACACCCAGGACGGCGACGGCGTCCACGGCGCCCGCGCGATGGCCGCCGCCGTCTCCCTCGCCCTGACCGGCGCGCCGGTCGGCACCTGCGTACGGGCCGCCCTCGCCGAACTCCCCGAGGGCACCGAGATCGGCCGCAACGCCCGCCACGCCCTCGACCTCGCCCGCACCGCCGACGACGCCTTCTCCCTCGTCCCGCTCCTGGAGCACCAGATCGTCGACCATGTCTACAGCTACGGCATCGCCGCCGCCGAGACCGTCCCGGTCGCCCTCGCCCTGGCCACCGCCGCCCGCGGCCGGATCGCCGCCGCCGTACCCGCCGCCGCGTGCCTGTCCCGGGTCGCCGACTCCGCGCCCGCCCTCGCCGGGGCGCTGACCGGCGCGCTCGGCGGGGGCGCCGCGATCCCGGCGTCCTGGCGGGACACCTGCCGCACCCTCTCCGGCTGCGCCCTGCCCCGCCTCACCGGCACCGATCTCGTGGAACTCGCCGAACTCCTGGAAGCCGTACAACCACCCCCGCCAGGAGGATGATTGGGGGCATGACGCCCGAAGAACCCCAAAGCGCCGACCCCGGCCAGGTCCCCCGCCCGGCCCTCCACCAGTCCCCCCACCCGATGCCCCACCCCGCGCCCCACCCGGTCCCCTGCCCCCTGTCCCTGGCGGACCGCATCACCGCCGCCCTGGTCGGCGCGGCGGTGGGTGACGCGCTCGGCGGCCCGGTCGAGGGCTACACGCCCGAGCAGATCGTGGCGCGCCACGGCGGCCGGATCGACGGCATCGTCGGCCCCTGGAACGGCGACGACTGGCGCACCGCCCGCCCCATCGCCCCGTACCACAAAGGCGATGGCCATGTCACCGACGACACCCTGATGACCCACGCGCTGATCCGGGTCTACGACCGCGTCCGCGACCACCTGGACGCGTACGCGATCACCGACCACCTCGTCCCGGACCTCATGACCACGCCCCGCTGGATCCCGGAGCTGGAGGCCGAGGCGCTCCCCCTCCAGCGGATCTTCCTCGCCGAGAAATGGCTCGTCGCCCGCCTCCACTACGGCCACGCCGACCCGCGCGAGGCGGGCACCGGTAATATCGTCAACTGCGGTGCGGCGATGTACATGGCCCCGGTCGGCCTGGTCAACGCGGCCCACCCGGAGGGCGCGTACACCGAGGCCCTGGAGATCGCGGGCGCCCACCAGTCGTCGTACGGCCGTGAGGCGGCGGCCGTGTTCGCGGCGGGCGTGGCGGCGGCCTGCGCGCCCGGCGCGACGCCGGAGTCGGTGATCGGCGCCTGTCTCGCCCTCGCGAAGGACGGCACCCGGGCCGCGATCGAGGCGGTCTGCGAGGAGGCCGCCCGCCACCGGGACACCGAGTCCGCGCTGATCCCGCTGCGCACCGCCGTCGCCCCCTACGACACGGTCGGCCCCGACTACCGCGCCCCCTCGCTCGGCGCCCGCCGCCCCTCCCGGCTGCACAGCATCGAGGAACTCCCCGTCGCGCTGGGCATGCTGCTGGTCGCGGGCGGGGACTTCCGCCGGGCGGTGCTGGGTGCGGTGAACTACGGCCGGGACTGCGACTCCATCGCCACCATGGCGGGCGCCCTCGCCGGCGCCCTGGGCTCCCCCGCGCCCGGGGACTGGGCCGCGTCCGTCGCCGAGGCCAGCCGACTGGACCTGTGGGAACCCGCCCGTACGCTCACCGCCGTCGCCCGCGAGGTGTTCGTGCGGGACGTGGCGCGGCGCCGGGCCCATGAGCGGGCGTTCGCCGCGCTGGACGACGGCACCTCTCGGGGCCGGGGCGACGCACGGCCGTCCACCGCGCCGGAAGGCACCGTATGCTCCGCCTGACCTGGGTCCAGCCGGAGGACCTGATCGGCCATGAACTCGCCCAGGCCGCCCAGGACGGCAGGGAACCGGCCCGGATCGCCGAGCGCTGGGCGGCGGCGGGCGGCCCCCCGGCCCCGGACCGCGCGGGCGCCTCCCCCGACCGGCCGTCCCGCTATCTGCGGCTGCTGGCGGAAGACCTGCTGGACGAACTCGCCGACCTGCCCAGCGCCCTGGCCGACGACGAGCCGACGGACCTGGACCTGATCCACCGCAGCCGCCCCCGCCCCCACCCGACCACCTCCCCCGCCCTCAGCCGACCACGACCCCTGCAACCCCACCCCGCCCCCATCCCCGGCCCCGCCCACCGCTCCCGTCTGCACGCCGCCTGGCTCGGCCGCGCGGTCGGCTGCCTCCTCGGCAAACCCGTCGAGAAACTCCCCCTCACCGGCATCCGCGCCCTCGCCGCCGCCACCGGCAACTGGCCCCTGACCGGCTACTTCACCGCCCGGGGCGTCCCGGAGGACCTCCTCGCCCGCCACCCCTGGAACCGCCGCTCCGCCCCCACCTCCCTCGCCGAGAACATCGACGGCATGCCCGAGGACGACGACCTCAACTACCCCCTCCTCAACCTCCTGCTCCTCCAGCGCCACGGCCCCTCCTTCACCACCGCCGACGTGGCCCGGCTCTGGCTGGACGAACTCCCCGCCGGCCGCACCTTCACCGCCGAGCGCATCGCCTACCGCAATCTCCTCACCGGCGTGGAACCCCCGCACACCGCCCGCCACCGCAACCCCTTCCGGGAGTGGATCGGCGCCCTGATCCGCGCCGACGTGCACGGCTGGACCCACCCCGGCGACCCCGGTTCCGCCGCCGACGCGGCCCACCGCGACGCCGTCCTCACCCACACCGCCAACGGCGTCTACGCGGCCATGTTCATCGCCGCCACCATCGCCACCGCCGCCACCGGCACCGCCGACATCCACACCAGTCTGCGCACCGGCCTGACGGTGATCCCGCCCCGCTCCCGGCTGGCCGAGGCCATCACCCACGCCCTCGAACTGGCCCGATCCCACACCGATTTCAACTCCGTGGTGGATGCGCTCCACACCCGCCACGCCCACTACCACTGGGTCCACGCCATCCCCAACACCGCGCTGATCACCGCCGCCCTCACCCACGCCGACGGTGACTTCTCCGGCTCCATCTGCCGCGCGGTGTCCGGCGGCTGGGACACCGACTCCAACGGGGCGACCGCGGGCAGCGTCGCCGGTCTGCTGGCCGGTTCCCCCGCCGCGCTCCCCGACCGCTGGACCGCGCCCCTGAAGAACCGCCTCGCCACCTCCGTGGGCGACTTCCACGGCACCGGCTTCGACACCCTCGCGGACCTCACCGCCACCGTCACCTCCCTCTAGGAGCGCCACCCCCGTGCCCCACCAGCCCCACCAGCCCCCCGTACCCCCCACTCCCCCCACCCCCGCCCTCTCCGGCCTGCGCGTCCTCGATCTCGCCACCCTCTTCGCCGGCCCCCTCGCCGCCACCCTCCTCGGTGACTTCGGCGCCGAGGTCATCAAGGTGGAGCACCCCGCCAAGCCCGACCCGTCCCGGGGCCACGGCCCCGCCAAGGACGGCCACGGCCTGTGGTGGAAGTTCCTCGGCCGCAACAAGCGGACCATCACCCTCGACCTCTCCCGGCCCGGTGGCCGCCGCACCCTCCTCTCCCTGGCCGCCTCCGCCGATGTGATCGTGGAGAACTTCCGCCCCGGCACCCTGGAGAAATGGGACCTGGGCTGGCCGGAACTCTCGGCCGCCAACCCCCGCCTCGTCCTCGCCCGCGTCACCGGCTTCGGCCAGTTCGGCCCCTACGCCCACCGCCCCGGCTTCGGCACCCTCGCCGAGGCCATGAGCGGCTTCGCCGCGATCACCGGCGAACCCGACGGCCCCCCGACGCTCCCGCCCTTCGGCCTCGCCGACTCCATCGCGGGCCTGGCCACCGCGTACGCCGTCCTCACCGCGCTGGCCGCCCGGGACCGCACCGGTCAGGGGCAGGTGGTGGACATGGCCCTGATCGAGCCGATCCTGACCGTTCTCGGCCCCCACCCCACCTGGTACGACCAGCTCGGCCATGTCCAGCGGCGCACCGGCAACCGCTCCGCGAACAACGCCCCCCGCAACACCTACCGCACCGCCGACGGCACCTGGGTCGCCGTCTCCACCTCCGCCCAGTCGGTCGCCGAGCGGGTGATGCGGCTGGTCGGGCGCCCTGAGCTGATCGAGGAGCCCTGGTTCGCCAGCGGCGCCGACCGCGCCCGCCACACCGGGATCCTGGACGAGGCGGTCGGCTCCTGGATCGCCGCCCGCCCCCGCGACGAGGTGCTCGCCGCCTTCGAGAAGGCGGAGGCGGCCATCGCCCCCGTCCAGGACGTACGGGATGTGATGACCGACCCGCAGTACGCGGCCCTGGACACCGTCACCACCGTGGACGACCCCGACCTCGGTCCGCTGCGGATGCAGAACGTCCTCTTCCGGCTCTCCGACACCCCCGGCGCGATCCGCTGGGCGGGCCGCCCGCACGGCGCCGACACCGACACCGTGCTGACCGGACTGGGCCTGACCCCCGCGGAGATCACCGCCCTGCGCGAGGAGGGCGCGGTATGACCTCACCACCCCCGCTGACCTGGCTGTACGTCCCCGGTGACCGCCCCGACCGGGTGTCCAGGGCCCTCACCACCGACGCCGATGTCGTCATCATCGACCTGGAGGACGCGGTCGCCCCCGACCGCAAGGAGTACGCCCGCGCCGCCACCGCCGACCGGCTCACCGACGCCCAGCCGGTCCCGGTGCACGTCCGGGTGAACGCCCTGGACGGCCCCTGGGCCGCCCTCGACCTCAAGACGCTGGCCCCGCTGCGCGGTCTGTCGGGCCTGCGCCTGCCGAAGATCACCGACCCCCGGCAGCTCGTCGCCGTCGCCGAGACCGCCACGGGCGGCGACCGCACCCCGCCGCCCCTGCACCCCCTCCTGGAATCCGCCCTCGGTGTCGAACACGTCTACGCCATCGCCACCGCCCACCCGGCCGTGGCCGGTATCTCCCTCGGCGAGGCCGACCTCCGCGCCGACCTGGGCGTGTCCGACGACACCGCGCTGGACTGGCCCCGCTCCCGGACCGTCCTGGCGGCCCGCGCGGCGGCGCTGCCGCCCCCGGCCCAGTCGGTCCACCCCGACATCCGCGATCTGGACACCCTGGCGGCGACCTGCGCGCACGGCCGCGCCCTGGGCTTCCTGGGCCGCGCCGCCATCCACCCCCGTCAGCTCCCGGTCATCGAGCGGGCCTATCTGCCCACCGCGCGGGAGATCGAGGAGGCGACGGTGATCGTGGAGGCAGCCACGGCGTGCGCGGGCGCCCAGGCACTGACCGACGGCACCTTCATCGACCCGGCGATCCTCGCCCTGGCCCACCGCACCCTGTCCCTGGCCGAGGCCCACCGCCCCTGACCACGCCGAAGGGCGCCCCGGAAACCCCGGGACGCCCTTCACAGCACTACGACGACAACCCCGTCGTCAGCTCTTCCCAGCCGCCGCGCCACCCTCACCGGAGGCATCCGCGCCGACCTCTTCCTTGGCACCGGATTCACCGGTATCCCCGGCACCACCGGAACCCTTGCCGCTGTCGGCCCCGGCCCCGGCGTCCGCATCCGCGTCGGTCTTCCCGCCCGCGGAGCCGCCCGGCTCGACAGCCGCCCCCGTACCGTCCCCGTCGCCGTCCGAGGCGCCCGGTTCGACGATCTCCTCCCGCCCAGGCCGCTTCTTCGCCGAGACGACGATGTAGACCACGGCGAGCACGAAGACGAACAGCGCGGTCCAGTTGTTCAGCCGCAGACCGAGGATCTCGTGGGCGTCGTCGACGCGCAGGTACTCGATCCAGAAACGGCCCGCGCAGTACGCGGCGACATACAGGGCGAAGGCCCGGCCGTGGCCCAGTTTGAAGCGCCGGTCGGCCCAGATCACCAGCAGGGCGACGCCGATGCACCACAGCGACTCGTACAGGAACGTCGGGTGGTAGTAGCCGGGGACCCGGCCGTCGGCGGAGGAGGTGATGTGCAGGGCCCACGGCAGATCGGTCTCGCGGCCGTACAGCTCCTGGTTGAACCAGTTGCCCCAGCGGCCGATGGCCTGGGCGACGGCGATGCCGGGGGCGACGGCGTCGGCGTAGGCGGGCAGCGGGATGCCCCGGCGGCGGCAGCCGATCCAGGCACCGACCGCGCCGAGCGCGATGGCGCCCCAGATACCGAGGCCGCCCTCCCAGATCTTGAAAGCGTCGACCCAGTCACGGCCCTCGCTGAAGTACAGCTCGTAGTCCGTGATCACGTGGTAGAGCCGGCCGCCGACGAGGCCGAAGGGCACCGCCCAGACCGCGATGTCGGCCACGGTGCCGGCCCGGCCGCCGCGGGCGATCCAGCGCCGGTTGCCGAGCCAGACGGCCACGAAGACACCGGCGATGATGCAGAGCGCGTAGCCGCGCAGCGGAATGGGGCCGAGGTACAGCACTCCGCGCGACGGGCTGGGAATGTAGGCAAGTTCCATGGCAAGGACGACGCTACCGTGCCGACCCGGCCGGACGGCAGGCGGCCCGGCTACGGGTCCATAACGGGGAGGGCGGCGGGGAGGGGCGCGAAGGCGGCTGGGGAGGGTGGCGGGGAGGGGCGCGGAGGGAGCTGGGGGGCGGTGACGGGTGGGCGGCGGAGAGGCGGCGGGAGCGCCGTCGGGGTGTCGCCGCCGCCCCCTCGTCGCGGCGGTCAGCCCTCCTCGGTGCCTTCCGAATCCTCGGATCCCGCCGCGCCGTCCGCCTCCAGCACCATCTCCTTGAGCTTGGCGGGGGTCATGGACTGGTCCTGGTAGATGTTCTTGCCGTTCAGCAGGACGGTCGGGGTGCCGGTGAAGTTTCCGCTGGTGAACGCCTTGTTGGACTTGTCCACCCAGGCGTCGTGCGTCCCGTCCTGCACACAGGTGCGGAAGCGGGGGGTGTCCAGCCCGTCCACGTTCAGCGCCAGGTCGATCAGTTTGGCGTTGTCGGCGAAGGCGTCGTCGGTCTCGGCGGGCTGGTTGTCGTAGAGCACATCGTGGTACGCGGTGAACTTTCCGGCGTCCTGGGCGCACGCGGCGGCGTTGGCGGCCTTGGTGGAGCCGGTGCCGCCCATGTTGCCGTCGATGATCGTCGCCAGGTGGTACTCGACCTTGAGCTGCCCGGACTCGGTCAGCTCATGGATGGTCTGGCGGTAGGTCGTCTCGAAGGACTTGCAGGCCGGGCAGCGGAAGTCCTCCCAGACGGTGAGCGTCGACTTGGCGCTCTGCCGGCCGACCGGAATGGCCAGGCTGTCCTCACCCTCGGCGCCGGAGGGGGCGACCACCGGGCCCGCGCTGCCGCCGCTGTCCTTGCCCACCTGCGCGGCGACCACGCCGATCACGGCCGTCAGCCCCAGGACACCGACCACACTCGCGCCGATGATCAGTGCCCGCCGGCGCTTGTCCGCGGACTTCTGCTTCTCGCGCTCGACCGCCAGCCGCTCCCGGGCGCTGCGCTTTCCGTCACGATTCTTCTCGCTCACACCCCGGAAACGAACCGGGGAGGCGCCCAGCGCCTCCCCGCCCGCAGATCCACCCTTTCGAGTGATCCTGATACCAACTGATACCAAATGTGCGTTATGTCCGCGCCTTCCAGCGCGCGGACCGGCCCGGCTACGCCTGTCCGCGCACGCCCTTCGCCAGTTCCCCGGCGAGGTCCCGGACCGCGGCGATGGCGGCCGGGTGGTCGGGGGCGTCCAGCATCCGCTTGACGAAGGCCGAGCCGACGATCACCCCGTCGGCGAATCCGGCGACCTCGGCGGCCTGGGTGGCGTTGGAGACCCCGAGGCCGACACAGACCGGCAGATCGGTGGTGGCGCGGGTGCGCCGCACCAGGTCCTCGGCCTGCGCCCCGACCGACTCCCGGGTGCCGGTGACCCCCATCAGGGAGGCGGCGTAGACGAAGCCGCTGCCCGCCGCGGTGATCTCGGCGAGCCGTGCGTCCCTGCTGCTGGGCGCCACCACGAAGACGGTCGCCAGAGCGTGCTTCTCGGCGTGCTCGCGCCACAGCGCGGACTCCTGGACCGGCAGATCGGGCAGGATGCAGCCCGCGCCGCCCGCCTCCGCCAGTTCGGCGGTGAACCGCTCGACGCCGTAGCGGTCGATGGGGTTCCAGTACGTCATGACGAGGATCGGGCTGCCGGTGGCGGCATGGGCCTCGCGGACCGTGCGCAGCACATCGGCGATCCGCACCCCGCCGCGCAGGGCGATGTCGTCGGCGGTCTGGATGACGGGGCCGTCGAGGACGGGGTCGCTGTGCGGCAGCCCGACCTCCACGATGTCCGCGCCCCCGTCGAGGACGGCCCTGACCGCCTCGATCCCGCCGTCCACGGTCGGGAACCCGGCCGGGAGGTAGGCGATGAGCGCGGCGCGGCCCTCGGCCTTCGCGGCGGCGAGGGTGTCCGACAGCAACTGGATGTTCCCGCTCATCGGGCGTCCCCCTCGATCTCGGCGGTGGCGGCGGCGTCGGCGGCCACCTCGGCGTCGGTGTCGTACAGCCCGAAGTAGCGGGCGGCGGTGTCCATGTCCTTGTCGCCGCGGCCGGAGAGGTTGACGAGGATCAGGCCGTCCTCGCCCAGTTCCCGGCCGACCTCCAGGGCCCCGGCGAGGGCGTGGGCGCTCTCGATGGCCGGGATGATCCCCTCGGTGCGGGACAGCAGCCGCAGGGCCTGCATGGCGGCGTCGTCGGTGACCGCGCGGTACTCGCCGCGTCCGCTGTCGCGGAGGTAGGAGTGCTCGGGGCCGACGCCGGGGTAGTCCAGCCCGGCGGAGATCGAGTAGGGCTCGGTGATCTGGCCCTCGTCGTCCTGGAGGACGTAGGAGCGGGAGCCGTGCAGGATGCCGGGCTCCCCGGCGGTGAGGGTCGCCGCGTGCTCGCCGGTGTCGACGCCGTGTCCGGCGGGCTCGCAGCCGATGAGGCGGACGCCCTCGTCGGGGATGAAGGCGTGGAAGAGGCCGATGGCGTTGGAGCCGCCGCCGACACAGGCGACGGCGGCGTCCGGGAGCCGTCCGGCGCGCTCCAGGATCTGGCGGCGGGCCTCGACGCCGATGACCCGGTGGAAGTCGCGGACCATGGCGGGGAAGGGGTGGGGTCCGGCGACCGTGCCGAAGAGGTAGTGGGTGTGGTCGACGTTGGCGACCCAGTCGCGGAACGCCTCGTTGATGGCGTCCTTGAGGGTGCGGCTGCCGGACTTCACGGCGACGACCTCGGCGCCGAGCATCCGCATCCGGGCCACGTTCAGGGCCTGGCGCTGGGTGTCGATCTCGCCCATGTAGATGGTGCAGTCGAGGCCGAAGAGCGCGCAGGCGGTGGCGGTGGCCACGCCGTGCTGTCCGGCGCCGGTCTCGGCGATGACCCGGGTCTTGCCCATCCGGCGGGTGAGCAGGGCCTGGCCGAGCACGTTGTTGATCTTGTGGGAGCCGGTGTGGTTGAGGTCCTCGCGCTTGAGGAAGACACGGGCTCCCCCGGCGTGCTCGGCGAACCGGGGCACCTCGGTCAGCGCGGAGGGGCGGCCGGTGTAGTGGACGAGCAGGTCGTCCAGTTCGCGGGCGAACTCGGGGTCGTCCTTGGCCTTGTCGAACTCGACGGCGACCTCGTCGACCGCGGCGACGAGGGCCTCCGGGATGAACTTGCCGCCGAACGCGCCGAAGTAGCCCTCGGCGCTGGGGAGGTGACCGTCGGGGTCGGGGATGAAGTAGTCGCTGGGCATGCGGAATCCTCACGGAGAGTGCGTGGAAAAGATCGCTAAGCGCCGTGGGGGCGAGGGGGTCGTACCGGCTGCGGGCCGTCAGTGGCCGGTCGCGCAGTTCCTCCCCCAGAGGGGGTACCCCCAGCGCCCCAGAGAGGGGCGCTGCCATCGGCGGCCGTTCACCTGGCCCGGTTCGTCGCCGATGACGTACCGCACCCGGCGGCCGTGGACGCGGCGCGCGGGCGCGCGGCAGCCGCAGGGGCGGCAGCCTCGGGCCAGGCGGGCGTGGCGGTCCACGGTCGTCGCGGGGGGAGTCATCGGCGTCAGCCTAGCGGGCGCTCAGCCGCGGCCGTGCCGCAGCGCGGGGTGCTCGCCGGCGGCCACCAGGTCGGCGACGGCGGACTTGGGGTCCTTGCCGGTGACCAGGGACTCGCCGACCAGGACGGCGTCGGCCCCGGCGTTGGCGTAGGCGATCAGGTCGTGGGGGCCGCGCACGCCCGACTCGGCGACCTTGACCAGGCCCGCCGGGACCTCGGGGGCGACCCGCTCGAAGGTGCCGCGGTCCACGTCCAGGGTCTTGAGGTTGCGGGCGTTGATCCCGATGATCTTCGCGCCCGCGTCGACCGCGCGCTCGACCTCGTCCTCGTCGTGCACCTCCACCAGCGGGGTGAGGCCGATGGACTCGGCGCGCTCGATCAGCGACTCCAGGGCGGGCTGGTCGAGGGCGGCGACGATCAGCAACGCGAGATCGGCACCGTACGCGCGGGCCTCCCAGAGCTGGTACGAGGTGACGATGAAGTCCTTGCGCAGGACGGGGATGTCCACCCGCGCGCGGACCGCCTCCAGGTCGGCGAGGGAGCCGCCGAAGCGGCGCTGTTCGGTGAGGACGGAGATGACGGCCGCGCCGCCCGCCTCGTAGTCGGCGGCGAGCCCGGCCGGGTCGGCGATGGCGGCCAGCGCGCCCTTGGACGGGCTGGAGCGCTTGACCTCGCAGATGACCTTGACGCCCTCGCCGCGGAGCGCGGCCACGCCGTCCCGGGCCACCGGGGCCTTCGCCGCGCGCTCCTTCAGCTCGTCGAGGCTGACGCGTGCCTGCCGCTCCGCGAGGTCGGCACGGACTCCGTCGATGATCTCGTCGAGCACACTCACGCGAGCGGCCCCCTTCCAGACGGTCTCGGGCTCCGGTCCCCGTCCGTGGCCGGTGCGGCCTGCGGACGGAAACCGATGGTCATTGCGATGGTATCCGCAGCGGGGCGTAGGCCCCGAATCCGGTTGACGCCGGTCCCACTACCTGGACCAACGGTGGATGATCAAGGATGCAACCAGCCACCGAACGGCAGGTTCCGGACAACCGTGAAGACCAGCAGTGCGGCGCCCGCCGCCCACAGCCAGGCCGGATGCGGATCGACCCGCATCGGCCGCCCCCGCGCCGCGCGAACCACCCAGACGGTCCACACGACGGCGAAGAAGGCGTAGCCGAGCACGGCCGCCGCGTTGGCCTGGAAGGCGGCGGCGAGGTCACCGTGGGCCACCGCGTGAGCACTGCGCAGCCCGCCGCAGCCGGGGCAGTACAGACCGGCGTACCGGAGCAGGGGGCAGGCGGGGTAGTGCCCGGGTTCATTGGGGTCGACGGCGGCGACGTAGGCGAAGGCGGCGGCGAGTCCCGCGGCCAGCCCCAGGGGGGTGGCCAGGCGCCGGGCGGGGGAAGCGGGGGCCGGACCCATGGGGGTGCCCATGGGGGTGCCCATGGGGGTGCCCATGGGGGTGCCCATGGGGGTGCCCATGGGGGTGGGGGTGGCCGGTGCGGGTGCCGGGGTCGTGGGCGGGGTGTCGGCGGTCACGTCTGGCATTGTGCCGCGCGGGGCGGTGGGACGCACCAAGGGGCGGCCCGGGAAGGGGCCGCCCCTTGGGGGGCCGTACGGCGTGCCCGCTCGGCGTGTCGTACGGCGTGTCGTGGGTGGTGGTCAGCCTTCGGCGGCGACCGGCTCGCGGGTCACCACGCGCTGGGCGGTGCCGGTGCCGGTGCCGGTCTGCACCATCTTGAGCGGCTCCTGCTTGGGCAGGCCCATGCCCAGGGCGCGCATGATGCCGCCCACCACGCCGCCGAGGACGATGACGGCCATGCCGCCCCAGAAGCCGAGCGGGTTGTCGGCCACCATGAAGACGCCCGCCACGCAGAATCCGATGAAGGCGATGCTGACACCCGTCCATGCGGCCGGGGTGTGACCGTGGCTGCTGTCCGCCATTGCTTGCTCCTCGTGTGCTGTCCGCGTGGCTGATCGTCGTGCGGGGTGGGGTGGGGTGGGGGCGTCGAGCCCGACGCTCTCGTGTCATTGTCCCGCACGGCCGGGCGCGGTGTGAGCGGGGGTGGGCCCGGATCGTGTCCCGTTCGCCACATCGGGACCTTCGGCTCGGGTCGACAGTCCTAGGGCCGGTCGCCGTTGGTCGGGTCCTCGCCGCGGTCCAGGGCCTTCCAGAGGTCCTCGGGCCGGTCGGGGTCGACGGGCGGGGGGGCGCGGTGCGGGGCGCGGGGGCCGGTGCCGCGCTCGTAGCGGCCCGACATGGCGGGCCACATCCGGCCGTAGCGCAGGGCGAGGAGCCCGGCCAGCAGCAGCAGCGCGCCGCCCACGGCGGCTACGTAGGGCCAGGCGGTGTGGCTGAGGGAGTCGACGGTGGCGGCGGTGTTGCCGGACGCCTCGGCGGCCTTCTCGTCGAGCGCGGCGGAGTCGGACGCGCCGAGCAGGGCGGCGGCGACGGTCCCGGCGCCGGACAGGGCGAGGAGCCCGGCGACGGCGTAGCGCCCGGCACGGCGGACGGCGAAGACGGCGACCATGGCGGCGAGGCCGACTATGGCCAGCGCCGCGGGGACGCCCGTGACATCGCTGCCGGAGGCGGTCAGCGGGAAGTCGCCGCCGGCGACGGTCGCGGTGCCCGCGGACCACTCCTGCCGGGTGGCCAGCAGCGCCACGGCGGCGCCGAGCGCGCCGAACAGCAGGGCGAGACCGAGACTGAGCCGGCCGGCCCGGAGGGCGCCGACACTCACGGTGCGGGGTTGAGGAACAGCAGTCACGTGTTCCACTATCGCTCCCCCACCCCGGGTCGTGTCACCCGGGGTTCACGTGAGAAGCGCCCTATCGCGCCAGCCGGTTCGCCGTGTGGACCGCGCGGAGCACCGCCGCGGCCTTGTTGCGGCACTCCATGTCCTCGGCCACCGGGTCGGAGTCGGCGACGATCCCGGCGCCCGCCTGGACGTACGCGGTGCCCTCGCGGAGCAGGGCGGTACGGATCGCGATGGCGGTGTCGGAGTCCCCGGCGAAGTCGAGATAGCCGACGGCGCCGCCGTACAGCCCGCGCCGGGAGGGTTCGAGTTCGTCGATGATCTGCATCGCGCGGGGCTTGGGGGCGCCGGAGAGGGTGCCCGCGGGGAAGCAGGCGGTGAGCACGTCGAAGGCGGTGCGTCCGGTCGCGACGCGGCCGGTGACGGTGGACACGATGTGCATCACGTGCGAGTAGCGCTCGACGGACATGAAGTCGACCACCTCGACCGAGCCGGGCTCGCAGACCCGCCCCAGGTCGTTGCGGCCGAGGTCGACCAGCATCAGGTGCTCGGCGCGCTCCTTGGGGTCGGCGAGGAGTTCCTCGGCGAGGGCCTGGTCCTCCTGCGGGGTGGCGCCCCGGTGCCGGGTCCCGGCGATGGGGTGGACCATGGCCCGGCCGTCCTCGACCTTGACCAGGGCCTCGGGGCTGGAGCCGACGACGTCGAAGCCGTCGAAGCGGAAGAGGTACATGTACGGCGACGGGTTGGTGGCGCGCAGCACCCGGTAGACGTCGAGGGCGCTCGCCGTGCAGGGGGTCTCGAAGCGCTGGGAGGGGACCACCTGGAAGGCCTCCCCGGCGCGGATGCGCTCCTTGATGTCCTCGACGGCCGCCCGGAAGTCGGGGCCGCCCCACAGGGCGGTGTACTCGGGCAGCTCCGAGGGCGGCAGGACGGCGGGCGGCTGGGCGACCGCGCGGGTGAGGTCGGCCTCCATGGCGTCGAGCCGGGCGACGGCGTCCGTGTACGCCTCGTCGACGCCGGTGTCGGTGTCGTTGTGGTTGATCGCGTTGGCGATCAGCAGGACCGAGCCCTCCCAGTGGTCCATCACGGCGAGATCGCTGGTCAGCAGCATGGTCAGCTCGGGCAGCCGGAGGTCGTCGCGCTCACCGGGGCCGATCTTCTCCAGGCGGCGCACGATGTCGTAGCCGAGGTAGCCGACCATGCCGCCGGTGAAGGGCGGCAGGCCCTCCTGGTGGGGGGTGTGCAGGGCCTCGATGGTGGCGCGCAGGGCGGCGAGCGGGTCGCCGTCGACGGGGACGCCGACCGGCGGGGTGCCGAGCCAGTGGGTGCGGCCGTCACGCTCGGTGAGGGTGGCGGCGCTGCGGACGCCGACGAAGGAGTAGCGGGACCAGGAGCGGCCGTTCTCCGCGGACTCCAGCAGGAAGGTGCCGGGGCGTTCGGCGGCGAGCTTGCGGTAGAGGGCGACCGGGGTGTCGCCGTCGGCCAGGAGCTTGCGGGTGACGGGGATGACCCGGCGGTCGGTGGCGAGCTTGCGGAAGATGTCGAGGTCCATGGCGGCCGACCCTACTGACCCGCGGCCGAGACGCCGGAACCGGCGCCGGGGGCGGTGCCGGGGAGGCTATCGGGCGCGGTGCCGGGAGACGTACCGGGGACGGCATCGGGCGCGGTACCGGGGACGGCATCGGGGGAGGTGCCGGGGGCGGCGTCGGGGGCGTCCTTGAGGAGCACGTCCGCGTCGAAGCAGGTCCGCGCGCCCGTGTGGCAGGCCGCGCCCACCTGGTCGACCCGCACCAGGACCGTGTCGGCGTCGCAGTCCAGCGCGACCGACTTCACCCACTGGACATGACCGGAGGTGTCCCCCTTGACCCAGTACTCGCCGCGGCTGCGCGACCAGTAGGTGCAGCGGCCGGTGGTCAGGGTGCGGTGCAGCGCCTCGTCGTCCATCCAGCCCAGCATCAGCACCTCGCCGGTGTCGTACTGCTGGGCGATGGCGGGCAGGAGCCCGTCCGCGCTGCGCTTGAGGCGGGCGGCGATCTCGGGGTCGAGACCGCTGGGCCCACGGGACCCGCTGGGGGACGGCGTACTGGTCATGCCTGCCATTGTGCCGCGGGGCACCGACAACGCCGGATCGCTGTCCGGTGACCGGACAGCCACCCGGCGTGGTGCCCCCGGTACGCCCCGGTGGCCGCCGTCCGCTGGGCGGAGCCGGTGCGCGGTCGTAGGGTGAATCCATGTCGACCTTTGCCAAGCGTGAACGGCTCCTCCTCGCCGATCTCTTGGAGACCACCGGTCCGGAAGCCCCCACCCTGTGCGAGGGCTGGACCACCCGGGACCTGGCGGCGCACGTGGTGGTGCGCGAGCGCCGCCCGGACGCCGCCGGGGGCATCCTGATCAAGCAGCTCGCGTCCCGCCTGGACAAGGTGATGGAGGAGTTCGCGGCGAAGCCGTACGAGGAGCTGATCCAGCTCATCCGGACCGGCCCGCCCCGCTTCTCGCCCTTCAACCTCAAGCAGATCGACGAGGCGTCCAACACCGTCGAGTTCTATGTCCACACCGAGGACGTGCGCCGCGCGCAGCCGGACTGGACGACCCGGGAGCTGGACAGCGTCTTCCAGGACGCCCTGTGGTCCCGGCTGGAGCGGATGGCCCGGCTGATGGGCCGGACCGCGCCCACGGGGCTGGTGCTGCGCCGTCCGGACGGCCAGACGGCCATCGCCCACCGCGGCGCCCCGGTGGTCACCGTCACGGGCGACCCCTCCGAGCTGCTGCTCTTCGCCTACGGGCGGCAGAGCGCGGCCAAGGTGGCGCTGGAGGGCGACGAGAACGCCATCGCGAAGCTCCGCGAGGCCAAGCAGCTCGGGATCTGAGCGGCCCGGCCGGGCGGCCTACCTCACCGGGTGCCCGGCCTCCCGCAGCGCCCCCTTGACCTCGCCGATCCGCAGGTCGCCGAAGTGGAAGACGGAGGCGGCGAGCACCGCGTCCGCGCCGGCCGCGATGGCCGGGGGGAAGTCGGTGAGGCGGCCCGCGCCGCCGGAGGCGATCACCGGGACGGTGACGTGCCCCCGGACGGCGGCGATCATCTCCAGGTCGTAGCCGTCCTTGGTGCCGTCGGCGTCCATGGAGTTCAGCAGGATCTCGCCGGCGCCCAGGTCGGCCGCGCGGTGGGCCCACTCGACGGCGTCGATGCCGGTGCCCTTGCGACCGCCGTGGGTGGTGACCTCGAAGGCGCCGGACGGGGTGCGGCGGGCGTCCACCGACAGCACCAGCACCTGGCGGCCGAAGCGCTCGGCGATCTCCCGGATCAGCTCCGGGCGGGCGATGGCGGCGGTGTTGACTCCGACCTTGTCGGCGCCCGCGCGCAGCAGCCTGTCGACGTCGTCCGCGGTACGGACCCCGCCGCCGACGGTCAGCGGGATGAACACCTGTTCGGCGGTGCGGCGCACCACGTCGTAGGTGGTCTCCCGGTTGCCGGAGGAGGCGGTGATGTCGAGGAAGGTGAGTTCGTCGGCGCCCTCGGCGTCGTAGACCTTGGCCATCTCGACGGGGTCGCCCGCGTCGCGGAGGTTCTGGAAGTTGACGCCCTTGACGACCCGGCCGTTGTCCACGTCCAGGCAGGGGATGACCCGTACGGCGAGTGTCATGCAGGGGCTCCTCGGAAGGCTTCCAGCTCGACCTCGACCAGGATGCGCGGGTCGACGAAGCCGGAGACGACGACCAGGGTCATCACCGGGCGGACGGCGTCGAAGACCTCCTTGTGCGCCCGGCCCGCCGCGTCCACGTCCCGCGCGTGGGTGAGGAGCAGGCGGACGGCGGTCACGGAGTCGGGGCCGAGGCCGAACTCGGAGATCGCCGCGAGCGCGTTGGCCAGGGCGACCCGGGTCTGCTCGTAGGGGTCGCCCTCGCCGTGCAGGACCTCGCCGCGGAAGGAGGTGGTGCCGCCGACGACCACCCGGTCCCCGGCCGCGACCGCCCGGGAGAAGCCGAAGACGTCCTCCCAGGGGCTGCCGCTCTGGATCCGCCGTACCTCGCTCATGCGCTCACTGCCTCAAGGGCCTCTTCCAGGGTGAACGCCTTGGCGTACAGGGCCTTGCCGACGATGGAGCCCTCGACGCCGAGCGGGACCAGCTCGGCGATGGCCCGCAGGTCGTCCAGCGAGGACACGCCGCCGGAGGCGACGACCGGCCGGTCGGTGACCGCGCAGACGTTCCTCAGCAGGTCCAGGTTGGGGCCCTGGAGGGTGCCGTCCTTGGCGATGTCGGTGACCACGTACCGGGCGCAGCCCTCCTTGTCGAGGCGCTCCAGGGTCTCGTAGAGGTCGCCGCCGTCGCGGGTCCAGCCCCGGCCGCGCAGGGTGGTGCCGCGGACGTCGAGGCCGACGGCGATCTGGTCGCCGTGCCGGGCGATGACCCCGGCGACCCACTCGGGGGTCTCCAGGGCGGCGGTGCCCAGGTTGACGCGGGTGCAGCCGGTGGCGAGGGCGGCGGCCAGCGAGGCGTCGTCGCGGATGCCGCCGGACAGCTCGACCTTGATGTCCATGGCCCGGGTGACCTCGGCGATCAGCTCGCGGTTGTCGCCGGTGCCGAAGGCGGCGTCCAGGTCGACCAGGTGCAGCCACTCGGCGCCCGCGCGCTGCCAGGCGAGGGCGGCCTCCACGGGGGAGCCGTAGGAGGTCTCCGTGCCGGACTCGCCGTGCACCAGGCGGACGGCCTGGCCGTCGCGGACGTCGACGGCGGGGAGGAGTTCGAGCGTGCTCACAGGGTTCCGATCCAGTTGGTGAGGAGCTGGGCTCCGGCGTCGCCGGACTTCTCGGGGTGGAACTGGGTGGCCCACAGGGCGCCGTTCTCCACGGCGGCGACGAACGGCTCGCCGTGCGTGGACCAGGTGACGAGGGGGGCGCGCAGGGCCGGGTTGACCGTCTCCAGGGTCCAGTCGTGGACCGCGTAGGAGTGCACGAAGTAGAAGCGGGCGTCCGTGTCCAGGCCGGCGAAGAGCTGGGAGCCCTCCGGGGGGCGCACGGTGTTCCAGCCCATGTGGGGGACGATGTCGGCCTGGAGGGGTGCCACGGAGCCGGGCCACTCGTCGAGGCCCTCGGTCTCCACGCCGTGCTCGATGCCGCGGGCGAAGAGGATCTGCATCCCGACGCAGATGCCCATCACCGGGCGCCCGCCGGCCAGCCGGCGGCCGATGATCCAGTCCCCGCGGGCCCGCTTGAGGCCGTTCATGCAGGCGGCGAAGGCGCCGACGCCGGGGACCAGCAGCCCGTCCGCGTTCATCGCCCGGTCGAAGTCGCGGGTTATCTCGACCTGCGCGCCCGCGCGCGCGAGGGCGCGTTCGGCGGACCTCACATTGCCGAAGCCGTAGTCGAAGACGACGACGCTCCGGGGCGTCCGGGCAGCGGTCAACTCCACACCTCCAGCCGGAGCACGCCCGCGACCAGGCACATCGCGGCGCCGACGGAGAGCAGCACGATGAGGTTCTTCGGCATCTTCTGCTTGGCGAAGGAGAAGACCCCGCCGGCCAGGAAGAGACCGGCGACGATCAGCAGGGTGGAGGTCCCGTTCACAGGGCGCCCTTCGTGGAGGGGAGGATTCCGGCGGCGCGCGGGTCGCGCTCCGAGGCGTAGCGCAGGGCTCGGGCCAGCGCCTTGAACTGGCACTCCACGATGTGGTGGGCGTTGCGGCCGTAGGGCACGTGGACGTGCAGGGCGATCTGGGCCTGGGCGACGAAGGACTCCAGGATGTGCCGGGTCATCGTGGTGTCGTAGGTGCCGATCATCGGCGCCATGGTCTCGGGCTCGGTGTGCACCAGGTAGGGGCGGCCGGAGAGGTCGACGGTGACCTGGGCGAGGGACTCGTCCAGCGGGACCGTGCAGTTGCCGAAGCGGTAGATGCCGACCTTGTCGCCGAGGGCCTGCTTGAAGGCGGCGCCGAGGGCGAGGGCGGTGTCCTCGATGGTGTGGTGGGTGTCGATGTGGAGATCGCCCTCGGTCTTCACCGTGAGGTCGAACAGACCGTGCCGGCCGAGCTGGTCGAGCATGTGGTCGTAGAAGCCGACGCCGGTCGACACCTCGACCCGGCCGGTGCCGTCGAGGTCGATCTCGACCAGGACGGAGGTCTCCTTGGTCGTGCGCTCGACGCGTCCGACCCGTGCTGCGCGGCTCATGCTTCCTGCTCCTTCTTCAGCTCACGGACCGCGTCGAGGAACGCGTCGTTCTCTTCGGGTGTCCCGGCGGTGACCCGCAGCCACCCCGGTACGCCGTTGTCCCGGACCAGGACGCCCCGGTCGAGGATGCTCCGCCAGGCGGCGTGCGCGTCGGCGAAGCGGCCGAACTGGACGAAGTTGGCGTCGGAGGCGGTGACCTCGTAGCCGATCGCGCGCAGTTCGGCGACCAGGCGGTCCCGTTCGGTCTTCAGTTGCTCGACATAGCCGAGCAGGGTGCCGGTGTGCTCCAGGGCGGCCAGGGCGGTCGCCTGGGTGACGGCGGAGAGGTGGTAGGGCAGCCGGACGAGCTGGACCGCGTCGACCACCGCCGGGTCGGCGGCGAGATAGCCGAGCCGCAGTCCGGCCGCGCCGAACGCCTTGGACATCGTGCGCGAGATCACCAGGTGGGGGCGCCCGGCCAGCAGGGGCAGCAGCGACGCGCCGTGGCTGAACTCGACGTACGCCTCGTCCAGGATCACCATCGACGGCTTGGCCGCCTGGGCCGCCTCGTAGAGGGCGAGGACGGTCTCGGGCGGCATCGCGTTGCCGGTGGGGTTGTTGGGGGTGGTGAGGAAGACGACGTCCGGGCGGTGCTCGGCGAGGGCGCGTCGGGCGGCGGGCAGGTCGACGGAGAAGTCGTCCGCGCGCGGGCCGGGGATCCAGCCGGTGCCGGTGCCGCGCGCGATGAGCGCGTGCATCGAGTACGAGGGTTCGAAGCCGATCGCGGTGCGGCCGGGTCCGCCGAAGGTCTGGAGGAGCTGCTGGATGACCTCGTTGGAGCCGTTGGCGGCCCAGACGTTGCCGGGGCCGACGCGGTGACCGGAGGTGTCGGTGAGATAGGCCGCGAGCCGGGTGCGCAGCTCGACCGCGTCCCGGTCGGGGTAGCGGTTGAGGTGGCGGGCCGCCTCGCGCACCCGCTCGGCGATCCGCTCGACCAGCGCCTCGGGCAGGGGGTAGGGGTTCTCGTTGGTGTTCAGCCGGACCGGGACGTCGAGCTGGGGGGCGCCGTAGGGGGTCTTGCCGCGCAGCTCGGGGCGGACGGGCAGATCGTCGAGGTGGATCCGCCGGCCGTCACCCGCACCGGGTGTCCGCGCGGTCCCGCTCGGGGTGGTGTTGCCGCTCACTTGCCCTCGGGAACCTTCCAGTCGAACCTGGCCTTGATCGCCGCGCCGTGCGCGGGCAGGTCCTCGGCCTCCGCCAGGGTCACCACGTGGTGGGCGACCTCGGCGAGCGCGTCGCGGGTGTAGTCGACCAGGTGGATCCCGCGCAGGAAGGACTGCACGGACAGGCCGGAGGAGTGGCAGGCGCAGCCGCCGGTGGGCAGCACGTGGTTGGAGCCCGCCGCGTAGTCGCCGAGGGAGACCGGCGCCCAGGGGCCGATGAAGACCGCGCCCGCGTTGCGCACCCGGTCGGCCACCGAGGCGGCGTCGCGGGTCTGGATCTCCAGGTGCTCGGCGCCGTACGCGTCGACCACCCGCAGCCCCTCCTCGACCCCGTCGACCAGCACGATCGCGGACTGGCGGCCCTCCAGGGCGGGGACGATCCGGTCGTCGACGTGCTTGGTCGCGGCGATCTGGGGGGTGAGTTCGCGCTCCACCGCGTCGGCGAGTTCCGGCGAGTCGGTGACCAGGACGGCGGCGGCCAGCGGGTCGTGCTCGGCCTGGCTGATCAGGTCGGACGCCACGTGCACCGGGTCGGCGCTGTCGTCGGCGAGGACGGCGATCTCGGTGGGTCCGGCCTCGGCGTCGATGCCGATACGGCCGGTGAAGTAGCGCTTGGCGGCGGCGACCCAGATGTTGCCGGGGCCGGTGACCATGTTCGCGGGCGGGCAGGACTCGGTGCCGTAGGCGAACATCGCGACGGCGGTGGCGCCGCCCGCCGCGTAGACCTCGTCCACGCCGAGCAGGGCGCAGGCGGCCAGGATGGTGGGGTGCGGCAGCCCGCCGAACTCCTTCTGGGCCGGGGAGGCGAGCGCGAGGGAGGGCACTCCGGCCTCCTGCGCGGGCACCACGTTCATCACCACGGACGACGGGTACACGGACCGCCCGCCCGGCGCGTACAGCCCGACCCGGTCGACCGGCACCCACTTCTCGGTGACCGTGCCCCCGGGCACGACCTGGGTGGTGTGCGTCGTACGGCGCTGCGCGCGGTGGACGAGCCGGGCGCGGCGGATGGACTCCTCCAGGGCCGCGCGGACCTCCGGGTCCAGCTCGGCGAGGGCCTTGTCCAGGGCCTCGGCGGGCACCCGGACCCGCTCCAGGGTGACGCCGTCGAACGTCTCGGCGAAGTCGATCAGCGCCGCGTCGCCCCGATGATGCACGGCCTCGCAGATCGGGCGCACCTTGTCCAGGGCGGCCGCGACATCGAAGTCGGCTCGGGGCAGCAGGTCGCGCAGGGCCGGTCCCTCGGGGAGGGCGTCGCCGCGCAGATCGATTCGGGAGATCACGGGGTCAATTCTCGCAGACCGCCATCGGACACCGTTCGCGCGTATCGCCGATTGATACGCGTCCCGGTGGACCACGGCCGCCCCAAGGGGTCCCCGGCGTCCCGCACCGCCAGTGGTCGGGACAACTGGCGGTGACCGCGCGTGAGATCGTGCACGATCGTCTTCACTTTCCGTGTTCAAGACGCTACCCAGCGGGCATGAACGGCTGTACGAAACCTAGGGCGCCCATACGACAGTCATGGGAACCCCACAGACCACCGCACGCGACGGGGAGGAAGGGACATCGTGACCGAGGGGGCCGGTCTGCGGACCGGCGAACTGGGACCACAGCGACAGCAGGGGCAGCCCGCCGGGCGCCCCGATCGGCCGGAGCGGCCTGAACGGCCCGAGGCCACGCCCCGGGAGCCCCCGGAGGAGCTGACCGAGGCGGAGGCCGGCATGTGGCGGGCCTACCGCGACGGCGGCGAGCACGATCTGAGCAGCGGCGACCCCACCGTGGACGACCCGCACGGCGGGCACCCCTGGGGGCCGGAGCGGACGGTGCGGGCGCGCATCGTGTGCTGGCTGCTGCTGGACGGTCCGCCGCCGCTCGCGGGCCGCGTCGCCGCGCTGAAGCTGACCGGCGCGCACATCAGCGGCACCCTGGACCTGGCGGGCGGCGCGGTGGAGCCGTACGTCGAGCTGAGCGGCTGCCGGTTCGAGAACGAGGTGCTGCTGCCGGAGGCGCGGTTCCGGACCGTGCGCCTGGCGAACTGCTCGGTGCCGCGGCTGGAGGCGGCGCGGGTGCACACCGAGGGCGATCTGCATCTGCCGCGCTGCCGCTTCCACAACGGCGTACGGCTGACCGACGCCCACATCGGCACGGATCTGCTGCTGAACGAGGCCGTGGTGTACCGGGACCGCGGCGGGCGCTCGATCGCGGCGGACGGGCTGACCGTCGGCCAGGACCTCCAGGCGGAGCTGCTGGAGTCGCACGGCGAGCTGAGCCTGCGCGGCGCCACGGTCGGGGTCTCGCTGAGCCTGCGCGGGGCACGGCTGGTCAACCCGTACACCCGGCTGGCCCTGAACGCCCCGCAACTGACCGTGGAGCGGACGCTGTACCTCACCCCGGCGGGCATCGGCGGCATCCAGCTCAGCGGCCGGACACCCGCGCGCGGGACGCCGGTCCAGCGGTTCGAGTGCCGGGGCGGGATCCGGCTGGACGACGGGCGGTTCGGGGACGCGGTGGACATGGAGCGGGCCCGGTTCGTCCTCACCGACGACCAGGAGCTGTCGCTGCGCCGGGTCCAGGTGCCCGAGCTGCGGTTCCTGGGCGAGGGTCCGCAGCGCGGCAAGGTGGTGCTCTCCGGGGCGCGGGTCGTGAACCTGGTGGACCGGGCGGCGGCGTGGCCGGGCCCCGGCCGCCTCCACATGGGCGGCTTCGGCTACGAGAACCTGGTGCCGCAGGGCCCGTTCCCGCTGGCGGAGCGGCTGGCCTGGGTGTCGGCGGCGACCGCCGAGTACAACCCGGAGCCGTACGAGCGGCTGGCGGCGGTGCTGCGCGCGGGCGGTGAGGAGGAGGACGCGCGCGAGGTGCTGCTCGCCAAGCAGCGGCACCGCCGCGAGACGCTGCCGCCGGCCGCGAAGCTGTGGGGGTTCGCGCAGGACGTGACGGTGGCGTACGGCTACCGCCCGGCGCGGGCCGCGGTGTGGATGGCGGTGCTGTGGGCGGCGGGCTCGCTGGCCTTCGCGTACGCCGGGAAGCCGACCCCGAGCGGCAACGCGGGGGACCCGCCGTGGGATCCGGTGCTGTTCGCGCTGGATCTGCTGCTGCCGGTGATCGATCTGGGCCAGGTCGGGTTCTGGCAGTTGCGCGGCGGCTGGCAGTGGCTGTCCGCGACGCTGGTCCTGACCGGCTGGATCCTGGCGACAACGGTGGCGGCGGGGGCGACACGGCTATTGCGGAAGGCGTGAGCGGGGGGTCCCCCCTGCGGGGGGGCTTGGCGGGGCTCTGCGGAGGGGCTTGACGGGGCTCCAGTGAGGGGCGTGACGGGCCTCTGGTGGGGGGGCGAGGTTGGCTCCTGCGGACGGCGGGGTTGGCCCCGGCGGGAGGCGAGGCGGGTACCGCCGGAATCCAGGGCTGGCCCCGGATTCCGGAAGCGAGGCGGGCACCTGTGGAGGGCCGCAGCGGCCCTAGTGGACGGCGTGGCCGGCTCCTGCGGATGGCCTGGACCCGGCCCCGGCAGGAGACGGGGCGGGCACCTCTAGAGGGCCGGACCGGCCCCGGCGGAGGACGAAACCGGCCTCGGGGCGAAGGCGCAGTCCGCTCCTGCGGATGGGCGCCGCAGGCCCCCCGGCAGGAGGCGAGGCGCGGCCCCTACGGACGCCCAGACCTCCCCCCACAGAAGGCATGACCAGCTCCTGCGGATGGCCAGACCCCCCCCCCGGCGGGGGGGGCGGGACGGGCCCCTGCGGACGACGAGCCCTCCCTCGGGGGAGGACCGACCGGCCCGTGACGGAGGCCAAGGCGCGCCCTGAGGTAGCCGAAGTCGGCCCCACGGAGGCCGACTCGTTGCCGTCGGCGTCATCAGCGGTCGCGGTAGCCGAGACCGGACCCCGCGGAGGCCGGACAGGCCCGCCCGGAAGACAAGACCGAGCCTCGCCGGAAACGGGACCGGCCCGCCCGCGCGACGAGCCCCCTCCCGCCGGAGGCGCGATCCGCTCCAGACATGACCAGCCAGACCCCGCCCCTCGGAGGCGCGATCCGCTCCCCCCCCGGAGGCGGAAACCGTCTCCCGCCGGAGGCGCAACCCGCCCCCGCCGCAAGCGCGCCCGCCCCCGGAGGCGTTGACCGGCTGTCCCGAAGGAGCGACCCGCTTCCGGAGGCGTTGACCGACTGCCCCAAGGAACAGACCCGCTTCCGGAAGGAGTCACCAGCTCCCGGGAGAAGCGACCGGCTCCCGGGATGAGCGACCCGGCTCCACGGAAGACATCACGCGGAGAGCAAGCAGAAGCTGCGGTGATTGCGGAGGTACGGCGAAGAAAGTGGCGGCTTCGCGCGGGACGCGGTCGCACGGTTCCTGACGCTTTACCCGCCCTTGACCCGGCCGCGTACAACTTTCCGGAGGTTGTGTGGAGAGGCTGGCGCGACGCCGACGCCCGGACTTTCAATGGTCGACACCATGGCTCTGCTGCCCCCTTTCATGCGCGGTGCCCGGATCGCCCGGGGTGCCCCGTCCCGTCCGGCCGGGCACCTCGCCGCCGGGCTGCCGGCCGACGACGAGGTGCTGCTCGACGCGCCCGACGACCGCCTCGGGCCCGCCCTGGTGGCGGCCGGGCGCGGGGAGTGGGAGGCGGCGGCGGGGCTGCTGGCCGGGACCCGGGAGACGGCCGCGTGGGAGAACCGGGACCGCTGGGCCCGCCGCCTCGCCGGGTTCGCGCACGCCCGCACCGAGTGGTTCGACACCTGGCGGGCCGTCCCCGGCCGCCGGGAGGACCCGGACGCCCTGCTCGTCGCCGCGCAGCTCGCCGCCGACCGGGCCTGGCGCTCCCCCGCCCGCGCGGAGCTGCTGGCGCCGGTGGGCCCGCTGGTGACGGCCGCCGCCGACGCCGTACCGCGCGATCCGGTGCCCTGGCGGCTCGCGCTGGACCGTGCGCGGGGCGCGCGCGCCGGGCACGCGGAGTTCGAACGCCTGTGGGCCGAGGCGGTGCGCCGCTCGCCGCACCACTACGGCTGCCATGTGGCCGCCCTGAAGTACCTCGCCGCGTCCTGGCACGGCTCGCACCGGGAGTGCTTCGACTTCGCCGAGCCCGCCGCCGACGACGCCCCGCCCGGCTCACTGGTCCGGGCGCTCCCGGTGCGCGCCGCGTTCGGCTATCTCACCGACGGCTGCGGCGGAGCCGTGCCCCGCGCCCGGCTGGACGCGGCGGCCGACCGGGCGATCGGCCTCTCCGCCGCCTTCGCCCCGGCCGACCCGTGGCCGGCCGAGATCCGCAATGTCCTCGCCTATGTCCTGATCCAACTGGAGCGCCGCGCCGACGCCCTGGAGCAGCTCCGGCTGATCGGCCCGTACGCCACGTCGTTCCCCTGGGACCGGGTCGCGGACGACCCGCTGGGCCTGTTCCTGCTGGCCCGCCGGGAGCTGCGGACGGCCCCCGCGGGGGCCTCCCGGACCGGCTTCCCGCTCCCATCTGACGGGCACGGCGGACACACCCACCGCGGCGACCACTAGGCTTCTGCGGCGTGACGACCGACCGGCTCCCGCTCTTCCCCCTGAACTCGGTGCTGTTCCCGGGGCTGGTGCTCCCGCTCAACGTGTTCGAGGAGCGCTACCGCGCGCTGATGCGCACGCTCCTGAAGACGTCCGAGGACGAACCGCGCCGCTTCGCCGTCGTGGCCATCCGCGACGGCCACGAGGTGGCCCCCAGCTCCCCCGGCATGCCCGATCCCACCGCGCTGCCCGAACGCGGGCCCGGGGCCGGTTTCGGCCCCGATCCGCTGAAGGCGTTCCACCAGGTGGGATGCGTGGCGGACGCGGCGACGATCCGGGAGCGCCCCGACGGCACCTTCGAGGTGCTGGCGACCGGCACGACCCGGGTCCGGCTGCTGTCCGTGGACGCCTCCGGCCCGTTTCTCACCGCCGAGGTGGAGACGCTGCCGGAGGAGCCGGGCGACGAGGCGGGCGCGCTGGCGGAGGGCGTCCTGCGGGCCTTCCGGCAGTACCAGAAGCGGCTCGCCGGGGCCCGGGAGCGGTCCCTGGCGAGCGGCGCGGAACTGCCGGACGAGCCGCAGGTGGTGTCGTACCTGGTCGCCGCCGCGATGATGCTCGACACGCCGACCAAGCAGCGCCTCCTCCAGGCCCCGGACGCGGCGTCCCGGCTGCGCGACGAACTGAAACTCCTGCGCACGGAGACCGCGATCATCCGTACGCTGCCGTCCTTGCCGGCCGCGGATCTGACCCGGGGGCCGACGAGTCTGAACTGAACGGCGGCTGGAGGGCACGGATGGCGAAGAAGGCGAAGCAGCAGGGGGGCGGCACCCCGGCGACGGTGGCGCTGACGGCGGCGGGAGTGACGTACACCGTGCACTCCTACGACCACGATCCCGCTCACCCGTCCTACGGCGAGGAGGCGGCCGAGGCGATGGGCGTGTCGCCCGAACGGGTGTTCAAGACGCTGGTGGCGGAGGTCGACGGGGCGCTGACGGTCGCGGTGGTGCCGGTCGCGGGGTCCCTGGACCTCAAGGCCCTCGCGGCGGCCGTCGGCGGCAAGAAGGCGGCGATGGCGGACCCGGCGGCGGCGGAACGGACGACGGGCTACGTCCGGGGCGGCATCTCCCCGCTCGGCCAGCGCAAGCGCCTGCCCACCGTCCTGGACGCGTCGGCGTCGGCCCACCCGACGATCTGCGTCTCGGCGGGCCGCCGGGGCCTGGAGGTGGAACTGTCACCGGGGGACCTGGCCACGCTGACGGGGGCGGTACTGGCACCGATCGGGCGGGACTAGGGTCCCTCTCCCCCTCCCGCTCGGTCCCTCGCGGCCCTCAACATCCCTCTCGTCCTCCGGCCCTCTCGACGCCGCGCGCTTCTTCCGCTAGGGAGGAAGGGCATGTCGAAGAGGACGCGCAAGCGGAAGTGGCGGATACGCAAACGCCGGGCGAACCATGGGAGGCGGCCCGCGTAGACGGCGCCGGGAGCGCCGCTGAGGGCACCTCTGAGGGCGTCGGCCGCTCCCCGGGCACCCCCGGGCCGGGGTCAAGCCGCGGACGGCGCCCTACGCCCCCACAGAGGCGCGCGGCCCCCGCCCCGCCCTACTCCTGCTCGTCCCTCGGGCCGAAGAGCGCCGTCAGTGCCAGGTGGATCAGGAGGGCCGCCACCGACCAGGCCAGCAGAGCGCCCTTCGCGCCGAGCTCCAGGGGGGCCGAGAAGGGGACGTTCCGGCCGGCCTGCTGGGCGTGGGCGAGGACGTCGTCCGTGGGCCCCAGCCACATGCCGGTCCGCCAGGCGACCAGGGAGGCGATCAGACCGCCCACCCCCAGCGCCACCACCAGCGGCACCCCGCCGCGCCGCCGCCAGGCGAACACCGCGACCGCCGTCACCGCCCCGAACGCCAGCGCCAGCAGGGTGAACGTGCCGTCCACCCCGATCGCCTGCTCCCCCTCGGTGTCCCGCACGTACACCGCCCACGTGCCGTCCACCACGTCCCCCACCAGCGGCACCCTCGGCGCCAGCCACGACCACAGGGCTCCGAGCCCCACCCCGAGCACGGCCAGCGCGGCCAGGACCACGCCGGCTTCCCGTATCTCGGCCCGCCACCCGGGCCCGGTCGGCGGGACGGGGCCCGCGGCGTCCCAGAGGGCGCCCTGAGCGCCGTACACCTCGCCGTCCGGGGCCTGCCAGGGCCCGCCGGAGGCACCGGTCGCACCGGACCCGCCGGACGCGGCGGACGCGGACGGGCCGCCGTGCGGGGGCTGTTCGTGCGGCGGCGGGGGCGGCGTCAAAGGAGCGGTCACTCTGACATCGTGCCAGGCCCTTCTGTGGGGCGCGTCACCGGACGGCCGCCCGGCGGTACGCCCAGGTCGCCACCGCCAGCGAGATCACCCCGACCCCGGCGCACACGGCCAGGTCACCCAGGACCTGTGCCCATTCGGCGCGTCCGGAGAAGGTCCGCGCGTACGCATCGACGCCATAGGTGGAGGGCAGCAGATCGCGGGCGATCCGGACCAGTTCCGGCATCCGCTCGGGCGGCAGCACCCCGAGGAGCAGGGCCGCCGACATGCCGAGCTGGCCGAGCAGGGTCGCCAGTTCCGGGCGGGGGGCGAGCAGCCCGAGCGCGGCGCCGAGCCCGGCGAGCGCGGCCCCGGCCAGCGGGATCACGGCGATCAGGATCCAGAGGTTGGTCAGCGGCAGCCCGAACAGCACACAGCCGAACACCGCCGTGACCACCGTCCCCGGCACGGTGAAGGACGCGTACGCGCCCGCCGCGCCCAGCACCACCGCGGCCGGCGGCACCGGCAGGGTGGCGTAGTGGTCGAGCCCGCCGGTGGCGCGGAGCTGGCCGAAGTACTGGGCGAGCAGATTCAGCGCGACGAACGCGACGACCAGGATGGACGACCCGGCGACCACCGCCTCGGCCTGGCTGCCGCCGTCCACCACCCCGCGCATCATGATCAGGATGCCGACGGACTGGAAGGTCGCCACGAACAGCAGCGGGATCCGCGCCACCCGCGCCCGCGAGAGCTGCGCCCGGTACACGGCCGCCAGCGACGGCCACAGCCGCGCCCGCGGCCCCAGCTCGGCGGCGGCGCGCCGGGGCCGTTCGTCCGAAGCCAGGGCACTGCCCGGCAGCACCTCTGCGGGTACGACACTCACGTCGCGCTGCTCCCCTTCCCGGGGTTCGTTGTCCCTGGGTTCGTTGTCCCTGGGTTCGTTGTCCCGGGGGCCGATGTCCCGGGGCTCGTTGTCCCAGGGCTCGTTCCCGCGACCGCGGTTCCGGCGACCGCGGTTCCGGCGACCACGCATACGGCCCCGGACCCGGAGCCGCTCATTCCGCCGCTGTCGCTCATGCCTTCACCAGCCCCTGCCGTGTCCCGCCGCCCAGCGCCAGGTACACGTCCTCCAGGCTGGGCGTGGCGAGGGTGAAGTCGTCCAGCGCGGCGAAGGCG
The DNA here is from genome assembly GCF_040683675.1 of Streptomyces sp. NPDC093252. Classification (NCBI taxonomy): domain Bacteria; kingdom Bacillati; phylum Actinomycetota; class Actinomycetes; order Kitasatosporales; family Streptomycetaceae; genus Streptomyces; species Streptomyces sp. NPDC093252. Next base: position 149,444 of record NZ_JBFBEM010000006.1, on the reverse strand, counting down.
GCCCCGCCGGTGACCGTGGCGACGACCGCGCGGGCCTCGTCGGGGGCGAGCCGCAGCGTCCAGCGCCGTCCGTTCTCCTGCGCGGCCTCGCGCAGCGCCGCGACCTCGGGGACGTCCAGGGGGGCCCGTTCCCGCCACACCAGCTCCACCCGCACCTCTCCGGCGACCCGCTCCTTGAGCCCGGCCGGGGTGTCGCAGGCGATCACCCGGCCCCGCTCCAGAACGGCGACCCGGTCCAGTACGGTCTCGGCCTCGATGACGTTGTGGGTGACCAGCAGCACGGTCGTACCGCGCTCGGCCCGGCGGCGGTCCACGGCGGACCAGACCGCGCGGCGGGCGACCGGGTCCATGCCGGTGGTGGGCTCGTCCAGCACCAGCAGGGGGCGCTCACCGACCAGTGCGGCGGCGAAGCAGGCCAGCCGCCGCTGCCCGCCGGACAGCTTGTTCAGGGCCCGTCCGGCGATCGGGGCGAGCCCCAGTTCGTCCAGGACGTCGTCCCGCTCGGCCCGCGCCCGCCTGACGTCGAGCCCGCGCAGCCGCCCGGTGGTCTCGGCGGCCAGGGACACCGTCAGTTCGTCCAGCGCGGTGGACTCCTGGCCGAGGTAGGCGAGGATCCGCGAGGCCCGCTCCGGATGGCGGACGATGTCGTGCCCGAGGATCTCGACGCTGCCGCCGTCGGGCCGCATCAGCCCGGTGATCTGCCGTACGACGGTGGACTTGCCGGCGCCGTTCGGCCCGAGCAGCCCGAAGATCTCACCGCGCCGCACCTCCAGGCGCACCCCGTCCGCGGCCCGCACCTCCGGCGTGGCCGGAACCCCGCGCCGCCCGCGCACCGCGGGATAGGTCTTGGTCAGCCCGCGCACCGCGCACACGACCTCACGACTGTCGTGGATGGCCCCTGCCGCGCGCGTACTCACAAACAAGCACCCTAAGGGGTCCTGCCGCCCGTCCCGCTCCCGGGTGTCCCGGATGTCCCGGGGCGCACTTCCGGACGCAGGGGGCGCCGACCTACCCGGGGTCGCGCGGAACCGCGCGACCGGCCCCGACCGGCCCGCACCCGGCCGAACAGGCCCCCTCACTCCCCGCGTCACTCCCCCGCGGGACTGCGCTCCGCACCCGTCCGCACATCGATCTCCCGCCAGAACCCCGCCCGGATCGCATACCGGTCGTGCTCGTCGATCTGGTCGTCCTTGTGCGCGAGCAGCCCGAACCGCGCCGCGTACCGCAGCAGCTCACCGTCGATCCGGTGCGGAACCCGCGGGTACATCCCGGACAGCCGCTGCACATGTGTCTGGTCGCCGAGGCGCGCCAGCCACCGCCGGGCGAAGACCTGCCCCACCTCGTAGGGATCGCCGCCGACCGTGGTGATGTCCTCCTCGCGGTCGGCCCACCGCTGCTCCGCCGTGGTCACCTGCGCCAGCGTCGGCATCGCGGCGACCTCCGGCGGCTCTCCGGCTCCGCCGGGCCGGTCGACCCACCCCTTGTCGGACGACCACCGCAGCGTCGCCGTGGCCGGATGGGGCTTGTCGGGGTGCGCGCCGGGCGCGCGCAGCGCGGCGAGGTCCTTGGGCGTGGGCACCCCCTTCGCCACCGCGGGCACCCGCTCCTCCGTGCCGCCCGGCGCCGCGGCGGCCGGATGGGGGCTCTCCCGGGCGGGCCGCTCGGCCGCGGCGAGGGCGCCCTCCGGCAGCGGCGCCGACAGGATCGCGGCGATCTCCGGCCGGGGCGCGGGCGGCGGTGCGCACACCCGCTCCTTGGCCTGTACCGCGCGGGTGATCCAGGCCCGGTCGAGCACCCGGCGCTCATCGGCCTCGGCGACCAGGTCCTCGGACTGGTTGTAGTCCCCGTCGGCGGCCTGCACGGCCCACAGATGGACGGCGACGCCGTGCTCCTTGGCGGCCATCATGCCCGGCAGCAGATCGCCGTCGCCGGTGACCAGGACGACATCGGAGCAGGCGCGGTTGCGGGCCAGCTCGGTCAGCTCGGCGTGCATCGCGGCGTCGACGCCCTTCTGGGCCCAGCGGCCGTCACTGCGGGTGAGGGCGCCCAGCCGGACGGTCACCCGGGGCATCACCCGCAATCGGCGGTGTTCGGGCTGGGGGACGCGGTCGGGGGCGCCGTCGAACCAGTAGATGCGCAGCAGGGGCTGCTCGGTGTCGGACTCCGCGCGCTCACGCAGACCCTGGATGAGCGCGGCGTGGTCGACGGTGATGCGGGACCTGGAGGGCTCTCCGGCCAGGAGGCTCGCGGCGGCCCCGAGCAGATACCCGGCGTCCACCAGGACGATGCAGCGGTCCACGCGACTCACCCTCTTCCTGGGATTCCTGGGAGGTGTGCTTGGGGCTTTCTTCGAGTCTGCCCGACGGCACGGAGGTTAACGGCCCGAACTCGATCTTCGGCGTGGCGTTTGCGGGGTACGCCGCGCCACCCCTCCTGTCACACACGGTAATTATCCGAAATGCGATCGATGTCAGCGTATGTGAATGTGGGGCTGGGCCTGGTCCCCAGATCCCCTTCAGGAGGCAGATCACCATGGCCAAAAACAAGAAGCAGGAACGCAAGCAGCCGCAGTCCGAGCGCAGCCAGCAGTCGGCCCAGCAGTCGTCGATCGAGCAGCAGGCACAGCAGGTGACGCCGGCCGACATGGCGCGCAAGGGCCGGCAGAAGCGCTTCGGCCACAACTGAGGCCCATGACTGAGGCCCATGACTGAGGCCCGCAGCCGAGGACGGCCCGGGACACCGAGAACGACCGAGGGGCGCACCCACGACGGGATGCGCCCCTCTTCCGTGCCCACGGGTCGTGCGGGCCCACGGGTCGTGCGGGTCGGGCAGGCCGACGCGCGGCCGGGCTCAGCCCGCCAGGCAGGACGGACCCAGCAGCACCTTCAGATCGCCGAACAGCGCCGGGTCCGGCTTCACCCGGTGCCGGTCGAGGCGGAGCACGGTCGTCCTCGTCGGCCCCTGGAGCTTGATCCGCACCTCGCTGTCGCCCTTGTGGTGCTGGAGGATCTCCCCGAGGCGGCTGATCATCGGCGGGGTGACCCGGGTGGCGGGGATGGTGAGGACGACCGGCGCGTTGGTGCCCGCCATGGACAGGTCGGGGACCATCAGCTCCATGGCGACCAGCCGGGGGACGTCCTCCCGCTTGTCGAGGCGGCCCTTGACGAACACCACCGCGTCCTCGACGAGTTGGGTGGAGATGAGCTGGTAGGTCGCCGGGAAGAACATGCACTCGATGGAGCCCGCCAGGTCCTCGACGGTGGCGATGGCCCAGGCGTTGCCCTGCTTGGTCATCTTGCGCTGGAGGCCGGAGATGATGCCGCCGATGGTGACCACCGCGCCGTCGCCGAAGTCGCCGCCGGTGAGCTGGGCGATGCCCGCGTCGGCCTTGTCGGAGAGCACATGCTCCAGCCCGAACAGCGGGTGGTCGGACACATAGAGTCCGAGCATCTCCCGCTCCTGGGCGAGCAGGTACGTCTTCTCCCACTCCTCGGGCGCGAACTCCACGTCCAGCCCGAAGCCCGGCTCGCTGGTGTCGTCGTCGCCCATGCCGCCGAAGAGGTCGAACTGTCCCTCGGCCTCCTTGCGCTTGACCGCGACCACATTGTCGATCATCGGTTCGTACTGCGCGGTCAGGCCCTTGCGGGTGTGCCCCATGGAGTCGAAGGCACCGGCCTTGATCAGCGACTCCGTGGTCCGCTTGTTGCAGACGACCGCCTCGACCTTGTCGAGGTAGTCGGGGAAGGAGGCGTACTTCCCCTTGGCCTTGCGGCACTTGATGATCGACTCGACCACGTTGGTGCCGACGTTGCGGACCGCGGAGAGGCCGAAGAGGATCACGTCGTCGCCCTGGGCGGCGAAGTTGGACATGGACTCGTTGACGTTCGGCGGGAGCACCTTGATGCCCATGCGGCGGCACTCGTTGAGATAGATCGCCGACTTGTCCTTGTCGTCCTTGACCGAGGTGAGCAGCCCGGCCATGTACTCGGCGGGGTGGTTGGCCTTGAGGTAGGCGGTCCAGTAGGAGACCAGTCCGTAGGCGGCCGAGTGGGCCTTGTTGAAGGCGTAGCCGGCGAACGGGACCAGGACGTCCCACAGGGCCTGGATGGCCTCGTCGCTGTAGTCGTTCTTGCGGGCGCCGGCCTGGAAGATGGTGAAGTTCTTGGCGAGTTCCTCGGGCTTCTTCTTGCCCATCACGCGGCGCAGGATGTCGGCCTCGCCGAGCGAGTACCCGGCGATGATCTGGGCGGCCTTCTGCACCTGCTCCTGGTAGACGATCAGGCCGTAGGTGACGTCCAGGACCTCCTTGAGCGGCTCCTCCAGCTCCGGGTGGATCGGGGTGATGTCCTGCTGGCCGTTCTTGCGCAGGGCGTAGTTGGTGTGCGAGTTCATGCCCATCGGGCCGGGGCGGTACAGCGCCGAGACGGCGGAGATGTCCTCGAAGTTGTCGGGCTTCATCAGGCGCAGCAGGGAGCGCATGGGGCCGCCGTCGAACTGGAAGACCCCGAGGGTGTCGCCGCGCTGGAGGAGTTCGAAGGTCTTCGCGTCGTCCAGCGGGAGACCCAGCAGGTCGATGTCGATGCCCTTGTTGAACTTCACCATCTTGACGGCGTCGTCCATGATGGTCAGGTTGCGCAGGCCCAGGAAGTCCATCTTCAGCAGGCCGAGCGACTCACAGCTCGGGTAGTCCCACTGGGTGATGGTCACCCCGTCCGTGTGCCGGACCCACACCGGGACGTGCTCCGTGATGGTCTCGCTGGACATGATCACACCGGCGGCGTGCACACCCATCTGCCGGACCAGACCCTCCACACCGCGGGCGGTGTCGATGACCTTCTTCACATCCGGCTCGTTCTCGTACATCCCGCGGATCTCGCCCGCCTCGCCGTAGCGGGGGTGGGCGGAGTCGGTGATGCCGGAGAGCGGGATGCCCTTGCCGAGGACGTCCGGCGGCATGGCCTTGGTGAGGCGGTCGCCCATCGCGTACGGGTAGCCCAGCACGCGCGCGGAGTCCTTGATCGCGTTCTTGGCCTTGATGGTGCCGTAGGTGCCAATCATGGCGACCTTGTCGGCGCCGTACTTCTCCGTCACGTACCGGATGACCTCGACGCGCCGGCGCTCGTCGAAGTCGATGTCGACATCGGGCATCGAGATGCGCTCGGGGTTGAGGAACCGCTCGAAGATCAGTCCGTGCGGGATCGGGTCGAGGTCGGTGATGCCCATGGCGTACGCGACGATCGAACCGGCCGCGGAGCCCCGGCCGGGGCCGACCGCGATGCCCTGCTTCTTGGCCCACATGATGAAGTCGGCGACGACCAGGAAGTAGCCGGGGAAGCCCATCGAGATGATGACGTCCATCTCGTACTCGGCCTGCTTGGTGCGGTCCTCGGGGACGCCCGCCGGGAAGCGGCGCTCCATGCCCCGGCGGACCTCCTCCTGGAACCAGGTGACCTCGGTGTAGCCGTCCGGGATGTCGAACTTCGGCATGAGGTTGCGCGACTCGAACATGCCCGTGGTGTCGACCATCTCGGCGATCAGGAGGGTGTTGGCGCAGCCCTCCTGCCAGGCGTCGGAGGAGTCGATGGCGTACATCTCGTCCGTGGACTTCAGGTAATAGCCCGTGCCGTCGAACTTGAAGCGGTCCGGGTCGGAGAGGTTCTTGCCGGTCTGGATGCACAGCAGCGCGTCGTGGGCGGTCGCCTCGTGCGCGTACGTGTAGTGCGAGTCGTTGGTGACCAGGGGCGGGATGCCGAGCTTCTTGCCGATCTCCAGGAGGCCGTCGCGGACCCGGTGCTCGATCTCGATGCCGTGGTCCATCAGCTCCAGGAAGTAGCGGTCCTTGCCGAAGATGTCCTGGTAGTCGGCGGCGGCCTTGAGTGCCTCGTCGTACTGGCCGAGGCGCAGCCGGGTCTGGAGCTCGCCGGAGGGGCAGCCGGTGGAGGCGACGATGCCCTCGGACCACTGGGCGATGGTCTCCTTGTCCATCCGGGGCCACTTCTGGAGCCAGCCCTCGGCGTAGGCGTCGGAGGAGAGCCGGAAGATGTTGTGCAGGCCCTTGGCGTTGACCGCCCACATCGTCTTGTGGGTGTAGCCGCCGGAACCGGAGACGTCGTCCCGCTTCTGGTGGGGCTGGCCCCACTGGATCTTGCGCTTGTTGCGCCGGGACTCGGGGGCGACGTACGCCTCGATCCCGATGATCGGGGTGACCCCGGACTTCTTCGCGGTGTGGAAGAAGTCGTACGCCCCGTGCAGGTTGCCGTGGTCGGACATGGCGATATGGGTCATGCCCATCTCGTTGCACGCGTTGAACATGTCCTTCAGCCGCGCGGCACCGTCCAGCAGCGAGTACTGGGTGTGGACGTGCAGGTGCGTGAACGGCGGCTTTGACACGGTGTGACCTCCAGGGAAAACACTGGGTGACAGGCGGGCGGACACTTCTGGGGACAGCGTCGAAGTCTATGCCTCGGCACTGACAATCCCGCGCCCGCCCCGCGTACCTTCACAGCGGGGGCCGTGCTCCGGGAAGGGGCACTTTCGGACAGCCCCATCCGTTGGAGACGACAGAAACGCTGTCGTACACATAGACCCGTCGGACACTCGTCGGACGCACCCACCAGATGCACCAGGAGGCACCCCGCGATGTCGGTCCCCCAGCTCAGCGACGAGCAGCGCGGCGAGGAGATCCTCGCCGTCTTCGACACCGCCTTCGGCCGGCTCCTGGCCGCCGACCCGGCCGCGTTCCGGGTGAAGTTCCGCAAGATGGCGGCCTCCGCGTTCGCCTTCTACCGCGGCACGGCCTGCCTGTACTACCACGACCTGGAGGCCGCGACCGGCGGCCGGACGGCCGGGGGCCCGTTCCTGGACGAGCGCACCTCGCGCGTGTGGATCCACGGCGACCTGCACGCGGAGAACTTCGGCACCTATATGGATTCGAACGGCCGTCTGGTCTTCAACGTCAACGACTTCGACGAAGCGTACGTCGGCCCGTTCACCTGGGACCTCCAGCGCTTCGCCGCCTCCCTGGCGCTGGTCGGGTACGCCAAGGCACTCAGCGACGAGCAGATCACCGAGCTGGTGACGATCTACGCGCTGGCCTACCGGGACCGGATACACGCCCTGGCGACCGGCGCCAAGAGCGACGAGGTGCCGCCCTTCACCCTGGACACCGCCCAGGGCCCGCTGCTGGACGCGCTGCGCGACGCCCGCTCGCTGACCCGGTTCGCGCTGCTGGAGTCGATGACCGAGATCCGGGACTTCGAGCGCCGCTTCGCACCCGGCGGCGGCTCCATCGAGCTGGACGCGGCCACCCGGTACAAGGTGCTGGCCGCCTTCGACGGCTATCTGGAGACGCTCCCGGAGGACTCGCTGACCCGCCCCGACTCCTACCGGGTCAAGGACGTGGTGGGGCGCCGCGGCATCGGCATCGGCTCCGCCGGGCTCCCGTCGTACAACATCCTGCTGGAGGGGCACAGCGACGCCCTGGAGAACGACGTGGTGATCTACGTCAAGCAGGCCCAGACCCCGGCCGTCTCCCGGCATCTGACCGACCCCGCGATCCGGGACTACTTCCGGCACGAGGGGCACCGCACGGTGCTGTCGCAGCGCGCCCTCCAGGCGCACGCCGACCCCTGGCTGGGCTGGACCGAGCTGGACGGCGCGGGCCAGCTCGTCGCGGAGGTCTCCCCGTACGCGGTGGATCTCGGCTGGGGCGACCTCGACGACCCGGACGAGATCGCGGCGGTCGTCGCCGACCTCGGCCGGGCCACGGCGACGATGCACGCGGCGGCCGACGACACCTCCGGCGAGTCCCTGGTGCCGTTCTCCACCGAGCGCGCCATCGACGCGGCCATCGCCGCCGACGAGGAGGGCTTCGCCCCGCTCCTGGTGGACTTCGCGCACGGCTACGGCGCCCGCGCGCGGGCGGACCACCAGATCTTCGTCGACCTGTTCCGCAACGGCCGCATACCGGGACTGTGAGGGAAGGGTCACCCGGGGTGCGCGCTCCGGTGCCCACCGCAGCCCTCGGGGTCCACAGCAACCCTTTAGGAGTCCCTTAACGGACTCCATGGCACACTCGGACGGCGATGGACATATCAGGGACCCCGACCAGAGTCGTCCGCGCGGCGCTGTTCACGGCACTCGTCGTGACCCTCGGCACCGCGTCGCACGTGCTGCTGTCCGGGGTCCCGCTGCCGCTGGGCACGGTGGCCGCTGCCGCCGCCGCGGTCTTCGCCGTCGCCTATCTGCTGGCGGGCCGCCGCGAGCAGGGCCTCGGCCGGATCGCCGCCGTGCTGATCCCGCTGGAACTGGCCGTCGACACCCTGTTCACGGCCGGTCAGCAGACCTGTTACGGCGCCGCGGGCGGCCCGGTGACCGGTCCGCTGCGCGCGGTCGGCCTGGACGTGCTCTGCGGGGGCCCGGTCGGCTCCCCGCTGGCCCGGATGACGGCGACCACCACCGCTGCCGCCTCCGACCCCGCCGCCGCGCTCTTCGCCGACGCCGACCCGCGGGCGGCCTGGCTGCTGCTCGCCGTCCATGTCGGGATCGGGCTGCTGGCCGCCCTCTGGCTGCACCGGGGCGAGCGGGCGCTGGCCCAGGTGCTGGCCGCCGCCTCGGCGGCGACGTTCCGCCCGCTGCTGCTGGCCGTGGCCGCCGTCACCGTACGGCCCGCCCCGGCGGCCCCCCGCCGTCCCCGCCCCGCGCACCGCGCGGCGGCCGTCCGGGACCTGCTCCGCTCCCACACCCTCGGCCGCCGCGGCCCACCGGTCGGCGTCACCTTCGCCTGACGGCCGGATCCCGGCGGCAGCGCCACGCCCCCGAGGGGCGTGGCCACCGTGCGATCAGCCGCGCCGCCGCGGGCGGACCTCCCCCGCGACCGGCGCCCGGCCCCGGCGACACCACCGGCGGCACCCCGCCACGCACCCCTTCCCCGAAGACCCGCGCACGCGATCCGTGCGCCCCCACCCGGAGATCTCATCCATGAGCAAGCGAAACAGCAGTGCCGCCAAGTCCGCCGCGCGTGAGCGGCTGCGCCAGGAGCGCGAGCGGGACGCCAAGCGCGCCAAGGCCAAGCGCCAGATCACCGTGGCCGCCACCGTCGTCGGTGTGCTCGCCGCGGCGGGCGGCATAGGCTACGCCGTCGTCCAGGCGAACAAGCCCTCCCACTGGGAGGCCGTGCAGGACGAGACGGTCACCGCCCCCGCCAACACCACCGGCACCGACGGCACCTCGGTCGTCATCGGCAAGGCCGACGCGCCCAAGACCCTCAAGATCTACGAGGACCCGCGCTGCCCGGTCTGCGCCTCCTTCGAACAGACGGTCGGCCCGACCGTCGACAAGGACGTCGCCGACGGCAAGTACAAGGTGCAGTTCGTGGGCGGCACCTTCCTGGACGGCGACTCGCTCGGCGACGGCCAGGTCGGCTCCAACGGCGAGGGCTCCAAGAACGCCATGAGCGCGCTCGGCGCCGCCCTGAACGTCGGCCCGGAGGCGTTCCTGGAGTACAAGGCCGCGCTGTACTCGGCGAAGTTCCACCCCCAGGAGTCCGACGACAAGTTCGCCGACGACAGCTATCTGATCGAGATCGGCGACAGCGTCCCGGCCCTCAAGGACAACGCCACGTTCCAGAACGCGGTCAACAACGGCACGTACGACGCCTGGGCGCTGGCGATGTCCACGTCCTTCGACACCAACAAGGACGATGTCACCGGCACCCCGAGCTTCGTCATGGACGGCAAGAAGCTCACCACGGACCAGGGCAGCCAGCCGATGACCGTGGCGGACTTCAACACGGCGGTGGACGCGGCCCTCAAGGGCTGATCCCACCCACCCCGGCACACGGGGGACGGAAGGGCGGGCGAATTCCCGGGAGTTCGCCCGCTTCTTCGTGCGCCGCCCTTACCACCGCCTCTACCGCTCAGTAACCTGAGCGCCCGTGACCAGTCCTCAGAGATCCGCCCAAGGCTCCGCCGCCGCGCCGGACGCCAACTCCCTTGCCCCGCGCCGCCGTACGGTCGTCAGGGCCGCCGCTGCCGGTGCCGCCCTGGCCGCCCCGCTCGCCGCCGCGCTGCCCGCCCGCGCCGCCGCTGCCCCCGTCTTCGTGCACGGCGTGGCCTCCGGCGACCCCCTGCCCGACGGAGTCCTGCTGTGGACCCGGGTGACGCCCACCGCCGACGCCGCCCCCGGCTCCGGGCTCGGCCCGGACACCGAGGTCGCCTGGACCGTCGCCCGGGACAGGGCGTTCACCGAGGTCGTCGCCCGCGGCTCGCTCACCGCGCGGGCGGCCACCGACCACACCGTCAAGGCGGACATCCGCGGTCTGGCGCCCGCCACCACCTACTGGTACCGCTTCTCCGCCGGAGGCACCGACTCCCCCGCCGGCCGCACCCGCACCGCCCCCGCCGCCGACGCGGCCGTGCCGGGCCTGCGCTTCGGCGTGGTCTCCTGCGCCAACTGGGAGGCCGGCCACTTCTCCGCGTACCGCCATCTCGCCGCGCGCGGCGACCTCGACGCCTGGCTGCACCTGGGGGACTACATCTACGAGTACGGCGCCGGCCAGTACGGCACCCGCGGCACCTCCGTCCGCCCGCACGCCCCCGCGCACGAGATCCTCAGCCTCGCCGACTACCGCACCCGGCACGGCCGCTACAAGACCGACCCCGACCTCCAGGCGCTGCACGCGGCAGCGGCCTGCGTCGCCATCTGGGACGACCACGAGATCGCCAACGACGCCTGGTCGGGCGGCGCCGAGAACCACACCGAGGGCACCGAGGGCGCCTGGGCGGACCGGCAGGCCGCCGCCAAGCAGGCGTACTTCGAGTGGATGCCGGTCCGCCCGGCCGTCGCCGGGACCACCTACCGGGCGCTGCGCTTCGGCCGGCTCGCCGACCTCGCCCTGCTGGATCTGCGGTCCTTCCGCTCCCAGCAGGCCGCCGTCGGCAACGGCCAGGTCGACGACCCGGACCGCACGCTGACCGGCCGCGCCCAGTTGGACTGGCTCAAGGGCCGGCTGGCGTCGGCCGACACCACCTGGCGGCTGGTCGGCAACTCCGTGATGATCGCCCCGTTCGCGATCGGCTCGCTCGCCGCCGAGCTGCTGAAGCCGCTCGCCGAGCTGCTCGGACTGCCCCGGGAGGGGCTGGCGATCAACACCGACCAGTGGGACGGCTACACCGACGACCGGCGCGAGCTGCTGGCCCATCTGCGCGGCAACGCCATCCGCAACACCGTCTTCCTCACCGGCGACATCCATATGGCCTGGGCCAACGACGTGCCCGTGAACGCCGGGACCTATCCGCTGTCCGCCTCCGCCGCCACCGAGTTCGTGGTCACCTCGGTCACCTCGGACAACCTCGACGATCTGGTGAACGTCGCCGAGGGCACGGTGTCCGCGCTGGCCGCGCCGGTGATCCGGGCCGCCAACCGGCATGTCCACTGGGTCGACACCGACCGCCACGGCTTCGGTGTCCTCGACCTCACCGCCGAGCGGGCGCAGATGGACTTCTACACCCTCTCCGACCGCACCCGCCCCGACGCCACCGCCACCTGGCAGCGCTCCTACCGCACCCGCAGCGGCACCCAGAGGGTGGAGCGGACGTACGACCCGGTGTAGCGGACCGTACGGCCGGGGACCTCGGGGGGCTGTGCTTGCGCTGCCGGGTACCTCGGGGGCTGTGCCGCACGGCCGGGTACCTCGCGGGGCTGTGCCAGCACGGCCGGGTACCTCAGGGGGCTGCGCCGCTCAGTCGCTCTTGCGGGCCTCCGTGAGGGAGTCCAGGAAGCCGAGCGCCACCCGCCAGGTGGCCTCGGCGGCCTCCTCGTCGTAGTCCGGCAGATCGGGGTCGGTGTAGAGGTGGCCCGCGCCCGCGTAGCGGTACACCTCCACCTCCGCGCCCGCTCTGCCCATCTGGAGGTACCAGGCGCTCAGCCAGTCGTCCGTCTCGAACGGGTCCGGCTCGGCGACATGCAGTTGCACCGGCAGGTCGTCCACCGACGCGTTCGGCGCGAGGTCCGACGTGCCGTGCAGAAGCAGCAGCCCGCGCGCGTGCTCGTCGCCGAGGGCCAGGGTCTGGGCGAGGGACGCGCCGAACGAGAACCCGGCGTAGACCAGCCCGCGCCCGGAGTGCGGCGCGGCGGCCAGCACCGCCCGTCTGATCAGCTCGTCCTTGCCGAGGGCGTCCCTGGCCGCGCTGCCCTCCTCGACCGTGTCGAACGTCCGTCCCTCGAACAGGTCGGGCGTGAAGACCTCATGACCGGCGGCGCGCAGCCGCTCGGCCGCGTCCCGCACCGCCGGGCGCAGTCCGTAGGTCGAATGAAAGAGCACGATGTCCATGCCCCCATCGTGCCAGCCGCCACTGACAGCGACGGCCCGCCGCGGACTCACAGGTTCACGACCCCCGATCCGGGGTTACGTTCACTGACATGGAAAATCTGCTCCGCCCCCTGATCGTGATCGGTGGCTCGGTGCTGCTGACCCTGGTCATCGGCTGGGCCACCGACCTCCTGCTGCGCAAGGCCGACGACCGGCACGGCGGCACGTCCCTGTGGGGCGGGCTGCGCCGCGCCCGGGTGCCGTACCAGCTCGTCCTGTGCGCCGCCCTGCTCAGAGGCTCCTACGACCAGGCACAACTGCTCACCGGGTTCCGCGAGGGCATCGGGCGGTTGCTGACACTGCTGCTGATCGGGTCGGCCGCCTGGCTGGCGGTACGGATCGCGGCGGCGGTGGTCGGGGCCTCGTACTCCCGCTACGCGACCACCAACTCCTCGCGCGATCCGGCGCGGGTGCGCCGGGTGCGCACCCAGGTGACGCTGATCATGCGGGTGGTCGCGGCGATCGTCGGGGTGGTGGCGGTGGCGGCGATGCTGCTGACGTTCCCGGCGATGCGCGCGGCCGGTGCCTCGCTGCTGGCGTCGGCCGGGATCCTCGGCATCGTCGCCGGGGTGGCCGCGCAGTCCACGCTGAGCAATCTCTTCGCCGGGCTCCAGATCGCGTTCGGCGACATGGTCAGGATGGGCGACACCGTGGTGGTGGACGGCGAGTGGGGTGTGGTGGAGGAGATCACCCTGACGTTCCTGACCGTACGGACCTGGGACGAGCGGCGGATCACCATGCCGGTGTCGTACTTCACGTCCAAGCCGTTCGAGAACTGGTCGCGCGGCACCCCGCAGATGACCGGCACGGTCTTCTGGCAGCTCGACCACTCGGCGCCGACGGCGCTGATGCGCGAGCGGCTGCGGGACATCCTGGGCGGGTGCCCCGCGTGGGACGGCCGTTCCTTCGATCTCTCGGTCACCGACTCCACCCCGAACACCATGGAGGTGCGGGCGCTGGTCACGGCCAAGGACGCCGACGACATCTGGACGGTACGGGTGACCGTGCGCGAGCGGATGCTGGACTGGCTGGTCCGGGAGCACCCCTACGCGCTGCCCCGGGTCAACACCGCGGAGGCCGTCCCGGCGCCGGGTGCGCACGGTGAGCGGCGCCCGTCCGGGGGCACGCCCGGCCCGCGCCGCGCGGTGGAGCCGCACCGGCCGCCGGAGCGCGGCTGAGCGGGGCCCCGGGGGGGCGGATCGCCCTAGTGACCGCGTTCCGCTCCCCCGTTGATCTGCACGATCTGGGAGGTGATGTGCCCGGCGTGCGGGGAGGCGAGCCAGTGCAGGGTGGCGGCGACATCGCCGGGCATGCCGATCCGCCCGGTCAGGGCCTCCGCGCGGGCCCGCTCCCGCCGCAGCGCGTCCGCGTCGGCGGCCTCGCCGGTCCCGGCGCCGAAGAAGTCGGTGTCCTCGATGTAGCCCGGCGCGACCACGTTCACCGTGACCCCGCGCGGCCCCAACTGCCGGGCCAGTTGGTGGGCGTAGGGGTGCAGCGCCGCCTTGGCCGCCGCGTAGGCCACGACGCCGGTGCCCCGGTACGCGGCGATCGAGCTGAGGAACAGCACCCGGCCGCCCGGGTCGGCGAGCCGGTCCCTGAGCGCCTCGGTGAGCAGGGCGGCGCTCAGCGTGTTGTTCCGGAAGGTGATGTTCCAGGAGTGGGCGACGGCGTCGAGGGGGTCGTCACCGGGGGCGGGCGGCTCCAGCAGCCCGTTGCCGCCCGCGCTGTGGATCAGCACGTCCACGGTGCCCAGCTCCCGCGCCACGAACGCCGCGACCGCGCGCACCTCGGCCGGCTCGGCGAGATCCGCCGCGAAGGTCAGCGCCCCCGGCACCCCGGCCCGCTCCAGCACCTCGGCCCGCCGCCCGAGCAGCAGCACCTGGTCCCCGTCCGCGGCGAACAGCCGCGCCGCCGCGAGCCCGATCCCGGTACCACCACCACTGATGACGACATTCCGAGCCATGCCGACAGCGTACGACGCGCTGTGCGCGGGGAGCGGGTCCCCCGCGGGGGGGGCTCAGCACCGGTCTCGGCGTGCCCGGCCTGCGGGGGTCCGCGCCGGGGGGGGCTCAACAGCGGCGTCACCGCGCCCGCGCCGCAGGGGTCCCCCACGGGGCCCAACAACGGCCTCAGCGTGCCCGCACCACAGGGATCCCCGCCCGGGTGGGCTCAACAGGCCTCACCGCGCCCGCACCCCAGGAGTCCCCCGCGGGGACCCAACAACGGCCTCAGCGCGCCCGCACCGCAGGGGTCCCCGCCCGGGGGGGGCTCAACAGCGGCGTCACCGCGCCCGCCCCACAGGGTCCCCGCCGGGGGCAACAGCGGCCCCACCGCACCCGGCGCCCGCGGGGGCCCAACAACGGCCTCACCGTGTCCGCCCCACAGAGGTCCCCGCCAGGGGACCCAACAAGGGCCCCACCGCGCCAGCCCCACAGCCCCACGTCACCGCAGGCTCCGGACGTCCAACTGCCGCAGCACCCGGTCCACCACCCCCGGGTCGGAGCCCGTCTCGCCGCGGGCGGCCAGGACCTCGTGGCGGGCCGCGCTCAGCATCTCGCGCTCGATCCGGCGCAGCCGCCGTACCCGCTGGGCGCGCTGTTCATGTCCCTCGCGGCGTTCCTCCTCGCCGAGTTGCGGGTCGATCCGGATCCCGATCTCGTAGGCGCGGCGGAGCATCCGCTCGCTCATCTCGTCGGGCAGTTGTTCGACGTCCTCGATCTCCTTGAGGCGACGCCGGGCGGCGCCCGCGGCGCGGCGGGCCAGGGCGCGTTCGAACTCCTTCTCCCGCTCGCTGTCGGCCCGCACCCCGAGCCGTTTCACCAGCCAGGGCAGGGTCAGCCCCTGCACCACCAGGGTCGCCATGATCACCCCGAAGGCGATGAACACGATCTCGTCGCGGTCCGGGAAGGGCGAGCCGTCCTCGGTGGTCAGCGGGATGGCGAGGGCCAGCGCGACCGAGGCCACCCCGCGCATCCCGGACCACCACATGACGACCGTCTCCCGCCAGGTGGTCGGGATCTCCTCGTCGTCGTGATCGCGCCGGGCGTGCAGCCGCTGGGTCAGCCAGGTCGCGGGGAGCAGCCACAGCAGCCGGACGAGGACGACGACGCCGACGACCGCGCCCGACCACAGCAGCAGCTCGCCCCAGCGGCCGGAGGCGGTCCGCAGGGCGTTGTGCAGTTCGAGGCCGATCAGCCCGAAGGCGACGCCGGTGACCAGGGTGTCGACGATGTCCCAGAAGGTGGATCCGGCGAGCCGGGTCATCACATCGTCGGCGTCGGTGGCGTAGTCCGTGAGATAGAGCGCGGTGACCAGGACGGCGAGGACACCGGAGCCGTGCAGTTCCTCGGCGGCGACATAGGAGCCGAACGGCACCAGCAGGGTCAGGCCGATCTGGAGGGTGGCGTCGCCGAGGAGGTCCATCAGCCTGTTGGCGCACCAGCCGAGCGCCAGCCCGACGGCGAGCGCGACCACGGCGGACAGCACCAGGTCGAGACCGGCCCGCCAGGGCGAGAAGGTGCCGCTGACGGCGGCGGCGATGGCCACGTGGTAGAGGACGATCGCGGTGACGTCGTTGAACAGCCCCTCGCCCTCCAGGATGGACACCAGCCGCCGGGGCAGTCCGAGCTGTCCGGCGACGGCGGTCGCGGCCACCGGGTCGGGCGGGGCGACCAGCGCGCCCAGCGCCACCGCCGCCGCGACCCCGAGGCCGGGCACGATCGCGTTGGCCACCAGGGCGACACACAGCGTGGTGACAAACACCAGGGCCACGGCCAGCAGCAGGATCGGCCGCAGATTCGCCGCGAACTGCCGCCAGGAGGTCCGCCGCACCGCCGCGTAGAGCAGGGGCGGCAGCAGCAGCGGCAGGATCAGCTCCGGCGGAATGCTGACATTCGGTACGAAGTCCAGCAGCGCCAGGACGATCCCCAGGAGGGTCATCAGCACCGGCGACGGCAGCCCCAGCCGGTCCCCGACCGGGACGCTGAGGACGGCCCCGACCAGCAGCACGAACAGCAGGGCCAGTTGATCCACGGTCGGCGCTCCGGGTGATCGGCGGGGGTACGACAGCCCACACTGCCACGGGCGGCCCCGCCGTCCTCCGGTCTACAGGGCGCGCCGCATGGCCCGATGGGGTATCCCGGCGTCGGGGAACTCCGGACCGTACGCCTCGTATCCGAGCCGCTCGTAGAAGCCCAGGGCGTGGGTCTGGGCGTGCAGGTCGACGGCGGTGAGGCCCCGCGCGCGGGCGGTGTCCTCGATGGCCCGGACCAGTCCGGCGCCGACACCGAGTCCGCGGGCGGCCTTCAGCACGGCGAGCCGGCCGAGCGCGCCCACGGCCGGGTCGCCCCCGGTCCTGCCGAGCGCGGCGGCGCCGTACAGCAGCCGCCCGGTGCCCAGCGGCGCGCCGTCGTCCGCGCGGACGGCCAGCACCTGCACGGCCTGCGCGCCCTCCCGGTCGTGGGCGTCGTACTCGATGTCCTCGGGGACGCCCTGCTCGGCGACGAAGACCTCCTTGCGCAGGGCGAAGCACAGCTCCCGGTCGGCCGCGCTCCGGGCGACCCGGACCGTGTACCCGGGGGCGGTCACCCGTAGGTCTCCGCGCGGACCAGGTCCAGGGCCTGCCGGAGGTCCTCGGGGTAGTCGCAGGAGAACTCCGCCCACTGGCCGTCACCGGGGTGCTCGAACCCGAGGCGCACGGCGTGCAGCCACTGGCGGGTCAGGCGCAGCCGCTTGGCGAGCGTGGGATCGGCGCCATAGGTGAGGTCGCCGACGCAGGGGTGGCGGTGGGCGGCCATGTGGACCCGGATCTGGTGGGTGCGGCCGGTCTCCAGCTTCACATCCAGAAGGGAGGCCGCACGGAACGCCTCGATCAGGTCGTAGTGCGTGACGGAGGGCTTGCCGTCGGCGGTGACGGCCCACTTGTAGTCGTGCTGCGGGTGGCGGCCGATGGGGGCGTCGATGGTGCCGCTCGTCGGGTCGGGGTGGCCCTGGACGAGGGTGTGGTAGCGCTTGTCGACCGTGCGCTCCTTGAACTGGCGCTTGAGCGAGGTGTAGGCGCGCTCGGACTTGGCGACCACCATCAGCCCCGACGTCCCCACGTCGAGCCGGTGCACGATGCCCTGGCGCTCGGCGGCGCCCGAGGTGGAGATCCGGTACCCGGCGGCGGCCAGCCCGCCGATCACGGTGGGGCCGTTCCAGCCGGGGCTGGGGTGCGCGGCGACCCCGACCGGCTTCACGATCACCACGACATCGTCGTCGTCGTGGACGATCTCCATGCCCTCGACCGGCTCGGCGACGATCTGCACGGGGGCGGGCGCCTGCGGCATCTCGACCTCCAGCCAGGCCCCGCCGTGCACCCGCTCGGACTTGCCGACCACCGAGCCGTCCACCGCGACCTTGCCCGCGGCGGCCAGCTCCGCGGCCTTGGTGCGGGAGAAGCCGAACATGCGGGAGATGGCGGCGTCGACGCGCTCGCCCTCCAGGCCGTCGGGCACGGGCAGGGTGCGGATCTCGGGAAGGGTGCTCACCCGTCGAGTATGCCGGACGGGTCCGACAGCCCCGTACGCGTGCCCGATCCGGGACGCTCGCCGGTCGGTCCTTGTGGTCAGTCCTTGTGGTCAGTCCTTGTGGACGGTGCCGTCGGGGTCGAGGCCGCGGAAGGAGAGCAGCACGATCAGGATGCCGCCGCAGACGATCGCCGAGTCGGCGAGGTTGAACACCGCGAAGTGCTTGGGCGCGATGAAGTCCACGACCGCGCCCTCCAGGAAGCCCGGCGAGCGGAAGACCCGGTCGGTGAGATTGCCGAGCGCGCCGCCGAGCAGCAGGCCGAGCGCGATGGCCCAGGGCAGGCTGTAGAGCTTGCGGGCGAGCCGCGCGATGACGACGATCACGGACGCCGCGATCACCGTGAAGATGATCGTGAACGCCTGCCCGAAGCCGAAGGCGGCACCCGGGTTGCGGATGGCGTCGAAGCGCAGCCAGTCGCCGATGACGTCGATCGCCGGGTTGTGCTCCAGCTTCGCCACCACGATGAGCTTGGTGATCAGATCGAAGGCGTACGCGACCCCGGCGACGGCGAACAGCACGGCGATCCGCCGCTTCCCGCGCGGGCGCGCGGGGGCGCCGCCGCTCTCCGCCTCACCCTTGTCGCCCGTACCGCCCGGGTCGCCGACCGGGGTGTGTACCGGTTCGGCGCCGGGGCCTGCCGCGTCCGGGGTGTCCGGAGTACCGATGATGCGCTCCGCCTCTGCCACGTGAGTCCCTCAACCTAGGTGCCTGCTGAGCACGAGGGTACGACACACCCCATAAGGCCCCGGTGCTCAGGAGGGCCGCCGGGTGCCTGCTCCGGCGCTCAGTAGCGGCGCTCCTGCTTCTGCTTGCACTCCACGCACAGGGTGGCCCGCGGGAACGCCTGCATCCGGGCCTTGCCGATCGGCTTGCCGCAGTTCTCGCACAGGCCGTACGTACCGGCCTCCAGGCGCTGGAGCGCGCGCTCGGTCTGGATCAGCATCTCGCGCGCGTTGGCGGCGAGCGCCAGTTCGTGCTCGCGCGTGATGTTCTTGGTGCCGGTGTCGGCCTGGTCGTCGCCCGCGCCGTCGCCGGAGTCCCGCATCAGGCCGACCAGGGAGCGCTCGGTCGAGGAGATCTCGGACCGCAGCCGCTCCATCTCGGTGATCAGCTCGGTACGGGCCTCGGCGACCTCTTCCGGGGTCCAGGGGTCCTCCCCCGGCCGCACCGCCAGCTCACCGGGCTCGGCGGCGGGCCGCGCCTTGGGCACGGCGGTCGTGGCCGCCGTCGCCGCCGTCGCCGCACCAGGGGTCTTCTTGGCAACCACCGTCTTGGCTCCCGTCTGCTCCGCGGCCACGGCCGCATCCACGTTCTTCGCGATACTCCTGCGCCCGGCGGATTTACCGGGGGTGCGCCGCCCGGCGGATTTACCGGGGGGCTGTTGTCCGGCGGCTTTGCCAGGGGGCTGTTGTCCGGCTACCGGGCCGGGGGCCTGCCCTCCGGTGGCTCTACCGGAGGTCTGTTTCGCGGCTGCCGGGCCGGGGCGCCGCTTTCCGGGCGTGGTGCTGTCGGGGGCCTGCTTTGCGGCGGCTTCGTCGGGGGCCCGTTCCCCGGCTGCCTGGCCGGGAGCCTGTTCCCCGGGCGCTTTGCCCAGGGCCTGCCTTCCGGCGGCTTCGCCAGAGGTCTTCTTCCCGGCTGCCCGGCCAGGGGCCCGCTTCCTGGCCGCTTTGCCGGAGACCTGCTTTTCGGGCGCTGCGGCAGGGGCCTCTTCCCCCGCTGCCTGGCCGGAGGCCCGTGCACCGGCCGCCGCAGCGGCGCCGGAGCCCTCCACGGCTGACGCGCGCGAGGCGGGCGTCTTGGCTGCCCCCTTGGCCGTCGCCCCCTTGGACGTCGCCTTCTTCTCCGTCGCCTTCTTCGCGGGGCGCTTCCCGGCCGAGGGCTTCTCGGCGTCGGTCGCCTTGGCGGCCTGGGACTGCTTGACCGGGGACTGGGCGGTCTGGGGCTGCTTGACCTGGGGTTCTTCGGTAGCGGTCTCCTTGGTGGGGGATTTCCTGATCCGAGCCTTCTTGGCAGGGGCCTTCCCCGCAGGGGCCTTCCCGGCGGGGGCCTTCTCCGCTGAGGGCTTACGGGGCGGGCTCTCGCCCGGAGCCTTCTCCGCCAGGGCCTCCTTGGCCGCCGCCTTCTTGGCGGGTGCCTTCTTGGCACGTGCCTTCTCGACCCCGACGGACGCCTCCTCAGCCACAGCCCTCCCGGCCACAGCCTTCTTCCCCGCGCTCTTCCCCGCGCCCTTCCTCGCCACCGCCTTCTTCCCCACCGCCCCCTTCGCCGCCCCCTTCGCCACCGAGGCCCGCTCAGCCCCACCCCCTGTGGCACCCCCCACAGCACCCCCCACCCCACCCGCCACCCCACCCGAAGCCACCGCGCCCACAGCCCCGCCCGCGTCGGCGTTCCCGCCGGTCGCCGGCCCCCGTACGGCGGTCTTCTTCGCCACCATGGCCGCGGCCCCTTCACATACGGTGATCTTGCTCGCGAATCGTGCTGGGACGATAAATCGACTTGAGTCGCGCGGCAACGGGGCACGCCGCCCCGGCCGCCCGCCCCGGCACCGCCACGCGGCAGGCATGCATCCGTTGTGCCCAGCTCCCCGCCGCGTGAATCCGCTCCCGGGGCATCATCCGACACAAGCCACCACACCAGGCCATTCGGGGCATATCTCCCCCATCAAGACCGACCCAGCCCACCCCGACCCAGCCCACCCCCGCCCAGACCGCCCCATCCCACCCCGACGCACCCCACCGCACCCCCACCCGCCCCCCTCCCCCACCCCTCCCCCACCCCCGCCAAACCCGGTCGCCCACTGTCCGCCCGGCGCCGTACACTGACCGGAGCGAAAGGCGTGGATGGGGACGAGTAGCGGCGGACGCAGCCCAGAGCGACCCGGGGACGGTGGAAGCCCGGGGGCGAGCGCGACGCGAAGATCACCCCGGAGCCGCCGGAAGAAAGCCGCGAAGAGCCTCACAGCAGGCCCGTACAGGCCCGCAGAAGCCCCTACAGGCCCGTACGAGCCCGCACAGGTCCGTACACCCCGTAGCGGAGAGGCCCCCGCGGCGAGTAGACCCGGATCGCGACCCCAATGAGGGGGCTCCCCGGAGCACGTGCCGCGCAGCGCGCGGACACCGACCCGGAGGGCCAAGGAGGGTGGTACCGCGGGAGCGCGCCGCAGCCGGCGCGACGGCGGGTCCGACACCAGGACCGGTCCGGCTCTCGTCCCTCCGACGGAAGGCAGAAAGTCCGTTGGAGGATCCCCGCAGATGACAGCGCCGACGTACCGCCAGGTACCCGCCCAGGTCGACCTGCCCGCCCTGGAGCACGCCGTGCTCGACTTCTGGCGCGAGCAGAAGATCTTCGCCAAGAGCCTGGAGCGGTCCGAGGGCCGCCCCGAATGGGTGTTCTACGAGGGCCCGCCCACCGCCAACGGCATGCCCGGCGCCCATCACATCGAGGCCCGGGTCTTCAAGGACGTCTTCCCCCGCTTCCGCACCATGCGCGGCTACCACGTGGCCCGCAAGGCCGGCTGGGACTGCCACGGCCTCCCGGTGGAGCTGGCCGTCGAGAAGGAGCTGGGCTTCTCCGGCAAGAAGGACATCGAGGCGTACGGGATCGCCGAGTTCAACGCCCGCTGCCGCGCCTCCGTGCTGCGCCACACGGACGCCTTCGCCGACCTCACGACCCGCATGGGCTACTGGGTCGACCTGGACGAGGCGTACGTGACCATGGAGCCGGAGTACATCGACTCCGTGTGGTGGTCGCTGAAGGAGATCTTCGGCAAGGGCCTGCTGGTCCAGGACCACCGCGTCGCCCCCTGGTGCCCCCGCTGCGGCACGGGCCTGTCGGACCACGAGCTGGCCCAGGGCTACGAGACGGTCGTCGACCCGTCGGTGTTCGTCCGCTTCCCGCTGACCTCCGGCCCGCTGGCCGGTGAGGCGGCCCTGCTGATCTGGACGACCACCCCGTGGACCCTGGTCTCCAACACCGCCGTGGCCGCCCACCCCGAAGTCACCTATGTGGTCGCGACCAACGGCGAGGAGAAGCTGGTCGTCGCCGAGCCGCTGGTCGAGAAGGCGCTCGGCGAGGGCTGGGAGCCGACCGGGCAGCGCTTCACCGGCGCCGAGATGGAGCGCTGGTCGTACCGGCGCCCCTTCGAGCTGATCGAGTTCCCGGCGGGCACCGAGGCCCACTTCGTGGTGAACGCGGACTATGTGACCACCGAGGACGGCACCGGTCTGGTCCACCAGTCGCCCGCCTTCGGTGAGGACGACCTCAAGGTCTGCCGCTCCTACGGCCTGCCGGTGGTGAACCCGGTCCGCCCGGACGGCACCTTCGACGAGGACGTCCCCCTGGTCGGCGGCGTCTTCTTCAAGAAGGCCGACGAACGCCTCACCGAGGACCTCGGCACCCGCGGCCTGCTCTTCCGCCACGTCCCCTACGAGCACAGCTACCCGCACTGCTGGCGCTGCCACACCGCGCTGCTCTACTACGCGCAGCCCTCCTGGTACATCCGCACGACGGCCGTCAAGGACCGCCTGCTGGAGGAGAACGAGCGGACGAACTGGTTCCCGGACACGGTCAAGAACGGCCGCTACGGCGACTGGCTCAACAACAACATCGACTGGGCGCTCTCCCGCAACCGCTACTGGGGCACCCCGCTGCCCATCTGGCGCTGCGAGGAGGGGCACACCACCTGCGTCGGCTCCCGCGCGGAGCTGTCCGAGCTGACCGGCACCGACCAGTCGTCCCTGGACCCGCACCGCCCCTTCATCGACGAGATCACCTTCCCGTGCCCCCGGTGCGAGAAGACCGCCACCCGGGTGCCCGAGGTGATCGACGCCTGGTACGACTCGGGCTCGATGCCGTTCGCGCAGTGGGGCTACCCGTACAAGAACAAGGAGCTGTTCGAGAGCCGCTATCCGGCGCAGTTCATCTCCGAGGCCATCGACCAGACCCGCGGCTGGTTCTACACACTGATGGCGGTCGGCACCCTGGTCTTCGACAGGTCGTCGTACGAGAACGTGGTCTGTCTCGGCCACATCCTCGCCGAGGACGGCCGCAAGATGTCCAAGCACCTGGGCAACATCCTGGAGCCCATCCCGCTGATGGACCAGCACGGCGCGGACGCGGTGCGCTGGTTCATGGCGGCCGGCGGCTCCCCCTGGGCGGCCCGCCGGGTCGGCCACGGCACGATCCAGGAAGTGGTCCGCAAGACCCTGCTGACCTACTGGAACACGGTCGCCTTCCAGGCCCTGTACGCGCGGACCTCGGGCTGGGCCCCGTCCGCCGCCGACCCGGCCCCGGCCGACCGCCCCCTGATCGACCGCTGGCTCCTCTCCGAACTGCACGCCCTCACCGACCAGGTCACCCAGTCCCTGGAGGCGTACGACACCCAGCGCGCCGGCAAGCTGCTCTCCGCGTTCGTCGACGATCTGTCGAACTGGTACGTGCGCCGCTCCCGGCGCCGGTTCTGGCAGGGCGACAAGGCGGCGCTGCGCACCCTGCACGAGGTGGTGGAGACGGTCACGAAGCTGATGGCCCCGCTGACCCCGTTCATCACCGAGCGGGTCTGGCAGGACCTGATCGTGCCGGTCACCCCCGGTGCCCCGGAGTCGGTGCACCTGGCGTCCTGGCCGGAGCCGGAGCTGACCGCGATCGACCCGGAGCTGTCCCGGCAGATGGTGCTGGTCCGCCGCCTGGTGGAGCTGGGCCGGGCCACGCGCGCGGAGTCCGGCGTCAAGACCCGCCAGCCGCTGCGGCGGGCGCTGGTCGCGGCGACCGGCTTCGACGCCCTGGACCGCGAGCTGCACGCCCAGATCACCGAGGAGCTGAACGTCGAGTCGCTGGCGTCGCTGTCCGAGGTGGGCGGCAGCCTGGTCGACACCACGGCCAAGGCCAACTTCCGGGCGCTGGGCAAGCGGTTCGGCAAGCGGGTGCAGGAGGTCGCGAAGGCCGTCGCCGAGGCGGACGCGGCGGCGCTGTCGCTGGCCCTGCGGGAGGGCACGGCGTCGGTGGAGGTCGACGGCGAGACCGTCGCCCTCGCCCCGGACGAGGTGATCATCACGGAGACGCCCCGTGAGGGCTGGTCGGTGGCGTCCGACGCGGGTGCCACGGTCGCGCTCGACCTGGAGATCACGGCGGAGCTGCGGCAGGCCGGGCTCGCCCGGGACGCGATCCGGCTGATCCAGGAGGCCCGGAAGAACAGCGGGCTGGACGTGGCCGACCGGATCGCCCTGCGCTGGGTGGCGACCGACCCGGCCACCATCGCCGCCCTCGGCGCGCACTCCGGGCTGATCGCGGACGAGGTGCTGTCCACCGACTTCGCCCAGGGCGAGGCCGACGACACCTTCGGTCCGGCGTTCACCGACGAGGGCCTGTCCCTGAGCTTCCGACTGCGGAAGGCCCGCTAGCACATAGTCCCGTTGGTCGGGTTCCGTCGGGTGGGTGCGAGTGGCGCGGGCTGCTCGCACCCACCCGCGCGCGGACGACCGCCCGCCGGGACCTGCCCACCGCACCGGACCGGCGGGTCCCGTACCGCCGTCCGGCAACAAAAGCTGAGCGTTGTTCAGCAACACGCGTAAAAGGGGCGGGCCCCGGATCGGAATCCGGGGCCCGCCCCTTCTGCTGAACGCTGCCGACGGCTACGCCGTACTACGCCCGCCTCAGTTGTCGTCCTCGTCGATCAGGAACCCGCGCATCGGCGACGGGGCCTGCCCCATCGGGGACGGGGCCTGCGGCCGGACCGGAGCCATCGGCTGGGTCATCGCCGGGGACATCTGCTGCTGGCCGCCGTAGGACGGAGCGGCCGGGCTCGGTGCGCCGCCCATCGGGCCGCCCATCGACGGGTTGCCGCCGTAGGACGGGGCGCTCGCGCCGGCCGGGGCCATGGAGGGCGCCGGGGACGGCGGCAGCGAGGCGGTCGCCGGGGTGCGCGGCGGGGCCAGGGAGTCGTCCGCCTGCGTTTCGAGCTGACGGAGCTGCGACTCCAGGTAGGACTTCAGCCGCGTACGGTACTCGCGCTCGAAGCCGCGCAGATCCTCGACCTTGCGCTCCAGGGTGGCGCGGGCGGACTCCAGGGAGCCCATCGCGACCCGGTGCTTCTCCTGCGCGTCCCGCTCCAGGGCGTCGGCCTTGGCACGGGCGTCCCGCTCCAGGCCCTCGGCGCGCGAACGGGCCTCTCCGACGATCTTGTTGGCCTCGGAGCGGGCCTCGGCGATCGCCTGGTCGGCGGTCTGCTGGGCCAGCGAGAGGACACGGGCGGCGCTGTCGCCGCCGGGGCCCTGACCGGGCATCCCGGGGCCGCCCATGGGACCGCCCATCGGACCACCCATGGGGCCGCCCATCTGGCCCTGCATCGGGGCCTGCCCCATCGGAGCCTGACCCATCGGGGCCTGACCCATGGGGCCCTGTCCCATCGGGCCGGGACCCTGCGGGCCCTGTCCACCGGGACCGGCGGGCAGTTGCGGGGCACCGCTCGGCAACTGGGGCGGGCCACCCATGGGGCCACCCATCTGCTGCTGCGGCGGGCCCGATATGCCGGCGGGCACCGGAGCGCCGGGACCTCGCATCCCCTGCTGCGGCATCCCGCCCTGCGGAGGCATCCCCTGCTGCGGCATCCCGCCCTGCTGGGGCATCCCCTGCTGCGGCATCCCGCCCTGCGGAGGCATTCCCTGCTGGGGCATGCCGCCCTGCTGGTCCTGGGGCTCCGGGGGCTTGCGCATGTTCTGCTGGTTCTGCGCGGCGGCTCGGGTGGCCGCGGCCAGTTTAGCGCGCAGATCCTCGTTCTCACGGAGCAGCCGGGTCAGTTCGGCTTCGACCTCGTCGAGGAAGGCATCGACCTCGTCCTCGTCATAGCCTTCTCGGAGGCGGACGGTCGTGAACTGCTTGTTCCGCACATCCTCGGGGGTCAACGGCATCTCTTCACCTCAACGTAGTCGTCGGCAGTCGGCAAGACGGTAGTTCACATCGCTCACAGCCGGCTCACGATCCAGATCAGGATGTAGACGATGATCATCAGTACGAAGAAGGACAGGTCGAGCGCCACGCCCCCGAGACGCAGCGGCGGAAGGAACCGCCGCAGAAGCTTGAGCGGTGGATCGGTGACAGTGTAGGTGGCCTCCAGAAGGACCACCATCGCCTTGCCGGGTTGCCATGAGCGGGCGAACTGGAACACGTAGTCCATGACCAGCCGGAAGATCAGCACGATGAGAAACACCATCAGCGCGATGTAGATGACATCCAGGACCACGCCCATGTTCGGTGCTTCCCTCTCCCCAGTCCGTTGCTCTGTTGTACCGCTGTTCCGGTTCGTACGTCTCAGCTCTGGTTGAAGAACCCGCCCTCTGCGATACGGGCCTTGTCCTCCGCCGTGACATCGACGTTAGCAGGCGACAACAGGAACACCTTCTGCGTCACCCGCTCGATACTGCCGTGAAGACCAAACACCAATCCGGCCGCAAAGTCGACAAGTCGCTTGGCGTCCGTGTCATCCATCTCCGTGAGATTCATGATCACCGGAGTGCCCTCACGGAAGTGTTCCCCGATGGTACGGGCCTCGTTGTAGGTCCGCGGGTGGAGTGTGGTGATCCGGTACGGCTCTCGTTCGGACACGACCTTGGGCATGATCACCGGCGCGTTCTTCTCCAGGGACTGGCGTTCTTGTGTGATGGACGCCACGGGCGCGATACGCGCCGGACGTCCGGATTCAGCGGCGAGCGAAGAGGAGCGCGCCACCGGCTCGCGAGGCGCGGGCGGTTGGACGATTCGCACCTCTTCATCCCTTTGGGACTGATGCACCGCATGTGACTGATGAGGCTGATGGGATGGTTCATGCCGTCGGTGGTCCCGCTCCGGCTCCGGGTCGAGTTCGGGCTCGAAGTCGTCATCGGGGTCGAAGCCCCGGCCGTCGTACCCATCGTCCTCCACGAGGCCGAGGTAGACCGCCATCTTGCGCATCGCGCCGGCCATGCTCTGAGTCCTCCGCTCTGTGGTGGATCGGCTGACGACTGCCAAGTGCCCGCGATCCACGAGGTCGTTGCGCCCGCCTTTCGGCGGTATTGACCATATTTTCTGCTGTGGTCCGACTTCTTGGCGACGTTACCCGAGCCCGGGGCGGACTCCGAGTACCGCCGTACCGACGCGCACATGTGTCGCCCCGGCCGCCACGGCCTGCTCCAGGTCCGCACTCATCCCTGCCGAGACCATGGTCGCAGCCGGATGGGCCCGGCGCAGGTCGGTCGACCATTCCATCAACCGTCCGAACGCCGCCTGTTGCCGCCCCGCGAACTCCCCGGTGAGCGGGGCGACGGTCATCAGTCCGTCGAGCCGCAGCCCCGGCGAGCGGGCGACGAGCGCGGCCAACTCCTCGATCCCCTCCGGCGCCACGCCCCCGCGCTCCCCCCGGCCGTCGGCGCCCGCGTCCAGGGCCACCTGGATCAGGCACCCCGTCTCCCGGCCGGCCCGGACCGCCTCCCTGGACAGGGCGGTGACCAGCCGGGACCGGTCGACGGACTGCACGAAGTCCGCGTACCCGACGACGGATCGGACCTTGTTGGTCTGGAGCTGTCCGACGAAGTGCCACCTCAGCGGCAGGTCCGCGCATTCCGCGGCCTTGGGCGCCGCGTCCTGGTCGCGGTTCTCGGCGACATCGCGCACCCCCAGTTCACTGAGGATCCGCACATCGCTCGCCGGATAGGTCTTGGTGACGACGATGAGGGTCACGTCCCCCGGCGCGCGCCCGGCCGCCGCGCACGCGGCGTCGATGCGCGCCCGCACTGCCGTCAGATTCGCGGCGAGTTCGCTCCTGCGGTCCGTCATGTCCTACCGGTCCAGCCAGACATAGCCCGCGAGCCGGCCCGTGGTCCGGTCGCGGCGGTGCGAGAAGTGATCGGGCGACTCCCGGGTGCACACCGGCGACCGCTCCAGGTCGCGCACTCCGGCGCGGGCGAGCTGGGCGTGCACCCCGGCGGCGACATCGACCGCGGGAGTGCCCCAACTCGTCTCCGCGTGCGCCGCGGGTTCCACGGCGGCGACCTCGGCGCGCATCGGCTCCGGCACCTCGTAGCACCGTCCGCAGACGGCCGGTCCGGTGCGGGCGACGATCCGGGCGGGGTCGGCGCCGCGCTCGGTCATCGCGCGTAGCGCGGCGGGGACGATTCCGGCCACCAGCCCGGGGCGCCCGGCGTGCGCCGCGGCGACGATCCCGGCGACCGGGTCGGCCAGCAGCACCGGGACGCAGTCGGCGGTCAGCACCGCGAGGGCGAGACCGCGTTCGGCGGTGACGAGCGCGTCGGCCTCGGGGGCCGGGCGCTCGCCCCAGGGGCCGTCGACCGCGGTGACCGCGTTGCCGTGCACCTGGTTCATCCAGACCACCCGGCCGGGGTCGATGCCCAGCGACTTGGCGGCCGTCTCCCGGTTGGCGGTGACCGCGCCGGGGTCGTCGCCGACCGCGCCGCCGAGGTTCAGCTCCTCATACGGAGCGGCGCTCACCCCGCCCCACCGGTCGGTGAAGGCGAAGTGCGCGCCGCTCACGTCTGTCTGTCGTCCTATCACTTCAGGAAGTCCGGCACGTCCAGCTCGATCTCCTCGGCGGCGCTGGAATAGCTGCGGGAGGGCGGGACCGGCGGGGCGGAGTGGTCGGCGACCGGCTCCGGGGCGGGCTCGGGCTCCTCCTTGGGCTTGACGCTGCCGAGCGAGCCGAAGGAGGGGCGGCTGTCGGACTGCCGTACCGGGGCGGGCTCGTCGCGCTTGGCGCCGGCCGAGCTGAGCACGTCCCGCTTGGCGGGCGGCTGGCCGCCGTCGAACCCGGCGGCGATCACGGTGACCCGGACCTCGTCGCCGAGGGCGTCGTCGATGACGGCGCCGAAGATGATGTTGGCCTCGGGGTGGGCGGCCTCGCTGACCAACTGGGCGGCCTCGTTGATCTCGAACAGTCCGAGGTCGGAGCCGCCGGAGATGGAGAGCAGCACCCCGCGGGCGCCGTCGATGGAGGCTTCCAGCAGCGGCGAGGAGATGGCCATCTCGGCGGCGGCCACCGCGCGGTCGTCGCCGCGGGCCGAGCCGATGCCCATCAGGGCCGAACCGGCCTCGGACATGACCGACTTCACATCGGCGAAGTCGAGGTTGATCAGACCCGGTGTGGTGATCAGATCGGTGATGCCCTGGACACCGGAGAGCAGGACCTGGTCGGCCGACTTGAAGGCGTCCAGGACGGAGACCTGGCGGTCCGAGATGGACAGCAGCCGGTCGTTGGGGATGACGATGAGGGTGTCGACCTCTTCGCGCAGTTCGGCGATGCCGTCCTCGGCCTGGTTGGCCCGGCGCCGTCCCTCGAAGGTGAACGGGCGGGTGACGACGCCGATGGTCAGGGCGCCCAGCGAGCGGGCGATGTTGGCCACGACGGGGGCGCCGCCGGTGCCGGTGCCGCCGCCCTCACCGGCGGTGACGAAGACCATGTCGGCCCCCTTGAGGACCTCCTCGATCTCCTCGCGGTGGTCCTCGGCGGCCTTGCGGCCGACGGCCGGGTTGGCTCCGGCGCCGAGTCCGCGGGTCAGTTCGCGGCCGACATCGAGCTTGACGTCGGCGTCGCTCATCAACAGCGCCTGGGCGTCGGTGTTGATGGCGATGAACTCGACACCCTTGAGACCGACCTCGATCATCCGGTTGATGGCATTGACACCACCGCCGCCGACACCGATGACTTTGATGACTGCGAGGTAGTTCTGCGGTGCTGCCACGTCGAAGGCCTCTCGCCTCGATTACGAGTCGCCGTGTCGCGGGTCTCCGCGCTCCGGCGACTGATGCCGAATGGGACGGTCCGTAGCGCCGACCCGAACCCTAACCCTGAAGTTTAGGGTTACCAGTATGTCTGTTCCCTGAAGTCTTCTGAACAGGACAGTAAGTCGACAAGTGGCGCCCGTTCAACGAACACGCCGAACCTCCCGTTTTTCTTTTCACCCTATGTGATCAGCCGTAGCGCTGCCCAACCAGGGTGCTGAACTGCACGGATGTGCGTCAACTCGCGGAAGCGGCAGGGGCGGTGGGAACACTGACGTCGAAGTGCCGGGCGTCCGGCTCGGCTTTCATCAGCGCCGTCAGTGTCCGGGCCTTCGCGGCGCCCTGCTCGGCGCTGCCCCAGGCGATCGTGCGCCGGTCGGCCAGCTCCAGCGAGATGTCGTCGTAGGAACGGACCTTGACCAGCCGGGTCGTCCGGGCGACGGCCGCCGGGACGGAGTCGGTCACCCGGACCGCCTCGCGCATCAGCCGGCCCTCGCCGAAGCGGCGGGCGCTGGCCGCCGCCGAACCGCTGCGGGCGACGGTCAATTCCAGCAGCGGAACACCTTTCGGCGCCTTGGAGACCGTGGCGAACCGGACACCTTCGTCGTCCACTTCGGTGAACTTCCCGTCGTTCTCGATCAGGAGTACGGCGGTGCGTTCGGTCACCTTCAGAGAGATTCCGTGCGGCCAGGCGCGGACCACGTCCACGGTGTCAATTCGGGGCAGTTTCCCGCGCAGTCGGGCCGCCACGGCATCGGTGTCGACGGAAATCAGCGGCGCCCCGAGCGGAACGTCGGCCGCCTCGGTGATCTGCTCGGGGGTGAGGTCCCGGGCCCCGGTGACCGAGACCCGCTCCACCCGCGCCCACTGCGACCCGTAGAGCACCCACACTCCACCGCCGGTGACGAGTGCCAGGGCGACGGTGAGGATGATGATCGTACGAAGCCGGAGTGCGCGCGGGCGCCGGGGGGGTGGCGGGCCGGACGACTCCTGCTGGCGTTGTCCGCGCTCGGCGGTCGTCGTTCCGGCCACGCTTCCTGCCTTTCGCCCTACTCGGGCCTGCTAGCGGTGGGCACGGGCGGCGATCGCCTCGTACACCATGCCGACCAGGAGGTCGTCGGCGTCCCGGCGGCCGAACTCCCCGGCGGCGCGGGACATCTCGTACAGCCGGTGCGGGTCGGCGAGGACGGGGAGGACGTTCTCCCGCACCCAGTCCGGGGTGAGCTCCGCGTCGTCGACCAGCAGGCCGCCGCCGGCCTTGACCACCGGCTGGGCGTTCAGCCGCTGCTCGCCGTTGCCGATGGGCAGCGGGACATAGGCGGCCGGGAGCCCGACGGCGGAGAGTTCGGCGACGGTCATCGCGCCCGCGCGGCAGAGCATCATGTCGGCCGCCGCGTACGCGAGGTCCATCCGGTCCACGTAACTTACCGGGATGTAGGGGGGCATTCCCGGCATCTGCTGTACCTGCGGCAGTTCGTTCTTGGGACCGACCGCGTGCAGGATCTGGATTCCGGCCTGCTGGAGCCAGGGGGCGACCTGCTGGACCACCTCGTTGAGCCGGCGGGCGCCCTGGGAGCCGCCGGAGACCAGCAGGGTGGGGAGGTTCGGGTCCAGGCCGAACAGCGCGCGGGCCTCGGGGCGGGCGGCGGCCCGGTCCAGGGTGGCGATGGCGCGGCGCAGCGGGATGCCGATGTAGCGGGCGCCGCGCAGCTTGCTGTCGGGGGTGGAGACGGCGACCTGGGCCGCGTAGCGCGAGCCGATCTTGTTGGCCAGGCCGGGGCGGGCGTTCGCCTCGTGGATGACGATCGGGACGCCGAGCCGCTTGGCGGCGAGATAGCCGGGCAGCGCCACATAGCCGCCGAAGCCGACGACCGCGTCCGCCCTGGTGCGCTCCAGGATCTGCTCGGCGGCCTTGATCGTGCCCCGCAGCCGGCCCGGGACGGTGATCAGCTCGGGGGTCGGCTTGCGGGGCAGCGGGACCGCCGGGATCAGCGCCAGCTCATAGCCGCGCTGCGGGACGAGCTTGGTCTCCAGTCCGCGCTCCGTGCCCAGGGCCGTGATGCCCGTGGCCGGATCCTGCCTGCGCAGGGCGTCCGCGAGGGCGAGCGCGGGCTCGATGTGGCCGGCGGTCCCCCCACCGGCGAGTACGACATGCACCGAAATTCACCGCTCTCCGGACGTACGCGCCGAGGCACGCCGTCGCATCGTGTTCCATCTCCGAGGCCCCCGCTCCAGCATGGCGCCTCCCGCCCGCTTTCTACCAAAGCGGGGCTGCCGCATGGCAAGCGCCGACCGCGCAGCGGGCTCGTCGCGCGCGAAGGCGATCAGCAGCCCGATGGCGAACATGGTCGGCAGCAGGGCGGATCCCCCGTAGGAGAACAGCGGGAGCGGGACGCCGGCGATCGGCAGCAGACCGAGCACCGCACCCATGTTGATCACGGCCTGGGCCGTGATCCAGGTGGTCACGCCTCCCGCGGCATACCTGACGAAGGGGTCCTCCGTACGGCCGGCCACGCGGATGCCCGCATAGCCTAGAGCGGCGAACAGGGCGAGCACCGACAGCGTCCCCGCGAGCCCCAGCTCCTCGCCGGTGACGGCGAAGATGAAGTCGGTGTGCGCCTCGGGGAGTTGCCCCCATTTTTCCACACTGGCCCCGAGGCCGGAACCGAAGAGTCCGCCGGAGGCCAGGGCGTAGATGCCGTGCACGGCCTGCCAGCAACTGTCGTTCGGGCCGGGATCGGTGGCGCCGATGCAGGCGAGCCGGGCCATCCGGTTGGGGCTGGTCCTGATGAGGATCGCGCCGAGCAGCGCGGCCACCGACAGCACCCCGACGAAGAGCCGGGTGGGGGCGCCGGCCAGCCACAGCAGACCGAACAGGATCGCCGAGAGGATGATCGCGGTGCCCATGTCGCCGCCGAGCATGATCAGCCCCAGCAGCATGAAGGCGACCGGGACCAGCGGCACCAGCATGTGCTTCCACTGGGCGAGCAGCTTCTTGTCCTGCTTGCGGGCCAGCAGATCGGCGCCCCACAGCACCAGCGCCAGCTTGCCGAACTCGCTGGGCTGGAGCTGGAAGGAGCCGCCGACGGCGATCCAGTTCTGGTTGCCGTTGACCGCGACCCCTATCCCGGGCACCTGGACCAGCGCCATCAGGAAGACCGCCCCGGCGAGGATCGGGTAGGCGAGCGCCCGGTGCAGCTTCACCGGCATCCGCGAGGCCGCGAACAGCAGGACCCCGCCGATGGCCGCGGCGAGGAGCTGCTTGCGGAAGAAGTAGGAGCCGGGCAGCGACATCTGGAGCGCGGTGATCTGGGAGGCCGAGTAGACCATCACCAGCCCCAGCACGATGATCAGCAGCGAGCCGCCCATGATCAGGTAGTAGGCGGTCAGCGGCCGGTCCCAGGCGCGGCGGGCCCGGGTGTGGAGCCGCAGCACCGGGTTGTCGCGGGACGCCCGCGGGGGCGGCGGCCGTTTGACGGTGCGCTGCACCGGAGGGCGGCCCGTACGGCTACCGGACATCACCGGCTCCTCCCGACCTCAGCCACATGCGAGTCACCCGAGTCACCCCGTGCCTCCAAGGGTCCCGAAGCGGGGTTACGGAGCACCCGCGGGGACGGGACCCGCCGTCAGGCGCCTGCGCCGAGTCCGCGGACGGCCGCCGCGAACGCGTCACCGCGCTGGTTGTAGTTGGTGAACATGTCCATGGAGGCGCAGGCCGGGGCCAGCAGCACCGTGTCGCCGGGCCGGGCCAGCCGCTTCGCCTCCGTCACCGCCTGGAGCATCGCCCCAGTGTCGGTCCGGTCGAGGTCGACGACGGGTACTTCCGGCGCGTGTCGCGCGAGGGCGTCCCGGATGAGGGCACGGTCGGCGCCGATCAGCACGGCGGCGCGCAGCCGGGCGGCGGACCGGGCGACCAGTTCGTCGAAGGTGGCGCCCTTCGCGAGGCCGCCCGCAATCCATACGATCGGATCGTATGCCGCCAAGGAGGCTTCGGCGGCATGGGTGTTGGTGGCCTTGGAGTCGTCCACATAGGAGACGCCGTCCACCTCCGCCACCAGCTCGATGCGGTGCGGGTCCGGCGCGAAGGCGCGCAGCCCGTCCCGTACGGCGGTGGCGGGGACGCCGTAGGCGCGGGCCAGGGCCGCCGCGGCGAGGGCGTTGGCGATGTTGTGCGGGGCGGGCGGGACGATGTCGGCGACCTCGGCGAGTTCCTGGGCGCTCCGGAGCCGGTCGGCGACGAAGGCCCGGTCGATCAGGAGGCCGTCGACGACGCCGAGTTGGGAGGGGGCCGGGGCACCCAGGGTGAAGCCGACGGCCCGGCAGCCCTCCTCGACGTCCGCCGCGCGCACCAGGTCCTCGGTGGCCTTGTCGGCCACGTTGTAGACGCAGGCGACGCGATTGCCCTCGTAGATACGGCCCTTGTCGCGGGCGTACGCCGCCATGGAGCCGTGCCAGTCGAGGTGGTCGGGGGCGAGGTTGAGGACGGCGGCGGAGTGGGCGCGCAGGGAGGGTGCCCAGTGGAGCTGGTAGCTGGACAGCTCGACGGCGAGGACGTCGTAGGGCTCCTCGGCGAGGACCGCGTCCAGCAGGGAGACGCCGATGTTGCCGACGGCGGCGGTGCGCAGACCGGCCGCCGTGAGGATCGAGGCGAGCATCCGGACGGTGGTGGTCTTGCCGTTGGTGCCCGTGACGGCGAGCCAGGGGGCGGCTTTCCCGCCGTGCAGGCCGCGCAGCCGCCAGGCCAGTTCGACATCGCCCCAGACCGGGACACCGGCCTCGGCCGCGGCGGCGAACAGCGGCTTGCCGGGCTGCCAGCCGGGTGCGGTGACGATCAGCTCGGTGCCCTCGGGCAGGGTGGCGCCGTCGCCGAGCCGGACGGTGACGCCCAGCGCGGTCAGTTCGGCGGCCTGGGCGCGGGCCCGTTCGTCGTCGCCGTCGTTGACGACGGTGACCCGGGCGCCGAGCCCGGCGAGCACCCTGGCCGCCGGGACGCCGGAGACGCCGAGCCCGGCGACGGTGATGTGCTTGCCCTGGAATTCCGCCGGCCCTTCGGGCACCGAGGAGGTCACTTGTCCGCTGCCCATCCCGCGTAGAAGAGGCCCAGTCCGACGATCACACAGATGCCCTGGATGATCCAGAAGCGGACCACGACAAGGACCTCGGACCAGCCTTTGAGTTCGAAGTGGTGCTGGAGCGGCGCCATCCGGAAGACGCGTTTCCCGGTCATCCGGAACGAGCCGACCTGGATGACCACCGACATGGTGATGAGGACGAACAGACCGCCGAGGATGGCCAGCAGCAGCTCGGTGCGGGAGCAGATCGCGAGCCCGGCCAGCACACCGCCGAGCGCCAGCGAACCGGTGTCGCCCATGAAGATCTTGGCGGGCGAGGTGTTCCACCACAGGAAGCCGAGGCAGGAGCCCATCAGCGCGGCGGAGACCACCGCGAGGTCCAGCGGATCGCGCACCTCGTAGCAGGCGCCCGGGTTGGTCAGGGTGCCCGCGTTGGCGCAGGACTCCTGGAACTGCCAGACGCCGATGAAGGTGTAGGCGCCGAAGACCAGGACGGAGGCGCCGGTGGCGAGGCCGTCCAGACCGTCCGTCAGGTTCACGCCGTTGGACATCGCCAGGATCATGAACAGCGCCCACACCACGAACAGCACCGGGCCGATGGTCCAGCCGAAGTCGGTGATGAAGGAGAGCTTGGTGGAGGCGGGGGTGTTGCCCCGGTTGTCGGCGAACTGGAGGGCCAGCACCGCGAAGGCGATACCGACGATGAGCTGCCCGGCCATCTTCGCCTTGGCCCGCAGCCCCAGCGACCGCCGCTTGACGATCTTGATGTAGTCGTCCAGGAAGCCGACCAGGCCCATCCCGACCATCAGGCCCAGCACCAGCAGGCCCGAGTAGGTGGGCGGGTAGCCGGAGATCACCTTGGACAGGAAGTACGCGGCGACGGTCGCGAAGATGAAGGCGATACCGCCCATCGTCGGCGTACCGCGCTTGCTGGCGTGCTCGCGCGGGCCGTCGTCGCGGATGTACTGGCCGTAGCCCTTGCGCGCCAGGAGCTTGATCAGCAGCGGGGTGCCGACCAGGGTCAGAAAGAGACCAATGACTCCCGCGAACAGGATCTGCTTCATCATCGGGCGGCAACCTCACCCTCGGCACCCGTGGCGAGCAGCGCCTCGGCGACACTCTCCAGGCCGACCGATCGGGACGCCTTCACGAGGACGACGTCCCCCGGGCGCACCTCGCTGCGCAACAGGTCGACCGCCGCCTGTGCGTCGGACACGTGCACCGACTCCTCACCCCACGAACCCTCGTTATATGCGCCCAGTTGCAGCCAGGCGGCTTCCCTGCCCCCGACCGCGACGAGCTTGCTGACGTTGAGCCGGACGGCGAGCCGCCCGACCGCGTCGTGCTCGGTGAGCGCCTCGTCCCCCAGTTCGGCCATCGGGCCGAGCACGGCCCACGTACGACGCCCCTTGCCCATGGCCGCGAGCGCGCGCAGAGCGGCTCGCATGGACTCGGGGTTCGCGTTGTAGGCGTCGTTGACGACCGTGACGCCGTCCGGGCGCTCGGTGACCTCCATCCGCCAGCGGGAGAGGGAGCCAGCCCCGGAGAGCGCGAGGGCGATCTCCGATGCGGACATGCCCAGCTCATGGGCGACGGCGGCGGCGGCGAGCGCGTTCGACACGTGGTGCTCACCGTACAGGCGCATGGTCACATCACCGCACCCGGAGGGTGTGTGAAGGGTGAAGGCGGGCTGCCCGCTGTCCG
This sequence comes from Streptomyces sp. NPDC093252, assembly GCF_040683675.1. Taxonomy (NCBI): domain Bacteria; kingdom Bacillati; phylum Actinomycetota; class Actinomycetes; order Kitasatosporales; family Streptomycetaceae; genus Streptomyces; species Streptomyces sp. NPDC093252. The sequence goes on along the minus strand of NZ_JBFBEM010000006.1, from coordinate 112,967 downwards.
TGAGTCGTACGTTCTCGGCCCGTACGTCCGCTTCGTCGCTCTCGCCGAAGAGCAGCACCCGGGCCGTCGTCCGGGCCGCCATGGCGCGCACGAGGGGGTCGTCGGCGTTGAGGACCGCCACTCCGCCCTCCTCGGCCGGGGGCAGGGCCTCGACGAGTTCGCCCTTGGCCTCGGCGATCTGCTCCCGGCCGCCGAACTCGCCGATGTGGGCGGTGCCGACGTTGAGCACGAGGCCGATCCGAGGGGGCGTCAGACCGGTGAGGTAGCGGATGTGGCCGATGCCCCGGGCGCCCATCTCCAGCACCAGGAAGCGGGTCTCGGCGGTGGCGGTGAGCGCGGTGAGCGGCAGCCCGATCTCGTTGTTGAGGGAGCCCGGGGTCCAGACGGTCGGTGCCGCGCGCTGGAGCACCTGGGCGATCAGGTCCTTGGTGCTGGTCTTGCCTGCCGAGCCGGTGAGGGCGACGAGGGTGGCGCCGAGCCGGGCGACGACATGCCGGGCGAGGGCGCCCAGCGCGGTCTGCACGTCGTCCACGACGATCGCGGGCACCCCGACCGGGCGGGCGGCCAGGACGGCGACGGCTCCCGCCGCCACCACGTCCCCGGCGAAGGCGTGTCCGTCGACGCGTTCGCCGGCGAAGGCGACGAACAGGCTGCCGGGCACCGCCTCGCGGGAGTCCCGGACCACCGGCCCGGTGACCTCGACCGACGGATCCGGTATGTCGTACGTCTGCCCGCCGACGACTGCTGCGATCTCGGCGAGGGAGAGGGCGATCACAAGTTCATCCCTGGGTCGTGTGGATTCTCATCCCCGGGTCTTCTGGGTTCTCATCCCTGGGCTTCCGGTCCCCGGGTTTCGGGTCGCCGGGTTTCCGGTCCCCGGGCTTCGGATCCCCGGGTTTCCGGTCCCCGGGCCTCGGGTCCCCGGGTTGTGGATCCTCGGACCTCGGGTTCCCGGGCCTCGGGTTCCCGGACGTGCGGGCCCTGGGTCTTCCGGATGGCCTCGCGCAGCACCAGGCGGTCGTCGAAGGGGCGTACCACCCCGGCGATGTCCTGGCCCTGCTCATGGCCCTTGCCCGCGAGCAGCACGGTGTCCCCGGGCTGTGCGCGGCCCACGGCGGCGGCGATCGCGGTGGCGCGGTCCTCGAACAGGAGCACCTCGCCGCGCTCGTGGGCGGGTACCGAGGCGGCACCCTGGAGCATGGTCGCGAGGATCGCCAGGGGGTCCTCGGAACGGGGGTTGTCGGAGGTCAGTACGGCCGTGTCGGCGAGCCGGGCCGCGGCGGCGCCCATGGGGGCGCGTTTGGTGGTGTCCCGGTCGCCGCCGCAGCCGAGGACGAGGTGCAGCCGGCCCTTGGTGACCTTGCGCAGGGACTTCAGCACGGACTCGACGGCGTCGGTCTTGTGCGCGTAGTCGACCACCGCCAGATAGTCCTGGCCCTCGTCCACCCGCTCCAGGCGCCCCGGTACGCCGGGTACGGCGGCGATGCCGTCGGCGGCCGTCTGCGGGTCGATCCCGGCCGCCGCCAGGGCGACCAGCGCGGCGAGGGTGTTCGCCACGTTGAAGGGGCCGGGCAGCGGCGAGCGGGCCGCGATCCGCAGCCCGCCGGGGCCGACCGCGGTGAACGGCGAGTCCAGCGGGCCGACGGAGACGTTCTCGGCGCGCCAGTCGGCGTCCGGGTGGCCCTCGGCGGAGTAGGTGACGACCGGTACGCCGGCCTCCGCCGCGAGTCTGCGGCCGTACGCGTCGTCCAGGTTGACCACCCCGAGCCTGCTGCGCGCGGGGGTGAAGAGCTGGGCCTTGGCCTGGAAGTAGTCCTCCATGCCGGAGTGGAACTCCATGTGCTCCGGGCTGAGGTTGGTGAACACCGCGATGTCGAAGACACAGCCGTCGACCCGGCCGAGGACCAGGGCGTGGCTGGAGACCTCCATGGCGACCGCCTCGGTGCCGCGCTCGCGCATCACCGCGAACAGCGCCTGGAGGTCGGTGGCCTCGGGGGTGGTGCGCTCCGACTTGATCCGCTCGTCGCCGATCCGGGTCTCGACGGTGCCGATCAGGCCGGTGGTGCGGACGGTGCGCAGTCCGCCCTCGACCAGATAGGCGGTGGTGGTCTTGCCGGAGGTGCCGGTGATGCCGATCTGGAGCAGATCGCGGCCGGGGTGGCCGTAGATCATGGCGGCCAGTTCGCCCATCACGGCGGCCGGGTGGTCCACCACCAGGACCGGCAGTCCGGTGGCGGCGGCGCGCTCGGCGCCGACCGGGTCGGTGAGCACCGCCGCCGCGCCGAGTCCGGCGGCCTGGGTGACGAAGTCGGCGCCGTGCACACGGGCGCCGGGGCGGGCCACATAGAGGTCGCCGGGGCGGACCGCGCCCGAGACATGGGTGATACCGGTGATACCGGCGCTGTCCCCGGGGGCGGTGACATCGAGCTGGGCGGCGAGTTCCGCGAGGGGTGTGGCGGAGACCCGGACCGGCCGGGGCGGCCCCGGAGGGGCCGGGGGTTGGCCCTTCTGGGTGGTTTGGGACTGATCAGCGTGTGGCACGGCGGTGAGCGTACCGGGCGTACCCGTCCGCGGGCGAAGTGAGGGGCCGGGCGGCCCGGGGGGCGGGCCCTGGTTCCCGGGATCCGGGGTGATCGTTGTCACGAGGTGGTTCCTGGTGGTTCCGGTGGCGCGGGTGCTCCGCCGTGGCGGCTGTGCTGGGTAGTGGGGGTGGTGCTCCGTACTGGGTGGGGTTGTTCGGTACGGGGTGTGGTGTTCGGTGTGTCGAGGACTGGCGGGGTATGGGGTGTGCTGCTCGGTGTGTCGTGTGTGTGGCGGGATGCGTCAGGGACTGAAAGTGACGGGCAGTCTCGGCGGGTCGGTTCCCGACGGGGGCACCTGGAGCGTCTTCAGCGCGAACTCCATGACCTCCTTGTAGACCGGGCCGCAGATCTGGCCGCCGAAGTAGCTGCCCTCGGTGGCGTTCTGGATGGCGCAGTAGACGGTGACCCGGGGCTGGTCGGCGGGGGCGAACCCGGCGAAGGACGAGGTGTAGCCGCGGTACTGGCCGGTGGCCGGATCCACTCGGTTGGCGGTACCGGTCTTGCCCGCGACCCGGTAGCCGGGGATCCGCGCCTTGGTGCCGGTGCCCTCCTGGTCGTCCACCACGGACTCCAGCATCTGGGACAGCGTCCTGGCGGTCTTCTCGCTGACGACCCTGGTCTCCTCGGGCTTCTCGGCCGGGGTGAAGCGCCCGTCGGGCCCCTTGGTGCCGCGGACGAGGGTCGGCTCGATCCGGACCCCGCCGTTGGCGATGGTCGAGTAGACGGAGGCCGCCTGCATCGCGTTGACGGACACGCCCTGGCCGAAAGGAATCGTGTACTGCTGCGAGGTGGACCACTGGTCGGGCGGCGCGAGGATGCCCTTGGTCTCGCCGGGGAACCCGAGCCCGGTGTAGCCGCCGAGGCCGAACTTGCGGAGGTAGGAGTAGAGGATCTCGTTGGACTCGGCCTGGGTCTCGCCGAGTTGGCCGGTGGCCAGGATGGTGCCGATGTTGCTGGACTTGGCGAGGACGCCGTTGAGGGTGAGGTACCAGGTGGGGTGGTCGATGTCGTCCCGGAACAGCCGGTCGCCGCGCTGGAGCCGGTTCGGCACGGTGACGTGCGTGGACGGTGTGGCGGCGTTCTCCTCCAGGACGGCGGCCATGGACATCACCTTGGCGGTGGAGCCGGGCTCGTAGGCGTCCTGGACGGCCGCGTTGCCGAGGTTGGCGGACTCCGCCCTGGTGAGGTCGTTGGGGTCGAAGCCGGGTGAGTTGGCCATGGCGAGGATCTCGCCGGTCCGGGTGTCCTGGACGATCACATAGCCGCGGTCGGCCTTGGACTCGGCGACCTGCTCGCTGATGGCGTTCTGGGCGGCCCACTGGATGTCCCGGTCGATGGTCAGCTCCACATCGCTGCCGGGCACGGCGGGTGTCTCGGTGGAGCCCGCGGTGGGCACCTGGAGCCCGCCGGACTGGGCGTAGCGGATCTTGCCGTCCTCACCGGCCAGGGTGCCGTTGAGCTGCTGCTCCACCCCGCCGCCGCCCTTGCCGTCGGCGTTGACCCAGCCCAGTATCCCGGCGGCGAGGTCGGCGTTCGGGTAGACGCGCTTGCTGCTGGCGACGGCGAGGACCCCGGCGAGGACGTTGACGGTGGTCCGGTCGGACTCCGCCTTGCCCGCCAGCGCGGACTTCAGGTCCTTGATCTGCTTCCAGACCTGCGGGGTCTGCCGGCTGGCCAGCTTGACGTACCGCAGTTCCTTGTTCGCCGGGCGCAGCAGCTCGGCGATCCCGGCCTGGTCGCGGCCGAGGATGGGCGCGAGCAGCGCGGCGGCCTGCTCGGGCCCGTCGTCGATCTTCAGCTCCTCCCGGGTGAAGAGCGTCGGGTCGGCGGTGATGTCGTAGGCGTCGACGCTGGTCGCCAGCTCCACACCGTTGCGGTCGGTGATCCCGCCGCGCTCGGCGGCCAGGACGTAGTGGACGTAGCGGTTGGCCTCGGCCTTGGCGGCGTAGGTGCCCGCGTCGACGGCCTGCACCTGGAGGAGCCGGACCACGAAGACGGACAGGACGAGGGTCAGCGCGACGCCGACCAGCCGCAGCCGGGGGCGGGGGCTGCCCAGCCTGATGGTGCGCGGGCCGGGGACGCCGGGGCCCTGGCGGGGCGCGGCGGGCCGCCGGGCGGGCCGGGCGCCGGGCCCCGGACGCTGCCGGCCCACGGATCGGTCGGACCGTACGGGGCCGGGCACGCGCCGGCGCGGCGCTTCCCTGTCGGACACTTCCGTCACCTGCCGGGGGTCGGGGTGGAGGGCGCGGCGGGGGCGCCTGTGAGGGCGGGAGCGGGGGCGGCTGGGGGGTTGGGGGTGGCTGTGGCCGCCGGGGTCGGGGCCGGGGTCGGGGTCGCCGACGGCGGCCTGGCCGGGGTCGGGGCGGCTCCGGTCGCCGGGGGCATGGCCTCGGGGGCCAGGACGAGGGGGGCGCGGGCGGAGGCGGGCTCGGCGGCGGGCGAGGGGACGCCCCTGACCTTGCCGTCGGGGCCGAGGAAGGCGGGGTCGCCGCCGGGGACCATGCCCAGCTCGCGGGCGCGGCGCTGAAGGGCCTGGGGGGCGGAGTACGCGTCGATGTCCCGCTGGAGCGCCTGCTGCTCGTCGGTGAGGGCCTTGGTGTCCCGCTGGAGGTCCGCCAGCCGGAAGGAGCCCTCGCTGAGCGCGGAGTTGAGCACCAGCAGCCCGATCAGCCCACCGCCGAGCAGCACGACGACCAGCAGCACGAACGGGGTACGGGCGGCCTGCCCCCGCCCGGCCGGAAACAGCCGCGCCAGCCGGGCGGCCCGCCCGCGCAACTCCGGTTTCCCACTCACGGGCGCTCCTGGGGGCGGGTGGGGGTGGGGGGCGTTCCGGGGAGGGGGGTCACTGTTTCGGAGGGGGGTGCCTCTGCGGGGGGTGTTTTGGAGGGGGCCGTTCTGGCGGGGGCTGATCCTGCGGGGGCCGTTACGGAGGGGGCCGTTCTGGCGGGGGCTGATCCTGCGGGGGCCGTTACGGAGGGGGCCCTTCTGGCGGGGGCTGATCCTGCGGGAGCCGTCCCCGCGGGGGCCGATCTGGCGGGAGCCGTTCCCGTGGGGGCCGTCCCGGCGCGGACCATCCCCGTGGGGGCCTTTCCCTCGGGGGCCGTTCCCGTGGGGCGGGCGGAGGGGTCGGGGTGGGGTGGGCGAGCGCTTCTGTGGGGGCGTTGGGGGGTGCGGTTCTCGTGCGGGTGCGGTGGGCCGGCGGGTGCCTGAGGGCGCGGTACGCGGTTGGTCGCGCACAGGCCCGGGGCGCTACCGCCCACCGGGGGGTGGGGTCGCCGATGGTCGCCCCGGCAGCCCTCCGGGGCATCATCACCCGGCCGGGGACCGTGGCCCGGGAAGGCCGCCCGGCCACCACCGCCCGCCCGTGAGCCCGGCAGACCACCGTGGCCCCGGAACCCCTCCGGGCAACCACCACCAGCCCGTGGGCCCGGCAAAGGACCGTGGCCCCGGGAGCCCTCCAGGAAACCAGCACCCGCCCGTGAGCCCGGCAGGGGACCGTGACCCGGGAAGCCCTCCGGGCAACCATCGTCCGCCCGTGGCCCCGGCAGAGGACCATGCCCCCGGAAGCCCGCCCGTGAGCCCGGCAGGGGACCGTGTCCCCGGGCGCCGGGTCGGTGACCGCCCGTCCCCGGGTGCCACGGGCATCTGCCCGTCCGACGAGGGCGCCGTACCCCTGCCGGATCCCCCGCCGGGGACCCCGGCACGCCCCCCGCGGGCACGCTCCTGTTGGCCTCGTCCACTTCCCCGTCGCTCACCCGACGTCCTCCCTGACGCGCTCCGCCGCGCGCAGCCGTGCCGGGGCCGCCCGGCGGTTGGTGGCGACCTCTTCCTCGCTGGGAAGTTCGGCACCGCGCGTGAGCAGCTTGAGCCGGGGCTGGTAGCGCTCGGGGACGACGGGCAGGCCGGGCGGAGCGGTGGAGGCGGCGCCGGCCGTCAGAACCTGCTTGACCAGCCGGTCCTCCAGGGACTGGTACGACAGGACCGCGATCCGGCCGCCCACGGCGAGCGCGGCCACCGCAGCCGGGACGGCCCGCTCCAGGACCGACAGTTCGCCGTTGACCTCGATCCGCAGGGCCTGGAACGTGCGCTTGGCGGGGTTGCCGCCGGTGCGCTTGGCGGCCTGCGGCAGGGCGTCCCGGATCAGCTCCACCAGCCGGGCGCTGTTCGTGAACGGCTCCCGCTCCCGCTCCCGCACCACCGCCGCGACGATCCGCTTGGCCTGCTTCTCCTCGCCGTAGGCGCGCAGGATGCGGACCAGGTCGCCGGGGGGATAGGTGTTCAGGACCTCGGCGGCGCTCACACCGGTCGTCTGGTCCATCCGCATGTCCAGGGGCGCGTCCTGGGCGTAGGCGAAGCCCCGGTCGGCCTCGTCGAGCTGCATGGACGACACGCCGAGGTCGAAGAGAACGCCCTGCACGCGCGCGACGCCGAGCCGTTCCAGGACATCGGGCAGCTCGTCGTAGACCGCGTGGACCAGGGTGGCCCGGTCGCCGTAGGGCGCCAGGCGCTCGCCGGAGAGGCGCAGGGCCTCCTTGTCGCGGTCCAGGGCGACGAGGCGGGCCCCGGGGAAGCGGGCGAGGAGCGCCTCGCTGTGCCCGCCGAGGCCGAGGGTGCAGTCGACGACGACCGCGCCGGGCCGCTCCAGGGCGGGGGCCAGCAGGTCCAGGCAGCGCTGGAGCATCACCGGGACATGTCGACTCTCGCTGCTCACAGGGGCCTCTCAGATCCGGCGGGACCGTACGCACCGCCGGGTCCCCGCCCGCTCGTCAAGGCGAGGTCCGCCGGCGCCCGGGGGCGTCGGCCGACCGGAGGCGGGTGGCGGCCGAGCCGTGCGTACGCGCCGCGCACGTCGCGAGATCCACCGGTGAATACCGAGGTCACCGGGGGTCTCAGGGAGTTCTCAAGGGGGTCTCGGTACAGCAGGGGAGCCTCGCCTCCCGCTCCGCGCCACTTTAGTCCACGGTTCCGCGCGGTCAATCAACCGGCCTGCGCGTCGCGGCGGGCGGTGCGCACACCGCGTTCGGGGGACGAAGATCACCCGTCCGGCGGACGGTACGGCCCCGCGCGCGGGGGGCGTACCGGGAACGGCGGGTGGAGACGAGGTGACGTATCCAGCAGAGATGCTGTGTATCGGCTCACAACATGGCCCGATGACATCCTTTGTCCTCTCCCACCACAGGACCGGACCGCCTGTGACCAGTACCGTCATAGGCATGACGACTTCTGCATCGGTTCCCGCCGGACCCGAGAGCGCCATAGTCCGCACCGGCACCGTCACCGACCGGCTCGTCGAGGCCAACGGGCGCTACGCCGACGCGTTCACCGACCCGGGCATGGACGCCCGGCCGGTGCTCCGGGTCGCCGTGGTGGCCTGCATGGACGCCCGTCTCGACCTGCACGCCGCACTGGGTCTCGAACTCGGCGACTGCCACACCATCCGCAACGCGGGCGGTGTCGTCACCGACGACGTGATCCGCTCCCTGACCATCAGCCAGCGCGCGCTGGGCACCCGCAGCGTCGTGCTCATCCATCACACCGGGTGCGGTCTGGAGTCCCTGACCGAGGAGTTCCGGCACGACCTGGAGATGGAGGTCGGCCAGCGCCCCGCGTGGGCGGTGGAGGCGTTCCGCGATGTCGACCAGGACGTCCGGCAGTCGATGCAGCGGGTGCGCACCTCGCCGTTCCTGGTGCACACCGACGATGTGCGCGGCTTCGTCTTCGATGTGCGGTCCGGGCTGCTGCGGGAGATCGATCCGGGGGCGTAACCCCGCGCACGGACACTCGTTGGGCACCCAACTCTGGCCTCCCAGTGCACAAAAAGGCAACAAATACCGCATATCGCTTCCAGTTGTCCGTAGTCGAGTGACACGAACAGGTAACGGCAATCAGAATGCGGTGATGGCGCCCCGCGGAACTTTTCCCGCGTGGTGTTCGTGTTTGGGGTGGGCCGGCCGCGTCACAGAGCGTCGGCCGGTACGTAAGAACGGGCCGAGGAGGGCCGGGTGACGACCTATGACGATCGAGCGAGCCTCACTGATCTGACTGCCACCGTGGACCGGGTGCGCAGCTCGGTGGAAGAAGTGATCGAGGGCAAGCCCGAGGTCGTACGGCTTTCGCTGACCGTGCTGCTCGCCGAGGGACATCTGTTGATCGAGGATGTCCCCGGCGTGGGCAAGACCATGCTGGCCAAGACGCTGGCGCGGTCCATCGACTGCTCGGTGCGGCGTATCCAGTTCACGCCCGACCTGCTGCCGTCGGACATCACGGGCGTGTCCATCTGGGACCAGCAGGGCAAGGACTTCGAGTTCAAGCCCGGCGCGATCTTCGCCCAGATCGTGATCGGCGACGAGATCAACCGCGCCTCGCCGAAGACCCAGTCGGCGCTGCTGGAGTCCATGGAGGAGCGCCAGGTCACCATCGACGGGCAGACCTATGAACTGCCCAGCCCCTTCATGGTGGTGGCCACGCAGAACCCGGTCGAGATGGAGGGCACCTACCCCCTCCCCGAGGCCCAGCGCGACCGCTTCATGGCCCGGGTCTCCATCGGCTACCCGAGCCCCGAGGCCGAGTTGCAGATGCTCGACGTGCACGGCGCGGTGAACCCGCTGGACGACCTCCAGCCGGTGACCCACGCGCACGAGGTGGTGAAGCTGATCGAGGCCGTGCGCGCGGTCCATGTCGCCGAGACGGTCCGCCGCTACGCGGTCGACCTGGTCGCCGCCACCCGTACGCACCCCGACCTCAGACTCGGCGCCTCCCCGCGCGCGACGCTGCATCTGCTGCGCGCCGCCAAGGCGTCCGCCGCCCTCAGTGGCCGGGAGTACGCCCTGCCGGACGACATCCAGGCCCTCGCCGTCGCCGTCCTCGCGCACCGGCTGCTGCCCACCGCCCAGGCCCAGCTCAACCGGCGGACGGCGGAGCAGGTCGTGCAGGAGATCATCCAGCACACCCCGGTCCCGGCCGCCCCCGAGCACAACGGCAGCGGTCCGGTCCGCGGCGGGTACGGCCAGCAGTCGCCCCGGAGGCTGTGATGAGCACCGCGGGTCATCCCGCGGGGCCTTTGGCGGGTCATCCGGCGGGCCCCCCGGAGGCGGACCGCGGCGACAAGGGCGGTGTCCGTACCGCCCTGGCCGGTCTCACCACCCGCGGGCGCTCCTTCCTGGCCGCCGGGATCGCCGCCGCCGTCTGCGCCTATGTCCTCGGGCAGGCCGATCTGCTGCGGGTCGGGCTGCTGCTCGCGGTGCTGCCGCTGGTCTGCGCCGGAGTGCTGTACCGCACCCGCTACCGGGTCGCGGGCAGCCGCCGGCTCTCCCCCGGCCGGGTGCCGGCCGGCGCCGAGGCCCGGGTCCATCTGCGGATGGACAATGTCTCCCGGCTGCCCACGGGCCTGCTGATGCTCCAGGACCGGGTGCCCTACGTCCTCGGCCCGCGCCCCCGGTTCGTGCTGGACCGGGTGGAGGCGGGCGGGCGCCGCGAGGTGTCCTACCGGGTCCGCTCGGATCTGCGCGGCCGGTATCCGCTGGGCCCGCTCCAGCTCCGGCTCACCGACCCGTTCGGCATGTGCGAGCTGACCCGCTCCTTCTCCTCCTACGACACCCTGACCGTCATCCCGCGCGTGGAGCCGCTGCCGCCGGTCCGCCTGGCCGGTGAGGCCAAGGGGTACGGCGACGGACGGCAGCGCTCGGTGGCCCTGGCCGGCGAGGACGACGTGATCCCGCGCGGCTACCGCCACGGCGACGACCTGCGCCGCGTCCACTGGCGCTCCACCGCCCGCTACGGCGAGCTGATGGTGCGCCGCGAGGAGCAGCCGCAGCGCTCGCGCTGCACGGTGCTGCTCGACACCCGGGGGCTCGCCTACCGGGGCGCGGGCCCCGACTCGGCCTTCGAGTGGGCGGTCGGCGGCGCCGCCTCGGTCCTGGTGCACATGCTCGAACGGGGCTTCTCGGTCCGGCTGCTGACGGACACCGGCACCTCGGTGCCCGGCGAGGGCGCCGACGGCTTCGCCGGTGCCAGCCAGGAGTCGGCGGACGCGGCCGGGCTGATGATGGACACCCTCGCCGTGATCGACCACTCCGACGGGGACGGCCTCTCGCGCGCGTACGACGTGCTGCGCGGGGGCAACGAGGGACTGCTGGTCGCCTTCTTCGGCGATCTGGACGAGGAGCAGGCGGCGGTGGCCGCCCGGATGCGCCAGCGCAGCGGCGGCGCGCTCGCCTTCGTCCTGGACGGCGACACCTGGACGCGCGAGCCGACCGAGGTGCCCGGCCCGGACCGGGACAGTCAGGAGCGGCTGCGGATGCTGCGCGAGTCGGGCTGGACGGCCCTGGGCGTCCCGCGCGGGGCGACGGTGGGAGAACTGTGGCGGCAGGCGGACCGGGAGCGTTCCGGTCTGACCGCGGCCGGGGGCGGGGAGGGCTGGTCGTGAGCATGCGCGCGCGGATGGCGCTGATGGCGGCACTGGCCACGCTGATGGCGTCCTGTGCCCTGCTGCCGCTGGTGGAGTCGCCGGGCTGGCTGCTCCAGGGGGCGGTGCTGCTGCTGGTGCAGAGCGGGGTGGGCATGGCGGCCCGGCGGGTGCCGCTGGCGCGCTGGATGACGATCGGCGCCCAGGTGCTGGTCTCGCTGGTGCTGCTGACCCTGTCCTTCGCCCGCGAGTACGCCCTGGCCGGGCTGATCCCGGGCCCGCAGGCGTTCCAGCGCTTCGGGGACCTGCTCCAGGCCGGCACCAACGACGTCGAGCGGTACGCGATACCGGCCCCGATGTCGGACGGCATCCAGTTGATGCTGGTCGGCGGGGTGCTGGTGATCGGGCTGCTGGTCGACGTACTGGCGGTGACGTTCCGCAGCGCCGCCCCGGCCGGGCTGCCGCTGCTGGCGCTGTACTCGGTGGCGGCCGGGCTGTCGGACGGCTCGGGCGGCTGGGCGTGGTTCCTGATCGCGGCGGCCGGTTATCTGTTGCTGCTGCTGGCCGAGGGCCGTGACCGGCTCTCCCAGTGGGGCCGGGTCTTCGCGGGCGGGCCGCGTGCCCCCGGCGGGCCCGTCCCGGACGGCGGCGGCGCGGCGGCCCCGGTGCGCACCGGGCGGCGGATCGGTGTGGTGGCGCTCGGGATCGCCCTGGTGGTACCGCTGGGCCTGCCCGCGATGGACGGCGGCCTGCTGGAGAACGCGGGCGGCGGGGTCGGCGCGGGCAGCGGCGGTGGGGGCACCATCTCCGCGGTCAACCCCCTGGTCTCGCTCCGCGACAGCCTCAACGTCGACGAGGACCGTACGGTGCTGACCCTGCGCACCGACTCCGACTCCCTGTCCAACATGTATCTGCGGATCGTCTCCCTGGACGAGTTCGACGGCACCACCTGGCGCCCCGCGAAGCGCGGGATCGAGCAGGTCCCGGACGAGCTGCCCACTCCCACCGGCCTCGCCGCGGACGTGGCGCGCACGGAGGTGACCACGCAGATCACGGCGGCCGAGTGGTACGAGCAGGACTGGCTGCCGATGCCGTACCCGCCCAGCGGTGTCGACATCGAGGGCCAGTGGCGGTACGAGCCGGTGGGGATGACCCTGGTCGGCGACCACGGCCAGAACACCGGCGGCCAGACCTACGAGGTGACCAGCCTCGATGTGAATCCCACGGCGGAGCAGCTCGCGCAGGCGCCGGAGCCTCCAGCGCAGCTCCAGCGGGACTACACCGAGCTGCCGGACTCGCTGCCGCCGATGGTGGCGCAGACCGCCCGCGAGATCACCCAGGGCGCCGAGAACCCCTACGAGCAGGCGGTCCGGCTCCAGGAGTACTTCGCCCTCAACGGCGGCTTCACCTATGACACGGAGGTCGAGGTCGGCAGCGGGTCGGAGGGGATCGCCCGGTTCCTGCGGGACCGGCGCGGCTTCTGCGTCCACTTCTCCTTCGCGATGGCCTCGATGGCCCGCTCGCTGGACATCCCGGCCCGGATCGCGGTCGGCTTCGCTCCGGGCACGATGCAGGCGGACGGTTCGGTGGCGGTGGGCCTCAGGGACGCGCACGCCTGGCCGGAGCTGTACTTCGAGGGCGTGGGCTGGACCCGCTTCGAGCCGACCCCGAGCCGGGGTTCGACGCCCGAGTACACGCTGCCCGACCTGCCCGGCACCACGGTGCCGGAGACGGAGGACACGGCGCGTCCGTCGCAGGCGGCGCCGTCCGAGGCCCCGTCCAGCAGCCCGAGCTGCTCGGCGGAGGACAAGCGGCTGGAGGTGTGCGACAGCGCGGCTCCCAGCGCCGCCGGTGCCTCCGGGTCGGGTGGGCCGCCCTGGTACCAGATCATCGGCTGGACCCTGCTGGGTCTGGCGGTGGCGGCCGTGCCGCTGGCCCCGATGCTCTGGCGGATCAGACGGCGGACGGTACGGCTCGCGTCCGCGCAGCACGGCCCGTCCGCCCCGGACGGACCGGAATCGGCAGCGGGACCGGGGATCCGGCTGGACTCCCCACCGGGCGGACAACCGGCCGCCGGTCATGTGCTGGCCGTGTGGCAGGAGCTGACGGACACTGCCTGGGACTACGGCATCCTCCCCGACGAGGCGCTCACCCCGCGCAAGGCGGCGGCGCGGATCGTCCGGCTGGGCGAGATCGACGAGGCCGCCGCCGCGTCGGTGCACCGGGTGGCGGGCGCGGTGGAGCAGGTGCTGTTCGCGCCCGAGCCCCAGGCCGTACCGGGCCTGGCCGACGATGTCCGCAGGCTGCGCCTGGCCCTGCGTTCCCGGGCGGGCCGCCGGACCCGGCTGCGGGCACTGCTGGCCCCGCGTTCGGCCATCCGGGCGGTGTGGTCGCTGTCCGACCGGGTGACGACGCTCCGGATCAGGGTGGCGGACCGCTGGGCGGGCCTGATCCGGCGGCCGAAGCCGTCCCCTTCGGGACCGCGGGGAGGCTGAGCCGGGAGGCGAGCGGGCGGGCACCGCGGGGGCGCGGAGCACGGCCCGTGAGGCGGCGCCCGAGACGCACCGAGGGCCAGAAGGCCCGAGCCGGATGATCACTGGCTCGGGCTTTCTGACCTTCTGCATACCGACTGCGGGGGCGGGCCGGAGCGGGGGCGGGTGGGGCGGGCTCAAGGGGTTGCGCCTCCGGCGTGAGGGCGGGGGGCTGCGCCGCTGGCGTGGCGCCAGGACTGCCCCTTCGGCCTACTGGCAGGGCTTGTGCCTTCGGCCTGACGGCAGGGGTTGCCTCTTGGGCCCACCGCCAGGGCCGGTGCCTTCGGTGTAACGGCAGGAGCTGCGTCTTCGGCCCACCGGCAAGGCTTGCGCCTACAGCGTGACGGCAGGGGTTGCCTCTTCGGCCCACCGGCAAGGCTTGCGCCTACGGCGAGACGGCAGAGGCCGCGCCCTCGGCCCACCGGCAGAGCTTGCGCCTACGGCGTGACCGCAGAGGCTGCCCCCTTCGGCGTGACAGCAGGGGCTGCGCCGCTGGCGTAACGCCAGGGCTTGCCTCTTCGGCCTACCGGCAAGGCTTGCGTCTTCGGCCTGGCGGTGGGCCGGCCCCTTGGTGTGACGGCGGGCGGCAGGCATGGGAACGCGTGTGAGGGGCCACCGTCGGTGGGACGGTGGCCCCTCACACGTATGACGTCACAGAGAAGTGCGTGTACGGATCACTGGCCGCCCTGCTGCTCGTCCCGGCGGCGCTGCCAGCGCTGCTCGATCCGGTCCATCATGGAACGCCTTTGGCGCCCCTGACGGCGGGCCTGGGGGTCTGCGGCGGCCTGCTCCCCCGGTCTGGGGGCCTTGCGCCAGCCGGTCACCGCGAGTACCGCGCACCCCAGCATGACGAGGAATCCCACCACGCTGAGCCATACCTGCTTGGCGACCATTCCGGCCATGAGGAGCGCGATACCTACGAGGAAGCCGGCGACCGCCTGGTAGACCCGTCGCCGGGTGTACGTGCGCAGCCCGCTTCCCTCAAGCGCTGTCGCGAACTTGGGATCTTCGGCGTACAGCGCTCGCTCCATCTGCTCGAGCATGCGCTGCTCGTGCTCCGAGAGCGGCACGGAGTCCTCCTCATCGTGCAGTCGCCGGGGCGACCCGGGGGGTCCCTTCAGGATAGGCAGGGAATCGCCCCCGTGAAACCCGCCCCTCTGCGCCAATTGGCCAACCGGATTCCGCCATGAAGCGTCATGGCTCGCTGAGGCTTCCATTCCCCGGCGGCCGACCCGTCATGCCGGAGCGGTCTCCCTCGATCATACGGCGACAAGCGCCCGATCGGGGGGCCTGTGGCGTACTCCATCCATGCTCAAGCCCTGATCAGCGCGGCGCCACGGCGGTGGCCCGCCGTCGCTCAGGCCCCTCGGGTCTCTCCGAGCACATGAAGCTGCGTGGCCACCGAGTGAAACGCGGGCAGCTCGGCCGCCGCGGCCTCCAGGGTCAGCAGCGCGTCCAGCGCGCCGGGCTCGGTGTCCACCAGCACTCCGGGCACCAGATCGGCGAAGACCCGCACGCCGTGCACGGCACCGACGCGGAGGCCGGCGCCCTCGACGAGCGCGGTGAGCTGCTCGGCGGTGAAGCGGCGCGGCATCGGGTCACCGGTGCCCCAGCGGCCGTCCGGGTCGGTCAGCGCCTGCCTGGCCTCGGTGAAGTGCCCGGCGAGCGCGCGGGCCAGCACGGCACCGCCGAGCCCGGCGGCGAGCAGGCTGAGCACGCCTTCGGCGCGCAGTGCCGCGACGGCGTTGCGCACCCCCTCGGCCGGGTCGTCCACGTACTCCAGGACCCCGTGGCACAGCACCGCGTCGTAGTGGCCGCGCTCGACCACGTCGAAGAGCCCGTGGGCGTCGCCCTGGACGCCGGTGACCCGCTCGGCGACCCCTGCCTCGGCGGCCCGGCGCTCCAGCGCGAACAGCGCGTTGGGGCTGGGGTCGACCACGGTGACCCGGTGGCCCAGGCGGGCCAGCGGCACGGCGAAGTTGCCGCTGCCGCCGCCGGTGTCGAGGACGTCGAGGGCGTCCCGGCCGGTGGCCTTGACCCTGCGGTCCAGAGCGTCCTGGAGGACGTCCCAGACCACGGCGGTACGGAGAGAGGCGCGGGGTCGGGTCGGGTCCGGCACGGCAGTTGACTCCTCGGCGCGGCACCGCCTTGGGGACGGCGGAGCGAACGGGCTCGCCCTCCTGGCCGGGGTGTGCCGGACGGAGGGCCTTTCAGGCGCCACCCACCCTATTGCCTGCGCCGACGGACCAGGTCATCCCGGCCCCGGGCGGGTCCGCTCACCCCGCGTCCGGCAGCCCGCTCTCCCCCGCCCGGCCGTCCCCCTCCTGGCGGGGCGGGGGCAGGACCGGCTGGAGCACCAGCATGCGCTCGACGAGCCGGACGAACATCGCCACATCACGGATCAGGTCGTCGGCGTCCCGGCGGGTGGCCGCGCCCTGGATACCGGCCTCGGCCCGCGCGCGGCGCCGGGCGCCGGAGGCGAACAGCGCGCTCCACTCGGTCAGCTCGGGGGCTATCTCGGGCAGCACTTCCCAGGCGCTGCGTATCCGGGCCCGGCGCCGGGAGCCGGTCTCCGGGCGGCCACGGGCGGCCAGGACAGCGGCGGCGGTGCGCAGGGCGGCGAGGTGGGCCGTCGCGTACCGCTCGTTGGGGGTCTCCAGGGCGGCGGCCTCGTCGAGTCCGGCGCGGGCCTGGGCGAGCAGGTCGAGGGCGGCGGGCGGGGCCGTGGCCCGGCGCAGAACGGGGTGCACATCGCTCGCCGGGCCGTTCAGTGAGGGGGCAGGGCCGGGGACGCGACGCCGACGGGCGGCGGCTGCGGACGAGTTGGCCATGACGAACCTCCTGTCGTCTGTGTGACGGCTCTGTGGCCGTATGTGTCCATCGTGCGGTATGCCACTGACAATCCGTTCTGACCTGGGCTTTTGCTTCGATCGCAGGTTCGGGCTAGCTTTTGGACTGACCAGTCAGTTCAAAAGATGGGCGGCCTTTCCCGGGGTCGGCCCGTGTCCCGGGGGGGGGGAAGCGTTGCCGGAAGCGGTGGAGGAAGTGCCGGGGGAAGGATCGGGGGGAGCCGGGGCAACCGGCCGAGACGGAGGCGCGGGGGATGCGGGGGGCGCGGGGGAAGCGGGGGGTGCAGAGGACGCGGGCGGGATCGAGGTGCGTGGTCTCGGGCTGAAGGGGCCGCGCGGCTGGGTCTTCCGCGATCTCTCGTTCAGCGCCGCACCGGGCACGCTCACCGCGCTCGAAGGACCGTCCGGCTCGGGCCGTACGAGTCTGCTGCTCGCGCTCACCGGCCGGATGCGGGCCACGGAGGGGACCGCCACCGTGTGCGGGGCCCGGCTGCCGCGCGGGCTCGCCCCGCTGCGCCGGGTCAGCGCCCTCGCCCATGTCCAGGGCGTCACCGACCTGGAGCCCGCCCTGACCGTCGGCGAGCATCTGCGCGAACGGGCGCTGCTCCAGCGCCGGTTCGGCGGTTCGCTGCGCGGACTGCTGCGGCCCCGCGCCGAGCGGGCCTCCGAGGCGCGGCTGCGGATCGACACCGCGCTGGCCGCCGCCGGACTGGACCCCGCGGCACTGCCCAAGGGCACACGGACCGCCGTACGCGATCTGGAGCGGCTGGAGGCGCTGCGGCTGTCCGTCGCCCTGGCGCTGATCGGGTGTCCGCTGCTGCTCGGGGTGGACGACACCGATCTGAAGCTCCCGGACGCCGAACGGGCCGAGGCGTGGGCCGTGCTGCGCTCGGTCGCCGCGTCCGGGACGACGGTCCTCGCGGTGTGCAGCGAGGCACCGGAGGGCGCTCGGGTGGTCCCCACGCGCGCGGGAGCGGCATGCGGCACGGGCACATCCCCCACCCCCACCCCTGACACCGGGACGAAGACGAAGGAGACGGGCGATGCGTTCGCCGAAGCTCGCGGCGCTTGAGCTGCGCCGGTTCGGGCGGGGACGGCTGCCGCGGGCCGCGCTGGTGGCGGTTCTGCTGCTGCCCCTGCTGTACGGGGCGCTGTATCTGTGGTCGTTCTGGGACCCGTACAGCAGGCTGGACCGGCTTCCGGTGGCGCTGGTGAACGAGGACCGGGGCGCCACCGCGGGCGGTGAGCGGGTGCGCGCGGGGGACGACATCGTGGCCGGGCTGCGGGACAGCGCGGTGTTCGACTGGCGTGAGGTGAGCGCCGAGGACGCCCGCGCGGGCGTCGAGGACGGCCGGTACTACCTGTCGCTGACCCTGCCGGGGGACTTCAGTCACCGGATCGCCTCCAGTGAGGGCGACACGCCGGAGACGGGCGCCCTGCGGGTGCGTACGAACGACGCCAACAACTACATCGTGGGGCAGATCTCGCGGACGGTGTTCGGTGAGGTGCGGACGGCGGCGTCCACGAAGGCGTCGCGGGCGTTCCTGGACAAGATCTTCATCTCGTTCTCGGACATCCACGGCGAGACGGTGAAGGCGGCGGACGGGGCCGATGAGCTGAAGGGCGGCCTGGGTAAGGCCGAGAAGGGCTCCCAGGACCTCGCGGACGGGCTGAAGGACGCCAAGGAGGGCAGCGGCGATCTCTCGTCGGGCCTGCGGAAGCTGAGCACGGGCGCGAGCGATCTGGAGGAGGGCTCCGCGAAGGTCGCCGAGGGCACCCGGGCGCTGGCCGACAGGGTCAACGGGATCGCCGGGACGGTGGGACCGTTCCTCGCGGCGAACGAGCGGGGCATCGGCGACACCGCCCGGTCGGTGGCGGACGCGGCCGGGACGATCCGGGAGAACCTCGGCACCCTGGAGAAGCGGGCCCCCGGGGCCGCCACCCAGGCCCGCGAGGCCCACGACCGCCTCGCCGGGACGTACCGCACGCGCTGCGAGACGCCCGCCCCCGGGGACGGCGCCGAACCGGCGGACGGCCCGGACCCGGTCTGCGCGGAGCTGAAGCCCGCGGTGGCCGCGGCGGCGGAGGTCGCGGACCTCGCCGACGGGCTGGACACGCTGGTGTCGGACCGCGCGGACGAACTGGAGCGGCTGGACGGGCACCTGGCCGACCTGGAGCGGCAGGCCGGGGCGCTCGCCGGCCACGCCCCCCGGCTGTCGGAGGACCTGGACGACGCCGTCACGAGGATCAATGCCCTCGACAAGGGCGCCGGAGAGGTCGCCGCGGGGGCCGAGAAGCTCCACCGGGGGCTCGGTACGGCCGAGACCGGCGCGGTCGACCTGGACACCGGTGTCGGGGATCTGAAGAGCGGCGCGGACGATCTGAGCGGGGGCATGTTCAAGCTGGTCGACGGCTCCGGCGACCTGGCCGGCGGACTCCACGACGGCGCCGCCCGGATCCCCGACTACGACCGGGCGGAGCGCGAGGACCGTACCCGGGTCATGGCCGACCCCGTGCGGCTCGCGTCGGAATCGCTGTACAAGGCGCCCAACTACGGCACCGGTTTCGCCCCCTACTTCATCCCGCTGTCGCTGTGGGTGGGCGCCATGGTGGCGTACATGGTGATCGCGCCGCTGAACCGGCGGGCGCTGGCCGCGGGCGGCTCGGCGTGGCGGATCGCGCTGGCGGGCTGGCTGCCGGTGCTGGCCATCGGCGCGGCCCAGGTGACGGCCCTGATGACGGTGCTGCACTGGCTGGTCGGTCTGGAGCCGGCCCGGACGGCGGGGACGGTCGGGTTCCTGTTCCTGGTGACGGGCTGCTTCGCGGCGATCGTGCAGTGGCTGAACGCCCGCTTCGGGGCCGCCGGGCGGATCCTGGTGCTGGCGGTGCTGATGCTCCAACTGACCTCGGCGGGTGGCACATACCCCGTCCAGACCAGTCCGGGCTTCTTCGCCGCGATCCACCCCTTCCTGCCGATGAGTTACGTGGTGGAGGCGCTGCGCAGGCTGATCACCGGGGGCGGACTCGGCCCGGTGTGGCAGGCGTGCGCGGTGCTGGCCGCGTTCACCCTGGGCGCGCTCGCGCTGACCGCGCTGTCGGCCCGCCGCAAGCAGGTGTGGACGCTGGACCGGCTGCACCCGGAGCTGAGCCTGTGACCCGCCCGCACCACCAGACACCGGGCTCATGATCCGCCCGCACCGGCACCAGGCTCATGACCCGGCCGCACCCGGTACCGGGCTCGTGACCCGCCCACACCCGGCACCGGGCCGGTGATCCGTCCGCACCGGGAAACCCGGCCCGTGACCCGGCCGTCCGCCCCTCCCCCGTCGGCGCCCGTCCCGCGGGCCGGTGCTGTGAGAATCGGAGCCATGGAAAGCAGCAGCGCCACATCGGGGGCGGCGGCCCGCCGCGAGTCCACCCGGCAGAAGCTCTACGAGGCGGCCGTCACCCTCATCGCCGAACAGGGCTTCTCGGCCACCACCGTGGACGAGATCGCCGAGCGGGCCGGGGTCGCCAAGGGGACGGTCTACTACAACTTCGCGAGCAAGTCGGTCCTCTTCGAGGAGCTGCTGCGGCACGGGGTGGGCCTGCTCACCGCGTCCCTCAGGGAGGCCGCGGAGGGCTCCGCGCGCGGGGGCGGCTCCCAGGTGGACGCGCTGGACGCGATGATCCGCGCGGGTCTGGAGTTCATCGCCACCTACCCCGCCTTCACCCAGTTGTACGTGGCCGAGCTGTGGCGGACCAACCGGGCCTGGCAGTCGACCCTGCTGGTGGTGCGCAAGCAGGCCGTGGCGGTGGTGGAGGACGTGCTGCGGGGCGGGGTGGACAGCGGCGAGTTCAGCGATGAGATCGACATCCCGCTGACCGCCGCGGCCCTGGTCGGGATGGTGCTGGTGGCCGCCCTGGACTGGCAGGCGTTCCAGCCGGAACGCTCCCTGGACGATGTCCACGCTGCCCTGTCCCGCCTCCTCCAGGGCCGGGTGAGCGGCCGGCCCTGACGCCTTGCCGGGCACCCGCGCGGGGAGCAGCGAGCCCGATCGCCGAACCGGCGCCGGGTACCTGGGCCGGGCATCCGCGCGCGGGGAGCAGCGTGCCCCTGGTCTCCGGTCGACTCCCGCCCATGGATCGTCGGGCACCCGCGCGGGGACCGGCGATGAACACTCGCTGCGGGAGCCCCCGGCACCGGAGCGGGCACCCGCGCGGGTGGACCGGCGCCCCGTCCCGGGCCGCCCCCGCGGGGACGGGGGAACGCGAGAAAGCGCCGGTCCGACGATGGCCACGCCCCCCGACGGGCCACCACCGAACCGACGCTCCCTCGCGTTCCCCCGATCCCCCCCGATCCCCCGTTTCCCCTGGCCCCCGTTCCCCCCGTCCCCCGGTTTCCCCCGTCCCCCGTCCCCCGTGCGGTCTCCCCCGCGGCTCCCCCGTCTCGCTCCCGCCGACCCGGGCCGGCGGAAGGAGCGGTCCAGGGCGGCGCCGTTTCCGCCGCCCCGTGTCGGCGGTTCCGGCGCCTTGCCCCTTTCCGTGTCTCCACTCTCTCGTTCCCGCAGGTCGCGCCCCATCCGCGCGGCTACTCATCTCCGTGCCTAGGTACGGATACTCAGGTCTGCGCCCGCGACCCCAGACCGGAACGGACCGCACTGGTGACGATCGCCTCCGTGTCCGTACTCCCCTCCGGTCCTCACCAGCGGCCGGGCCGGCGAGGATCTCGGGGTGGGCGGGATCGTGGCGTTCGCGGTCTTCCATCCGCCGGCGACGGCGATCATCGCGGGTGTCCTGCTGCCGCTCGGTCCGGTCGGGCCGTACTTCCTGGTCTCCCGGATCCGCCGGGCCCGACGGCGCCAGGCACGCAGGCTGGACCTGCCCACCGGGCTGACCGGGGCGTTGTCAGTGCCGGGCGCTACAGTCGCGGGCATGGGACGGATCGTGGTGATCGGCGCCGGGATGGGTGCGATGGGGGCCGCCGCCCGGCTGGCCGTGGCGGGCCACCGGGTGACGGTGTACGAGCGCGCGGAGACCTACGGCGGAGCGGTACGGCGGTACGAGCGGGACGGCTTCCGCTTCGACACCGGACCGGGCCTGCTGACCCTCCCCGCGGTCTACCGCGATCTGTTCCTGAAGACCGGCAGAGAGGCGCTGGAGGCGTGCGTCGAGCTGGTCCAGGCGGATCCCTCGTCCCGACATCTCTTCGCGGACGGCAGCGCGGTGTCGCTGCCCAACGCCTCGCGTGCGGGCGTGATGGCCGCGCTGGACGCGGGCCTGGGCGCGGGCGCGGGTGACCGCTGGGGCGATTTCCTGGTGCGTGCCCGCGAGGCGTGGGACCGCACCCGCAGACCGCTCCTGGAGGAGCCGCTCTGGCCGAACTGGCGGGTGCTGGCCGGGCGCGAGCCCTATCCGTCGGTGCCGCACAAGCGCGTGCTGCGCACCCGCCGGGCCGGGACGCTGGCCGAGGTGGGCGCCTGGGAGCTGCGCGACCCCCGGCTCGCGGCCCTGCTGGAGAGCCACGCCCTGGGCCACGGCCTGGACCCGCGCACGGCCCCGGCGAGCGCGGCCGTGCTGCCGTACATGGAGCACGCCTTCGGTACCTGGTATGTGCGCGGGGGTCTGCGGGAGCTGGCCACCGCCCTGTACGAGCGGTGTCTGGCCCGCAGGGTGGAGTTCGCGTTCGGGGCCGAGGTCGCCCGGGTGCGGGAGAAGGACGGCCGCGCCTCGGGCGTGGAGCTGGCCGACGGGACGGTCGTGGAGGCGGACTTCGTGGTCGCCGGGGTCGCTCCGGGCGCGCTGGAGCGGATCGCCGGGACCGCTCGTCAGGACGCCGAACCCGCCCCGCGGGGAGGGCTGCCGAGCCGGCTGACCGTGCTGCTCGCCCTGCGCGGCGCCCGCCCCGAGGGGACCGCCCCGCGCACGGTGGTGCACACGCGGGACCGTGACGGGGAGCTGACCGCCGTGTTCGGCGATCCGGCCGCCCCGAGGACCGGGCGGACCGGCGACAGCGGACTCACCGCGACCGCGCCGGGCGGCGGGCTCACGGTGACGGTCCTGCGTCCGGACGATCCGGCGACGGCCCCCGACACCGCCCATGAGGCCGTGACGCTCACGGCCACCGTCCCGGCGGGGAGCCCGGCCGGGGCCGCCGCCTCCGAGGCGCTCACCGAAGCCCTGGCCGAGGAGTTGACCGGCGCGGCCGAGCGGGCCGTTCCCGGGCTGCGCGACCGGCTCCTGTGGCGGGAGGTCCGGACCCCGGCGGACATCGCCGAGGTGACCGGCGCGGCGGGCGGGGCGGTCCCGGCACCGGCGCTCGCGGCGGCGGACGGAAGACAGCTCCACCCGGCGAACTCCACCGCTCTGCCGGGCCTGTTCACGGTCGGGGGCTGGTCCCATCCCGGTGGCGGGCTGGCCCACGCCGGGATGTCGGGTGCGCTGGTGGCCGGTCTGATCGTGGAGGGCCCGGACTTCCGGGGCTCCCAGTGACCGGCCGGGTGCCGCGCTCGGCTCAGAAACGGTAGCCGTCGTCGTAGGAATTGCCCTGCGGCTGCTGACCGTCGTCCTGTCCCTGGTACGGGTAGGGCTGCTCCGGGGGGAGTTCGCCGCCGTAGGGGTCGTCGGTGGTGCGCTGCTGGGGGACCCAGACGCCGCCGGGCGGGGTGGCGTCGGGGTAGCCGTTGCCGTACTGGTCCTGGCCGTAGCCCTGCTGGTCGTAACCCTGCTGACCGTAGCCGCCGGGGTCGTAGCCGGGCCCGGGGCCGGAGCCGTACGCCTGGCCGATGTAGGGGTCGGAGTAGGGCGGGTAGGGCTGCTGGTTGCCCGGGTCGTAGCCGTACTGCTGCTGGTCGTAGCCGGTGTAACCGTCGTAGCCGTAGGTCTGGTCGGCGCCCTGGGCGGTGGCCGCGTACTGGTCCTGGGGCTGGTTCGCGGTCGCGTGGGAGCCGGTGTCGTCGTACACACCGTAGGAGCCGGTGTCGTCGGGCATCGGCTGCGGCTGGTAGACGGAGGCGCCCTCGGCGGCCGGGGCGGTGGCGCGGGCCGGGGTGAAGACGTCGTCGCGCTCGTAGTCGTCCCGGGGCGGCGGGAAGGCGGGGTGCTCGCCGGTGGCGTAGGCGTCGTCGCCCTGGTCGTCGTCGCCGCGCGGCCGGTCGAAGTCGCCGTAGGCACCGGCGGCCTGGAGGTCGGAGACCTCCAGGGTGGGGTCCTGGTGCTCGGGCTCACCGCGGCGGCGCTTGCTGCCGCCCGGCCCGCGGCCGTTGACCGCCCAGCCGGCCGAGAAGCCGCGGCGGAAGGAGAGCGTCACATAGGTCTGCCCGACCGCGAACGCGGCGGCGCCCAGTCCGATCACCACGACCGAGGGGATCAGCACCCCGACGACCACACCGAGGAAGCCGCCGAACGCCAGCAGTCGCCAGCGCAGCCGCGCCTTGTACTGGAGCAGCACCTCACCCAGCAGCCACAACGCGACGATGCCGAACGCGATGTAGAGGACCGTCCAGCCCATGTACGCCCCTCTCCCGGTGGCCGCTACGCAGTGTGTCGTATGTGAGTGCGACCGGTCTAGCTCTGCGGTGGATGGTGCAGACCCAGGTTCTCGTAGATCTCCAGTGTCGCCGTGGAGTTGTTGAGCGTGATGAAGTGCAGTCCTGGGACGCCTTCGTCCAGCAGTCGCGCGCAGAACTCCGTGGCGAACTCGATTCCCATGGAGCGTACAGCCGCCGGATCGTCTTTCGCTGTGAGGATCCGCTCTTTGAAGGTGGACGGAAGGTGAGCATTGCTGAGCTTCGGGAGTCGTTCGAGCTGCCGGACGCTGGTGATCGGCATGACCTCGGGGATCACCGGGGTGGCGCAGCCGGCCGCCGTCACCCGGTCGCGCAGCCGGAGGTAGGACTCGGGCTGGAAGAACATCTGCGTGATGGCGTAGTCGGCGCCCGCGCGGCACTTGTCGACGAAGTGGGCGACGTCGCTGTCCCAGTCGAGGGAGCGCGGGTGCATCTCGGGGAAGGCGGCGACGCCGACGCAGAAGTCGCCGGACTCCTTGATCAGCCGGACCAGTTCGGCGGCGTACATCAGGCCCTGCGGGTGGGCGATCCAGTCGCCCATGGGGTCGCCGGGCGGGTCGCCGCGCAGGGCGAGCATGTTGCGGATGCCCGCGTCAGCGAACTGCCCGATGACATTGCGCAGCTCGGTGAGGGAGTGGTCGACGGCGGTGAGATGGGCGACCGGGGTGAGGGTGGTGTCCGCGACGATCTGCTCGGTCTCCCGGACCGTGCTGGCCCGGGTGGAGCCGCCGGCGCCGTAGGTCACGGAGACGAAGTCGGGCGCGACCGCCTCGACCCTGCGCAGCGCGTTCCACAGGCTCCGCTCGCCCTTCGCGGTCTTCGGCGCGTAGAACTCGAACGAGTACGTCTTCTTGCCCGTGGCGAGCATGTCCCGCACGGTGCGTGCGCGGTCAGTCCTGGTGGACGCGGTTCCGAAGGCCATACCGGCAGGTTAGTGGGGGCTTGGCGGCACCCCAACCGGAGTCCGGAAATTTGCCCGATTTGCCCGGTCGCCGTCCACTCCTTGGACAGATCCTGGACATCTGTGTGGCCGAAACCGCATCGGCCCTCCGGGCGGCCACGAGCGGGGCGCGAGGGGCTCTCAGGGGGTTACGCAGGGCACTACAGGCCGTCGCGGGCCGTCGCAGGGGCCGCGCCTCGGGGCGCCTCCGGGCGCTGCGGGGCGCCGCGGGGCGCTTTCGGTCGCCGCAGGTCGCCACCGGGCCCGCCGCAGGTCTCCGCCCGGATCACCTCAGGGCGCCCCGGATTGCCCCGGGGGCGCCTCAGGTCTCTCGGAGCACCTCAGGGCGCTTCCGGGGCGCCCCAGGTCTCCCGGACCATCTCCCGGACCACCTCAGGCCGCCTCCGGGGCGCCCCCGGTCGTCGTCTCGGGTCCGTCGCCTCGGGGCGTGTCTCGGGTCGTCGTCTCGGGGCGTCTCACGCCCCCCGCAGCCGCTTGGCGAGCTCCGTCGCCGCCGCGCCCGGGTCGTCCGCCTCGGTGATCGCGCGGACCACCACCACCCGGCGGGCGCCCGCGTCCAGCACCTCGTCCAGGTTGGCCAGGTCGATGCCGCCGATGGCGAACCAGGGGCGGTCGGTGCCCAGCGCGGCGGTGTGCCGGACCAGGCCGAGGCCGGGGGCGTGGCGGCCCGGCTTGGTGGGGGTGGGCCAGCAGGGGCCCGTGCAGAAGTAGTCCACGCCGTCCTGGACGGCCGCCGCGGCGGCCTCGTCGTCGGCGTGGGTGGAGCGGCCGATGAGCACCTCGGGGCCGAGCAGGGCCCGCGCGGCGGGGACCGGGAGGTCGCCCTGCCCGAGGTGGAGCACGTCCGCCCCGGCGGCGTGGGCGACATCCGCGCGGTCGTTGACCGCCAGCAGTCTGCCGTGCCGCCGGCAGGCGTCGGCGAGGACCGCGAGGTGCTCCAGCTCCTCGGCGGCCTCCATGCCCTTGTCACGGAGCTGCACGATGTCGACGCCGCCGGCCAGCGCGGCGTCCAGGAACTCCGGCAGATCGCCCTGCCGTCTGCGGGCGTCCGTGCACAGATAGAGCCGGGCGTCGGCGAGCCGCTCGCGCGCGGACACGGGGTCGGGCATCTCGGAGTCCCCCCGGGTCGCGGTCCGGCCCGCGGCGTCGCGCGGGGCCGGACCGGTCCCTGTCTAGGTGAAGGCCGACGCACAGGGCTGTGTGCGGTTCGGCATGGGTGTTCGACTGGATCGTCTGGATGGGACGGGTCTGTTCAGGGCGTACGGGCCGTCACGACGGCCGTACGGGTCCGTACGGCCGTCGTGATCCGTACGGCCGGAAGGGGTTCGGCTCCGTGTGCGGGGGCGGGTCAGACGGCGAGCGCCTGGGCGCGCCGCTTCACCTCCGTGCCCCGGTTCTCGCTCAGCGCCTGGGCGGGGGTGCCGGGCAGGGACGGGTCGGGGGTGAACAGCCACTGGATCATCTCTTCGACCGTGAAGCCGTCGTCCCTCAGCAGGGTCAGGGTCCCGGAGAGGCCCTTGACGACCTTGTCCCCGTCGATGAAGGCGGCGGGGACGTGCAGTGCGCGGTTCTCCCCCCGGCGTACGGCGATGAGCTGGCCCTCCTTGACAAGCTGCCGTACCCGGGTCACCTCGACATCGAGCTGTTCGGCGATGTCGGGGAGGGTCAGCCACGCGGGGACGAGCACATCGATCTTTGCGTCAATCTCGGTCACATCACCAAGACTGCCATCTGGGACTGACAGCCGGTAGCCGGGCGGGGCGGGACCGCCGGTTCCCGGCGGGTGCGGACCGTCAGCCCTCAGCGTGCCGGGGCCGCCGGTCGCAGGGGGCGGGCCACCGGTTTCAGCGGGTCAGGGCCGCCGACTTCAGCGGCCGGGCCGGGTCGGTGAGCAGGGCGGGATCCATCGTGGCGCCCGCCTCGATCAGCCGCCGCCCCTGGGCCAGATCCCTCGGGCGGCCCACCGCCAGCAGGGCGACGAGCCGCCCCTCGCGCAGCCAGCAGACGGACCAGGCGGGGCCCTCGGGGTCACCGCGCCAGACGGTGCCGTCGGCCCCGGCGTGGTGCCCGGCGTACTGCACGAAGCGGCCGAACTGCTCGGACCAGAAGTACGGCACCGGGTCGTAGACGACGTCGGTGTGCCCGTCCTCCACGATGTTCGCGGCGACCGTGCGGGGCCCCTGGAGGGCGTTGTCCCAGTGGTGGACGAGGAGGCGCTCGCCGTAGCGGGCGGAAGGGAAGGACGCGCAGTCGCCGACCGCGTAGACATCGGGGGCACCGGCGCGCAGGCGGGCGTCGGCGACCACCTCGCCGTGGGCGCCCAGCTCGATGCCGGAGCCGGTCAGCCAGGCGGTGGCGGGCCGGGCGCCGATGCCGACGACGACCGCGCCGGCCGGGATCCGCGTGCCGTCGTCCAGGACGACCGCGCCGGGCTCGATCCGGGCCACGCGCGCGTGGGTGCGCAGATCGGCGCCGCTGTCGGCGTACCAGCGGATCATGGGTGCGGCGACCTCGGCGGGCAGGGCGCCGGCGAGGGGCCGGTCGGCGGCCTCCACGACGGTGACCGCGCAGCCCGCCTCGCGCGCGGCGGTGGCGAACTCGGCGCCGATCCAGCCCGCGCCGACGACCACGATGTCGTGCTGGCGGGCGAGCACCGGGCGCAGCCGGGCGGCGTCGTCCAGGGTGCGCAGCAGATGCACCCCGGGCACGCCCCCGGTGCCGGGCAGGAGGATCGGTTCGGCGCCGGTGGCCAGCACCAGGACGTCGTACGGGACGGGTCCCCGGGTGGTGTCCAGTTCGTGGTCGGCGGGGCGGACGCCGGTCGCCTCGTGGCCGAGGCGCAGTTCGATGCCGAGGGAGGCGAAGTCGATGTCGAAGGCGGAGTCCTCGGCCTTGCCGAGCAGGACGGCCTTGGACAGCGGGGGACGGTCGTAGGGCTGATGGGGTTCGGCGCCGATCAGGGTCACGGTCCCGGTGAAGCCCTGTTCGCGCAGGGCCACCGCGGTCTGCACCCCGGCCATTCCGGCGCCCACCACGACCACGCGCCGGGCCGGGCCGGTCGCCGCCGTCCGCTCTCTGTCCACGTCCACGTCCACTTCCACGTCCACGCTCACCCGATCACCTTAAGCATCTGACGATGCGTCAGCCGGGTCCGTCCGCCTGACGTCCCGCACAGGGTGCCCCTACCCCCGTTCGGCGTCGGCGATCTCCTCGACCAGACTCGTCCCGCTGCCCTCCTGGGACTCCCACTCCCAGGTCTCGGTCAGCCGCAGCCGCCCGTCCGGCAGCTCGCCGATCCGTGACACACAGTGACCGGAGGAGGTCGTTCCGTCCGTCTTGAGCTGGACGTAGCGGAAGTCGAGCCGGTCCCCCGCGCGCGTGCCGACCAGGAACCCGCGGACCACGTCCCCGCCCGCGTACTCGGCCCAGATCTCGCCGCTCCTCTCGTGGTAGGCGAAGCGGGTGCGGGTGCCCACCTGACCTGGGGCCTGATCGGCGACCGGGGCGAGGACGGCACCGTCCAGCGAGCGGGGCATCGGCACGGGCTCCCTTACAGAGGCGTGGTGGCACGGGCTAGGCTGCCCAACGTAGAGCACTCGCGGGAGCCCGGACGCACCGGGCTGAGAGGGAGGCTGGCGGCCTCCGACCGTACGAACCTGATCCGGGTCATGCCGGCGAAGGGAGGGGCCGAACGCCCATGCCGTCCGACACCCACGCACACTCAGGCACCCGTTCACCGGCGTCCGACGTCCTGGTCGTCGGCGGGGGCATCATCGGGCTGGTCACCGCCTGGCGGGCCGCGCAGCGCGGGCTGACCGCGGCCGTGCTGGACCCCGCGCCCGGCGGCGGGGCCGCCCAGGTGGCGGCCGGGATGCTGGCCGCCGTCACGGAACTGCACCACGGCGAGCAGACCCTGCTCGGCCTCAATCTGGTCTCCGCCGGCCGCTATCCCGCCTTCGTGGCCGAGCTGACCGACCTCACCGGCCGGGACCTCGGCTACCGCCGCTGCGGCACCCTGGCCGTGGCCCTGGACGCCGACGACCGGGCGCAACTGCGCGAACTGCACGCCCTCCAGCGGCGGTCCGGTCTGGAGTCCGAGTGGCTCTCCGGGCGGGACTGCCGCCGGCTGGAGCCGATGCTGGCACCCGGGGTGCGCGGCGGGCTGCGGGTCGACGGGGACCACCAGATCGACCCGAGACGGCTCACGGCGGCCCTTGTGACGGCCTGTGAGCGGGCCGGGGTGGTCTTCCACCGGGACCGGGCCGAACGGCTGACGGTGGCCCGGGACCGCGCCACCGGGGTCGTCACCCGCGCGGGCGCGGAGCTGGCCGCCGGGCAGGTGGTGCTGGCCGCCGGGAGCCTGAGCGGACGCCTCGCGGGCGTCCCGGACGCCGTACGGCCCCCCGTGCGCCCGGTGAAGGGACAGGTGCTGCGGCTGACCGTGCCCCGCTCGTACGCGCCCTTCCTGAGCCGTACCGTGCGCGCGGTGGTGCGCGGCGGCAGCGTCTATCTGGTGCCGCGCGAGAACGGCGAACTGGTCGTCGGCGCCACCAGCGAGGAGCAGGGCTGGGACACCACGGTCACCGCGGGCGGGGTGTACGAGCTGCTGCGCGACGCCCATGAGCTGATCCCGGGCGTCACCGAACTGCCGCTGACCGAGACCCGCGCGGGACTGCGCCCCGGCTCCCCGGACAACGCCCCGCTGCTCGGCCCGACCGACCTGCCCGGACTGCTGCTGGCGACCGGGCACTACCGCAACGGCGTCCTGCTCACCCCGGTCACCGGCGACGCCCTGGCGCACGCCCTCGTCACCGGTGAACTCCCCGGCGAGGCCCGCCCCTTCACCCCCCGGCGGTTCACCGCCGCAGCCCTCACGGAGCAGCCCGCATGAGCCAGATGAGTCCCATGAGCCCCATTTATCCGATGAGCCCTACGGAACCGGCCGCCACCTATACGCCCGCTCCCGTCACCGTCACCGGCTCCGTCACCGTCTCCGTCAACGGCGAGCCCCGTACGATCGCCCCCGGCACGGCGCTGGACGCGCTGGTGCGGACGCTCACCGCGGCGCCCTTCGGGGTGGCCGCCGCCCTCAACGAGACCGTCGTCCCGCGCGGGCAGTGGGCCGCGACCGCCCTGTGCGAGGGCGACCGGGTGGAAGTCCTGACCGCCGTCCAGGGAGGCTGAGCCATGGCCGACGACCCCTTCGTCCTCGCCGGGACGTCCTTCACCTCCCGGCTGATCATGGGCACCGGCGGCGCGCCGAGCCTCGATGTGCTGGAACGCGCCCTGGTGGCGTCCGGCACCGAGCTGACCACGGTGGCGATGCGCCGGGTCAACCCCGAGGTGCACGGCTCGGTGCTGTCGGTGCTGGAGCGGCTCGGCATCCGGGTGCTGCCGAACACCGCCGGGTGCTTCACGGCGGGCGAGGCCGTGCTCACCGCCCGCCTCGCGCGCGAGGCGCTGGGCACGGATCTGGTCAAGCTGGAGGTCATCGCCGACGAGCGCACCCTGCTGCCGGACCCGATCGAGCTGCTGGAGGCGGCGGAAACCCTGGTGGACGACGGTTTCACGGTGCTGCCGTACACCAACGACGACCCGGTGCTGGCGCGGCGGCTGGAGGACGCGGGGTGTGCGGCGATCATGCCGCTGGGCTCGCCGATCGGCTCCGGGCTCGGCATCCGCAACCCGCACAACTTCCAGCTCATCGTGGAGCACGCGCGCGTGCCGGTGATCCTGGACGCGGGCGCCGGGACGGCCTCGGACGCGGCGCTCGCCATGGAGCTGGGCTGCGCGGGGGTGATGCTCGCCTCGGCGGTCACCCGCGCGCGGGAGCCGGTGCTGATGGCCGACGCGATGCGGCACGCCGTGGAGGCCGGGCGGCTGGCCCGCCGGGCGGGGCGGATCCCGCGGCGGCACTTCGCCGAGGCGTCCTCCCCGGCGGACGGCCGCGCCGACCTGGACCCGGAGCGCCCCGCCTTCTGACCCGCGCGGCCCGTACCGCCACCCTCGCGGGTCCGTACCGCACGCCCCGTCCGTACCGTCCCGTCCCGGTCACAAGTCTGTGGCAGTGTGCCACCCGAAAGGTGGAACGGGCGGGGCTGTCAGTGCCGGATCGTAGACTCGCCAGCGTGGACACGACCCTCCAGGACCCTCTGATCGGGCAGTTGCTCGACGGCCGGTACCGCGTCGACGCGCGGATCGCGGTCGGCGGGATGGCCACGGTCTACCGGGCCGTGGACACCCGTCTGGACCGGGTGCTCGCGCTGAAGGTGATGCACCCGACGCTCGCCGCCGACGCCTCGTTCGTGGACCGGTTCATCCGCGAGGCCAAGTCCGTCGCCCGTCTCGCCCACCCCAATGTGGTGCAGGTCTTCGACCAGGGCACCGACGGGTCGTATGTCTACCTGGCCATGGAGTACGTGGCCGGCTGCACCCTGCGGGACGTGCTGCGCGAACGCGGGGCGCTCCAGCCGCGGGCCGCGCTGGACATCCTGGAGCCGGTGCTCGCCGCGCTGGGCGCCGCCCACCGCGCGGGGTTCGTGCACCGGGACATGAAGCCGGAGAACGTCCTGATAGGGGACGACGGCCGGGTGAAGGTGGCCGATTTCGGCCTGGTGCGGTCGGTGGACGCGGTGACCAGCACCACGGGCGCGGTGCTCGGCACGGTCTCCTATCTCGCCCCGGAGCAGATCGAGCACGGCACGGCCGACGCGCGCGTGGATGTGTACGCGTGCGGGGTGATGCTGTTCGAGATGCTCACCGCGGGCAAGCCGCACGCCGGGGAGACCCCGGCCCAGGTGCTCTACAAGGCGCTGCACGAGGACGTCCCGCCCCCGTCGGCCCGGGTGCCCGCCCTGGCCCACGAGCTGGACGAACTGGTCGCCGCCGCCACCGCCCGCAACCCGGAGATCCGGGCGTACGACGCGGTGGCGCTGCTGGCGCTGGTGCGCGAGGCCCGTGGCCGGCTCACCGACGCCCAGCTCGACGCCGTGCCCCCGCAGGCGCGGGCACAGGCGCACGACAACGCGCTGGACCGGACGAGTGTGATCCCGCGGGCGCTGACCGTGCCCCGGCCGCTGCCGGTCGACGGGGACGAGCCGGACGACGAGTTCCACCGCACCAGCCGGTTCGCCGCCGGGTCGCCCCCGCCCCCGCGCCGCCGCACCGCCCGGCAGCGGCGGCTGACCGTGACCCTGGTGGCGGCCGTGCTGCTGGTCCTCGGGATCGGGGCGGGCGTCTGGTACATCAATTCCGGCCAGTTCACCCAGGTCCCGGCGGTGCTGGGGCAGACCGAGGCCGAGGCCCGGGACCGGCTGGCGGACGCCGGGCTGGACGTGGGCGAGGTCCGGCACGCCTACAGCGACACCGTCGAGCGGGGCGCGGTGATGGGCACCGACCCCGGGACCGGCGGCCGGATACGGCAGAACGACTCGGTGACGCTGACGGTGTCCGACGGCCCGGAGACGGTCCGGGTGCCGGACGTCCAGGGCATGACGCTGGACGACGCGCGGGTCCTGCTGACGGACGAGGGGCTGGAGCCGGGCATGGTCACCCGGGAGTTCCACGAGGAGATCGCCAAGGGCTCGGTCGTCGACAGCGACCCGCGCGGCGGCACCGAGCGCCGGGCGGGCTCGGCCATCGCCCTGGTGGTCAGCAAGGGCAGACCGGTCGATGTCCCGGACGTCACCGGCGAGGAGCTGGAGGACGCCCGCGCGGAGCTGGTCGAGGCCGGGCTGACGGTGGAGGTCGCCGCCGACCGGGTCGAGTCCGCCGACATCGACGCGGGCGCGGTGGCCCGGCAGACCCCGGGCGAGGGCACCCGCCTCGCCGAGGGCGACGCGGTGACGCTGACCCTGTCCGACGGCCCCCGGATGATCGAGGTGCCGGACGTGACCGGGGAGAACGTGGACGACGCCCGGCAGACCCTGGAGAGCGCCGGTTTCCGCGTCGAGGAGGACCGGGGGCTGCTGGGTCTGTTCGGCGACACGGTCAGCGAGCAGTCGGTGGACCCCGGGGAGACCGCTCCGCAGGGTTCGACGATCACGCTCACGGTCCGCTGAGGGCGGGGGGCTCGGGGGTCACGGTCCGCCGGACCCCCTCCCGGCGCCCACGTCCGCAGACCCCCACCCCACCCGCCGCTTCACCCGCCCATGAAACCCTGGCCGGGTGAAGAAGCAGCAGTCCCCCGGCTCGACCCCGGGTACCCGGCCCACCCCCGCCCCCGGCCTCACCCCCGGCATCACCCCGGGCCCTCCGCCCGGCCTCACCCCCGCCCGGCTGCGCAACCCCGTCGGCAGTCATGTCCCCGTCGCCGGTGGGCTCGACCGGGTCGGGCTGGGCTACGCCCGGGAGCTGGGGGCCGAGACCGTGCAGGTCTTCGTCGCCAACCCGCGCGGCTGGGCCACCCCCACCGGCGACCCCCGGCAGGACGAGGCGTTCCGGGCGGCCTGCGCGGCGGAGTCGATCCCGGTGTACGTCCACGCCCCGTATCTGATCAACTTCGGCTCGCACACCCCCGCCACCGTCGAGCGGTCCGTGGAGTCGCTGCGGCACTCCCTGCGCCGGGGCCGGGAGATCGGCGCGCTCGGCGTCGTGGTGCACACCGGCAGCGCCACCGGTGGCCGGGAACGATCGGTCGCCCTCCGGCAGGTACGCCGGTACATGCTGCCCCTGCTGGACGAGCTGACCCGGGACGACGACCCCTTCCTCCTCCTGGAGTCCACCGCCGGTCAGGGCTCCTCGCTCTGCTCCCGGACCTGGGACTTCGGCCCGTACTTCGACGCCCTGGACGCCCATCCCCGGCTCGGCGTCTGTCTGGACACCTGTCACATCTTCGCCGCCGGACACGACCTCACCGGCCCCGACGGCATGCGCCAGACGCTGGATCTGCTGGTGGGGACGGTCGGCGAGGGGCGGCTGAAACTGATCCACGCCAATGACTCCATGGAGGAGGTCGGTGCCCACAGGGACCGTCACGAGAACATTGGCTCCGGCCATATCGGCGAGGAGCCGTTCCGCGCGCTGCTGGCCCATCCCGCGACCGAGGGTGTCCCGCTGATCATCGAGACCCCGGGCGGCAAGGAGGGCCACGCGGCCGACGTGGCCCGGCTGAAACACCTGCGCCCGACCGCCGCCGTACCGGTCGGCGCCTAGCCCCCCGATCAACCGATCGACTACAGCTCCGGCCCCTCCCCGGGCCGCTCCTGGTACGAGTAGCGCTGCTCCCTCCAGGGGTCGCCGACATTGTGATAGCCGCGCTCCTCCCAGAAACCGCGCCGGTCGGCGGTCATGTACTCCACGCCCCGGACCCACTTGGGTCCCTTCCAGGCGTACAGATGCGGGACGACCAGCCGCAGCGGGAAGCCGTGCTCGGCGGTGAGG
The DNA here is from genome assembly GCF_040683675.1 of Streptomyces sp. NPDC093252. NCBI lineage: Bacteria > Bacillati > Actinomycetota > Actinomycetes > Kitasatosporales > Streptomycetaceae > Streptomyces > Streptomyces sp. NPDC093252. The sequence goes on along the minus strand of NZ_JBFBEM010000006.1, from coordinate 78,712 downwards.
GGTTCGCCGTCCTTGTGGGTGGCGAAGATCGTGCGGTCGGAGCGGAAGTCGGCGAGCCGCAGATTGGAGCTGAAGCCGTACTCGGCCCACACCATCACATGGGTGACATCGTCCGCGGGCGGGGCGAGGGCCAGGATGGTCGGGGCCGGTATGCCGCCCCACTCGGCGCCCAGCATGCTGAACTTCGTCACACAGTGCAGATCGGCCACGACGGTGGTGTACGGCAGGGCCGTGAACTCCTCGTGGTTCCAGCAGCGCTTCCCGCCGTCGGCGGTGGCGCCGAAGACCCGGAACTCCCAGCGCTCGGGGCGGAACTTGGGGACGGGTCCGTAGTGGGTGACCGGCCAGCCGCGCTGGATCCGCTGCCCCGGCGGAAGCTCCGACCCCTTCGCTTCCGCTGATTCGCGTTCCACCGGCTGACCCATGCCTTCCATCCTGACAGACCCGGGGCCATGCACCTGACCAGGCCGGTTCAGAATCGGGCAAATCCCAGTAAGCATGCCCTAACTTACTAAGCTCGCACTTACTGGACGATCTTCCTCACCGGTGCAATCATGCGGCGGCAACCCCCCAGTCCCGTCACTCCCACGCGGAAGGAGCCTCTGCGATGCAGGGCGACCCCGAGGTCATCGAATTCCTCAATGAGCAGTTGACCGGTGAGCTGACCGCGATCAACCAGTACTTCCTGCACGCGAAGATGCAGGAGAACTTCGGCTGGTACAAGCTCGCGAAGTACACCCGGCACGAGTCGTTCGACGAGATGAAGCACGCCGAGACGCTCACCGACCGGATCCTGTTCCTGGAGGGGCTGCCCAACTACCAGCGGCTGTTCCATGTCCGGGTGGGGCAGACGGTCACCGAGATGTTCCAGGCGGACCGGCAGGTCGAGGTGGAGGCGATCGACCGGCTCAAGCGCGGTATCGAGGTGATGCGCGCCAAGGGTGACATCACCTCCGCGAACATCTTCGAGGACATCCTGGCGGACGAGGAGCACCACATCGACTATCTCGACACCCAACTGGAGCTGGTGGAGAAGCTCGGTGAGGCGCTCTACATCGCGCAGCTCATCGAGCAGCCCGAGACGAGCTGAGACGAGACGAGCTGAGCGGAGACGAGCTGAGTCGAGTCATCGAGCAGCCCGGGGCGAGCTGACCCGAGTACGCCGGGCGCCTTCGCCGGGGCTCAGGCCGCCTCGTCCAGGCGGGCGCCCTCGGCGCGTGCCAGTACCTCCGAGAGCACCGGGCGGCCCTCATCGGCCGCTTCCCGGCGCGGGCACGCCCCGCGGCCCAGGAGCGCCTGGATCCGCCGGACGCAGGAGCCGCAGTCGGTGCCGGCCTTGCAGGCGGAGGCTATCTGGCGGGGGGTGCAGGCACCGTCCGCCGCGTGCTGTTTGACCTGCTGCTCGGTGATGCCGAAGCAACTGCACACATACACGCGGTCCACCTCCCGCCGGGATCGATGAGTGACGCCGTCCCGATGATCGGTGAGGCTAACCTAACCTTACCCGGCGTTCAGTCGGCCGAAAAGTGCCCTGGGGCGCGGATCACATCGATCCGCGCCCCAGGTCACAGGCGGTGACGGGTCGTGCCGCTCACTGGTCCCGGTACATCTCCGCCACCAGGAACGCCAGGTCCAGCGACTGGCTGCGGTTGAGCCGGGGGTCGCAGGCGGTCTCGTAGCGCTGGTGGAGATCGTCCACGAAGATCTCGTCGCCGCCGCCCACGCACTCGGTGACATCGTCGCCGGTCAGCTCCACATGGATGCCGCCCGGGTGGGTGCCGAGCGCCTTGTGGACCTCGAAGAAGCCCTTGACCTCGTCGAGAACGTCGTCGAAGCGGCGGGTCTTGTGGCCGGAGGCGGCCTCGAAGGTGTTGCCGTGCATCGGGTCGGTCACCCAGGCGACCGTGGCCCCGGAGGCCGTGACCTTGGCGACCAGCTCGGGGAGCTTGTCGCGGATCTTGTCGGCGCCCATCCGCACGATGAAGGTCAGCCGGCCCGGCTCGCGGTCCGGGTCGAGCCGCTCGATGTACTGGAGCGCGTCCTCGGCGGTGGTCGACGGGCCGAGCTTGATGCCGATGGGGTTGCGGATCTTCGAGGCGAACTCGATGTGCGCCCCGTCCATCTGCCGGGTGCGCTCACCGATCCACACCATGTGCCCGGAGACGTCGTAGAGCTGCCCGGTGCGGGAGTCGACGCGGGTGAGGGCGGACTCGTAGTCGAGCAGCAGCGCCTCGTGGGAGGCGTAGAACTCGACGGTCTTGAACTCCTCCGGGTCGGCCCCGCAGGCGTGCATGAAGTTCAGCGCGTTGTCGATCTCGCGGGCGAGTTGCTCGTAGCGCTGGCCGGAGGGCGAGGAGCGGACGAAGTCCTGGTTCCAGGCGTGCACCTGGCGCAGGTCGGCGTAGCCGCCCGTGGTGAAGGCGCGGACCAGGTTCAGGGTGGACGCCGAGGCGTGGTACATCCGCTTCAGCCGGTCCGGGTCCGGGATGCGGGCCGCCTCGGTGAAGGCGAAGCCGTTGACGGAGTCGCCCCGGTAGGTCGGCAGCGTCACCCCGTCCCGGGTCTCGGTGGGCTTGGAGCGCGGCTTGGAGTACTGGCCCGCGATCCGGCCGACCTTCACCACCGGCACGGAGGCCGCGTAGGTCAGGACGGCGCCCATCTGGAGCAGGGTCTTCAGCTTGGCGCGGATCTGCTCGGCCCCGACGGCGTCGAACGCCTCGGCGCAGTCGCCGCCCTGGAGGAGGAACGCCTCCCCCTTGGCGACGGCGGCCAGACGGGCACGGAGCTGGTCGCACTCGCCCGCGAAGACGAGCGGCGGATACGACTCCAGCTCCGCAACGACAGTGCGCAGAGCCTCGGGGTCGGGGTATTCGGGCTGCTGCGCCGCGGGCAGGTCACGCCAGCTCGCCTGAGCGGCGACGGCTTGGGAATCAGCGTTCACGGTCACGCCACAACCCTACGGTGTCCAAACCCCCTGTCCGGGCCATGCCCAGTACGTGAGACGCCGGACACGCACGGTGGACACGCGCGGCCAAGGCCGTGGACGCGGGGCATGGGGTAGGGTGCCCGGCATGTTCGCGCATCCGTGCCAGATCTCGCACCAGTCCTGGTGGTGGACCGCTCATCCGGCGGCCCGCTGACTGCGCGTACCCAGACTCGCGAAGGCCGCCCGAGGGGCGGCCTTCGGTGTTTTCCGGGCCCGGCCGCTCCTCCCCGCTCATCCCGACGGAGAAGGAGCCCCGCCGTGCACCTCACCCCCCTGATCACCCCCCTGCTCACCACCTTGGTCGACAGCCTGCTGACCGACCCCCGCCCGTTCGCCCTGCTGCGCCGCCGCACCCCCGGGCACGATCACGACACCGTGGAGCTGCTGCGCGGGCCGGTGACCGCGTACGAGCGGCTCGCGGACCTTCCCGGCCGGGCGCTCGCCCTGATCCCGTTCCGGCAGATCCGCGAGCGCGGTTTCGACGTCCGGGACGACGGCACCCCGCTGCTCGCCCTCGTCCCGGAGGAGACCCACGCCCTGCCCCTGGAGCAGGTACTGGCCGCGCTGCCCGCGCACGGGGTGCGGGTCGAGGGGGGCGGCTTCGACCTCGGGGACGAGGCGTACGGCGGGATCGTCGGGCGGGTGCTGCGGGAGGAGATCGGCGGGGGCGAGGGCGCGAACTTCGTGATCCGGCGGACCTACGGGGGGACGATTCCCGGGTTCTCGCGGGCGGACGCGCTGGCGCTGTTCCGGCGGCTGCTGGCCGGTGAGCGGGGCGCGTACTGGACCTTCGTGGTGCACACCGGGGACCGGACGCTGGTCGGGGCGAGCCCGGAGGTGCATGTGCGGATGGCGGGCGGGACGGTGGTGATGAACCCGATCAGCGGGACGTACCGCTACCCGGCGGAGGGGCCCACGCCCGAGGACCTGCTCGGCTTCCTCGCCGACGGCAAGGAGATCGAGGAGTTGTCGATGGTGGTGGACGAGGAACTGAAGATGATGTGCACGGTCGGGGACATGGGCGGGGTGGTGGTCGGGCCCCGGCTGAAGGAGATGGCCCATCTGGCGCACACCGAGTACGAGCTGCGCGGGAAGTCGTCGCTGGATGTGCGGGAGGTGCTGCGGGAGACGATGTTCGCGGCGACGGTGACCGGCTCGCCGGTGCAGAACGCCTGCCGGGTCATCGAGCGCTACGAGAGCGGCGGGCGCGGCTACTACGCGGGGGCGCTGGCGCTGCTGGGCCGGGACTCGGGCGGGGCGCAGACCCTGGACTCGCCGATCCTGATCCGTACCGCCGACATCGGCGCGGACGGGGCGCTGCGGGTGCCGGTGGGCGCCACGCTGGTGCGGGGGTCGGACCCGGCGGGCGAGGTCGCCGAGACCCATGCCAAGGCGGCGGGTGTGCTGGCGGCGCTGGGGGTGCGTCCGGCCCGGCCGGAGACGGCGGAGGACCGGCCCCAACTGGCCGACGACCCCCGGGTGCGGGCGGCGCTCGACGGGCGCCGGGCCCGGCTGGCGCCCTTCTGGCTGCGGATGCAGGAGCGCGGCGAGGAGCTGAGCGGGCACGCCCTGGTGGTCGACGGGGAGGACACCTTCACGGCGATGCTCGCGCATGTCCTGCGCTCCTCGGGGCTGGCGGTGGCCGTCCGCCGCTACGACGAGCCGGGGCTGCGGGCGGCGGTGCTGGCGCACGAGGGGCCGGTGGTGCTGGGCCCGGGTCCCGGTGATCCGCGCGATCTCGGCGACCCGAAGATGGCGTTCCTGCGGGAGCTGGCGGCCGAGGTGATCCGGGTCCACACCGGCGGGGTCCTCGGGGTCTGCCTGGGCCATGAGCTGATCGCGGCCGAGCTGGGGCTGGACATCGTCCGCAAGGAGGTCCCGTACCAGGGGGCGCAGTCGGTGATCGACCTGTTCGGGCGGACGGTGACGGTGGGCTTCTACAACAGCTTCGTGGCGCGCTGCGACGACGAGGTGGCCGAGGAACTGGCGGCCCACGGCATCGAGATCGGGCGGGCCGCCAACGGCGAGGTGCACGCGCTGCGGGGGCCCGGGTTCGCGGGGGTGCAGTTCCATCCGGAGTCGGTGCTGAGCCTGGACGGGGTGGCGGTGGTGACGGAGCTGATCGGTCAGCTCCGGGGCACCAGGACGTTGTCCGAGCGGCGGCCGGCCAGATAGTCCAGGACGTTGCCGAGGGTGGTGTCGACGATCTGGCCGACGGCTTCGCGGGTGTAGTACGCCTGGTGCGAGGTGACCAGGACGTGGGGGAAGGTGACCAGGCGGGCCAGGGTGTCGTCCTCGACGGGTTCGAGGGACTTGTCGAGGAAGAACAGGCCCGCCTCCGCCTCGTACACATCGAGGCCGACGCCGGTGAAGCGGCCCGCGCGCAGCGCGCCGACCAGGGCGGCGGTGTCGATCAGCCCGCCGCGGCTGGAGTTCACCAGGATGGCGTCGTCCTTCATGGCGGCCAGCGCGTCGGCGTCGATGAGGCGGAGGGTCCCGGGGACCAGCGGGACGTGCAGGGAGACGAGGTCGGACTCGGCGAGGAGTTGTTCCTTGGGGACGTAGGTCATGCCGAGGGCGAGGCAGGCCGGGTTCTCGGCGATGTCCCAGCCGAGCAGCCGCATCCCGAAGCCGTGCGCGATCCGGGCGAAGCACTCGCCGATCTTGCCGGTGCCGACGACTCCGGCGGTCCGGCCGTGGAGGTCGCGGCCCATCAGGCCGTCGAGCCGGAAGTCGAAGTCCCGGGTGCGGGTGGAGGCGCGCACGACCCGCCGGTTGACGGCCATGGCGAGGGTCCAGGCGAACTCGGCGACGGAGTACGGGGAGTAGGACGAGACCCGGGCGACGGTCAGGCCGAGGCGTTCGGCGACCTCGAGGTCGATGTTGTTGAAGCCGGTGGAGCGCTGGGCGACCAGTCGGGTGCCGCCCGCGGCGAGGGTCTCCAGGACGCGGGGGCCGAGGTCGGCGTTGACGGAGGTGGAGACGGTCTCGTAGCCGTGGGCGATGGGTGCGGTGTCCTCGTTGAGGAAGACATCCAGACAGCGGATGCCGAGGTGGCCGCTGAACGCGCGTTCGAGGAGGGGTCGCTCGTCGGTCTGGACCCCGAAGGCCAGCAGCTCCATGGGCTCTTTCTCCCGTTCCGATCGACCATGGCCGAATGGTCGGGTTCTCCGCGACCAGGGCCGAATATACGGGGCGGGGCCGCGCGGCGCCGGGGCCGCACGGCCCTTTTCCGGGGCGGTCCGGCCGGGCGAAAGGGCCGCATGGCCTTCCGGGGGCCGGTACGCCGGGGGCCGGTACGCCGGAGGTCAGCGCCGGGGGTCAGCCGAAGAAGACGCCCACCTCCTCGTACAGCTCCGGGCCGACGGTCTTCAGCCTGGCCGTGGCGTCGGCGATCGGGACCCGGACGATGTCCGTGCCGCGCAGCGCGACCATCGAGCCGAAGGCGCGGTCGCGGACGCAGTCGATGGCGTGCAGTCCGAAGCGGGTGGCGAGCCAGCGGTCGAAGGCACTGGGTGTACCGCCGCGCTGGACATGGCCGAGGACGGTGGTGCGGGCCTCCTTGCCGGTGCGCTTCTCGATCTGCTTGGCGAGCCATTCGCCGACCCCGGACAGCCGGACGTGCCCGAAGGAGTCCAGCGACTCGTCCTTGAGGACCATGTCCCCGTCCTGGGGACTGGCCCCCTCGGCGACGACCACGATGGGCGCGTACGACGCCCGGAACCGGGAGGTCACCCAGGCGCACACCTGGTCGACGTCGAAGCGGCGCTCGGGGATGAGGATGACGTTGGCGCCGCCCGCGAGCCCCGAGTGCAGGGCGATCCAGCCCGCGTGACGGCCCATCACCTCCACCACCAGGACCCGCATATGGGACTCGGCGGTGGTGTGCAGCCGGTCGATCGCCTCGGTGGCGATACCCACGGCGGTGTCGAAGCCGAAGGTGTAGTCGGTGGCGGACAGGTCGTTGTCGATGGTCTTGGGGACGCCGACGCAGGGCACGCCGTGGGTGTCGGTGAGTTCCGCGGCGACCCCGAGGGTGTCCTCGCCGCCGATCACGATGAGCGCGTCCACCTCCATCCGGTCGAGGTTCTCCTTGATCCGGCCGATGCCGCCCTCCTGCTTGAGGGGGTTGGTGCGCGAGGAGCCGAGGATGGTGCCGCCGCGGGGCAGGATGCCCCGGACCGCCGGGATGTCGAGGGGGACGGCGTCCCCCTCCAGAGGACCGCGCCAGCCGTCCCGGAAGCCGGTGAACTCGTAGCCGTACTCCTGCACGCCCTTGCGGACGATGCCCCGGATGACGGCGTTGAGCCCCGGGCAGTCGCCGCCCCCGGTCAGTACGCCGACGCGCATGGAATCCCGCATGGAAAGTCCCTTCGCCGGTTGCCGTGTGCCGTGCGAGGTGCTGCCGTGTGCCATGGGAGGCTCGGGAAGCTCGGGAGCCTGCAAGCACGGTAAGGGTGATGCAGGTCACTTCGGCAGGGTCCGGCGGGGACTTCTGGTTCTTCTTCCGGGGCGTCGGCCGCCCGGCGTTCCTCGCGGGGACGGCCCGCTACTCCTCGTCGAGGCCGCGCTCTATGGCGTACCGGACGAGTTCGACCCGGTTGTGCAACTGGAGCTTGCCCAGGGTGTTCTGGACATGGTTCTGGACCGTGCGGTGCGAGATGACCAGGCGTTCGGCGATCTGCTTGTAGCTCAGGCCCTTGGCGACCAGCCGCAGGACCTCGGTCTCGCGGTCGGTGAGCCGGGGGGCGCCGGGCTCGTCGGGGTCGGTGCCGGGGCCGGGCGCCGGTTCGGAGGCGAGGCGGCGGTACTCACCGAGGACCAGCCCGGCGAGGCCGGGGGTGAACACCGGGTCGCCGACGGCCGTGCGGCGCACCGCGTCGAGGAGTTCCCCGGTGGACGCCGACTTCAGCAGATAGCCGGTGGCGCCGGACTTCACGGCCTCCAGCACATCGGCGTGCTCCCCGCTCGCGGAGAGCACCAGCACGCGCAGGGCCGGGTTGTGTCCGACCAGTTCCTTGCACACTTGGACACCCGGCTTGGCCGGCAGATTGAGGTCCAGCACCAGGACGTCCGGGGCGGCGGCCCTGGCCCGGCGCACGGCCTGCTCACCGTCACCGGCCGTGGCGACCACCTCGAACCCGGCCTCGGTGAGGTCCCGGGCCACCGCGTCGCGCCACATGGGGTGGTCGTCGACCACCATCACCCTGATCGGCCCCCGCTGCTCCCCGCCGTCGCTCATCGTCTCCCCCGTGCCCTCTCGGTGTCCTTGCCGTCCCTGCCGTCCCTGCTGTCCCGGCCGTCCCTGCCGTCCTGGCTGTCCCGGCTGTCCCGGCTGCCGCCGGTGTCCTTGGGGACCCTCAGCTCGACCTCGGTGCCCTGACCGGGCGTGGAGACCAGCTCGGCCGACCCGCCCAGGTCGCGCAGCCGCCCCCGGATGGACAGGGCCACCCCGAGCCGCCCCTCCCCCTCGGCCTGCGCGAGCCGCCCCTCGGGAATCCCGGGCCCGTCGTCCCGTACGGAGACGATCACCGCGTCGGGTTCGTCCTCGACCAGGATCCAGGCCCGCGCCCCGTCCCCGGCGTGCCGCCGCACATTGTCCAGCGCCGCCCCGACGGCCGCCGTCAGCTCCCGCGCGGCGGCGGGCGCCAGCACCACCGGGGCGCCGGGCTCCGCGAGACTCACCCGCCCGCTCGCGTACGGGGCGAGCAGCGTCCGCAGATCGACGGGGCCCGGGTCGTCGTCGTCCGGCTCCTCCACGGCCCGGACGAGGGCGCCCTCGGCGGAGTCCTCCGACACCCGGGACACCGGCAGCAGGCCGCCGGAGACGAGCGTGCGCAGCGCCACCTCCTGCTCGCCCGCCATCCGCCCCAGCTCGGCCGCCTCGCCGCCGATGACCGCGCCCCGCCGCTGCACCATCGCCAGCACCTGGAGCACGCTGTCGTGGATGTCCCGGGCGAGGCGCTCGCGCTCCCGGGTGGCCGCCTCGATCTCCAGGGCGCGGGCGAGGGTGCGCTCGGAGGCGCGGGCGACCTCGACGACATAGCCGATGGCGATGGAGGCGACCCAGACCAGCATCACATTGTGGACGGTGTCCCGGGCGGGCACGCCCCGGTGGATCAGATTGGCGACGGCGATCGGGGTGGAGGCGACGGCGGCCCAGCGCCAGCCGCCCTTGATGGCGAAAGCGAGGGCGACCCCGGCGGTCCATATCGACGGCAGGGTCGGCCCGCCCGCGTCGACCCGCTCGGCGGAGTCCGCGACCCGGGTGAGCAGGATCCCGGCGACCGCGACGGTGAGATCGGCGGCGAGGAAGCGCTTGGTGCAGTGGTCGGCGTGGGTCAGCCGGGGCAGGGTGGCGAAGGTCCACACCGCGAGCAGGGCGAAGTAGCCGATGGCGACCCAGGGGCGGGCGAAGTCGTCGTAGGCGCTGACGAACAGGCCGATGGCGTAGAAGAGGGTGAGGACCCGGTAGGCGGCCAGGGCACGCCACAGCGGCTGCTCGACCGACATCCGCATGACTCGCTCGCGCTTGGCCATCTCCCCCACCCGGACCGTGTTCCGTGCCTGTGCCGCCGCCCCGCCGCCTCGCCCTGCCCTGCCCCGCCCTGCCCCGCGCGGACGCCCGCCGTGCGGTGTCCGGTCCCAGAGTGCCGTGTACGGGACCGGCGGTGCGGCCGTTCGCCCCAGGAGCCGGACCGCTAAGCGCCGGGCCGCCCGGCGCCTGCGGACTCCCTGGCGGCGTCCTTCGCCGCTTCCTTCGCCGCTTCCCGCTCGGCCTTGGCCGCCTCCGCGAGCTGCCGTTTGGCGGCGGTCGCGTAGATGTCCACGTACTCCTGGCCGGAGAGCTTCATGATTTCGTACATGACCTCGTCGGTCACCGCGCGGAGCACGAAACGGTCGTGCTCCATGCCCTGGTAGCGGCTGAAGTCCAGCGGGGCGCCGATCCGGATGCCGGGGCGCATCACCTTGGGCAGCACCTTGCCGGGCGGCTGGATCTTCTCCGTGTCGATCATGGCGACCGGGAGCACGGGAGCGCCGGTGGCCAGCGCCACGCGCGCGAGACCGCCGGGCTTGCCCCGGTAGAGCCGGCCGTCGGGCGAGCGGGTGCCCTCCGGGTAGATCCCGAACAGCTCGCCGCGCTCCAGCACCTCGATGCCGCTCCTGATGGCGGCCTCCCCCGCGCCGCGCGCCCCGGAGCGGTCCACCGGGAGCTGGCCCACGCCCTTGAAGAACGCCGCGGTCAGCCGCCCCTTGACGCCCGGGGTGGTGAAGTACTCCGCCTTCGCGATGAAGGTGACCTTGCGGTCCAGCACCGCGGGCAGGAAGAACGAGTCGGAGAAGGAGAGGTGATTGCTGGCGAGGATCGCGGGGCCCTCGGCGGGGACGTTCTCCAGGCCCTCCACCCAGGGCCGGAAGACGAGCTTCAGCGAACCCCCGACGGAAACCTTCATGGCGCCGTACAACAACCGAGTGCCTCCTGTGTCTGTCGGTCAGACCTTAACCCGGAGGCTCCGCCAAGGGCCCGACGGCCCTGGTCGGTGTCAGTGCGGTCGCGTACGGTGAAGGACATCCGAGTCGTTCGTACAGCTCTCGTGCCGAGACGCCCGAGACGCCCTTCTGATGAACAGGAGACCGAGGTGCCGGTCCTCCCCGGAGCCGAGCCCTACCGCCATGACGGCGGTGAGGTCGGCGTCCTGCTCTGCCACGGATTCACCGGTTCCCCCCAGTCGCTGCGCCCCTGGGCGGAGTATCTCGCCGCCCGCGGCCTCACCGTCTCACTGCCCCTGCTGCCGGGCCACGGCACCCGCTGGGAGGATCTCCAGCTCACCGGCTGGCAGGACTGGTACGCGGAGGTGGACCGCGCGCTGCTGGCCCTCACCGAGCGGTGCGCGCGGGTGTTCGTGTTCGGTCTGTCCATGGGCGGCGCCCTCGCCCTGCGGCTGGCCGCGCGGCACGGGGACGCGGTGACCGGCGTGGTCGTCGTCAACCCGGCGAACAAGGTGCACGGGCTGAGCGCCCACGCCCTCCCGGTGGCCCGCCATCTGGTCCGGACGACGAAGGGCATCGCCAGCGACATCGCCAAGCCCGGCGCGGTGGAGATCGGCTACGCGCGGGTGCCGCTGCACGCGGCGCACTCGCTGCGCCGGTTCCTCCAGCTCGTCGACGGTGAGCTGCCGCAGGTGACCCAGCCGTTGCTGCTGCTGCACAGCCCGCAGGACCATGTGGTGCCGCCGCAGGACTCGACCCGCATCCTCAGCCGGGTCTCCTCCACGGAGATCCGCGAGGTGCTGCTGGAACAGAGCTACCACGTGGCGACGTTGGACCATGACGCGGACCGGATCTTCGAGGAGAGCCTCGCCTTTGTGGACCGGTACGCCCCGGGCGCCGTGACGGCGGCCGGTGAGCAGCAGGCAGGGAAGGGCTCCGGAAAGGAAGGGACGGCCGCAGGTGGCTGAGCACGACTCCGACCGCGAGGACCGGGAGGACCGCGACCGGCGGGACGACCGGGAGCGGCCCGAGCCGGACGAGCAGGACGAGCAGGATGTCCCCTTCGACGAGGAGGCCGCCTGGGCGGCGATCGTCGCCGGGTACGGGGACGAACCGAAGGACCCGCCGGGCGCCAAGCCCTTCAAGTCGGTGGAGGACCTGGCGCTCCTGGAGAGCGAGACGAACGGCACCGGCGCGGAGACCGGCACCACGGGGGACGCGGAACCCCGGGAGGAGACACCGAAGCCGCTCGGCGGTTCGGTGGCGTTCGCCCCCGGGGTCGGGGGCGGGGGTGGCGGCCCGCGCGACTACAGCGTGGCCGAGCCGTCCGAGGACGACCTGGACGAGAGCGACGAGGGGCACTTCGTGCCGCCCGAGCCGCCGCCGCTGCCGACGGCCGATGTCACGGCGAAGTTCGCCTGGCTCGCGGTGGTGGGCGGGCCGCTGCTGCTTCTGCTGGCGGTGCTGCTGCGCTGGGACATGACCTGGTGGCTGGCGACGCTGGGCATCGGCGGGTTCCTCGGCGGGTTCTCCACGCTGGTGGCGCGGATGCGGACGGACGACGAGGACGGGGAGGATCCGGGGCGGGGGGCGGTGGTGTGAGGTGATACCGGGGGCCTGGCCCCCAGGGGCGTGATGGTCGACCCCGGGTGGGGTGGGGTCGGCTGACGCCGGTGCTGGGGTGTGGTCCCGGGGGCGTGGGGGTGGACCCCGGCCCCGGGTGGGGCTCGGTGGGCTGACGCCAGTCCCGGGGGCGTGGTGGTGAGCCCCGGGTGGGCGTGGTGATCTGATGCCGGTCCCGGGGGTGCGATGCCGGGGGCGTGGGGGTCGACGCCTGCCCGAGTGGGGCTCGGTGGGCTGATCTCGGTTTGGGGGGCGCGGTGGTCCGACTCCAGGCGGGGCCCGGTGGTCTGGCGCCAGGTGGTGTCGGGGTTGGGTCAGGCGGGTGGGATTCTGAGGGCGGCCAGGACCGGGAGGTGGTCCGTGGCCGCCCTCAGGTCGCTCTCCCGCACCCCGGGCAGCCCGTGCGGCACACCGCAGGCGAGCACCTCGACGCCCCGGGTGGCGAAGATCGCGTCGATCCGGCTGTGCGGTTCGGTGCGGACCCAGGTGTTCTCGCCGTCCGCCCCGCCCCAGGGGGCGACGGTACGGCAGTCCTGGAGGCTCTCGGCGAGGCGGCGGAAGCCGGGGCCGGTGGGCCGTTCGTTGAGATCGCCCCCGGCCACCGCGTGCTCCACGCCGAGTGCGGCGAGCCGGTCGAGCAGCATGCCGCTCTGCGTGAGGCGCTCCGCGCCGTCCAGGCTGAGGTGGGCGCTGAGGACGCCGAGCGGGGCGGAGGGGCCGAAGCGGACGACTGCCGTCGAGAAGCCTCGGCGGTGCAGGCCGGGGGTGAGGGGGAGGAGGACGTCCTCGGTGCGCAGGACGGTGGCGCGCAGGGAGCAGAGCAGGGCCGGGCCGGCCGCGGGGGCTCCTCCGGAGAGGAGCACGAGGTCGGTGGCGGCGGCCAGGCGGGAGAGTTTCTTGCGCCAGCGGAAGAAGCGGGGGGCTTCCTGGAGGAGGACGAGGTCGGGGGCGCAGGCGTTGATGACGCGGGCGAGCGCGGGCTGGTCGTCGCGCTGGGAGCGGATGTTGTAGGTCAGGACGCGGATGACGGCGGCGTGGGTCGGGTCTGTGGTGGAGGGGGGGAAGGGGGGGCGGGGGGTTGGCATGGGGGTCAATGTACGCGGGGGGACAGGGGGGTTGGGCGGGGTTGGGGCGCCCATGGGGGTGGGGGTGAAAGGGGGTGCGCGGGTGACTGGCCGTGGGGGGCTGGGTGCGCAGTTCCCCGCGCCCCTATGGGCGGCGTTGCAGGGGGGCGGGGAGTGGGGCCGAGCCCTGGGTGGGGGCGCCCATGGGGGGGTGGGGGTGAGGGACGGTGCGCGAATGGAGGGCCGTGGGGGGGATGCGCAGTTCCCCGCGCCCCTATCGGCGGGGGTGCAGGGGCGGGGAGTGGGGCCGAGCGCTCAGTGGGGGCGCCCATGGGCGCTGGGTGCGCGGTCCCCGCGCCCCTGGGGAGGCGCGGGGAAGCGGTGGCTACATCGTCGGGTCGGGCTGGCGGGCCAGGTCCGCTGCGCCTACCAGGCCCGCCTCGTTGCCCAGTTGGGCGGCGATGACCTCGGCCACCGGGCGCCAGTTGCCGCCCACCAGCCAGCGCTTGTAGGACTTGCGGATCGGGTCGAGGACGAGTTCGCCCTCGTCGGAGAGGCCGCCGCCGACGATGAACGCGGACGGGTCGAAGAGCGAGGCCAGGTCGGCCAGACCGGCGCCCGCCCAGCGGGCCAGCTCGCGGTAGGAGTCGACGGCCACCGGGTCGCCCTGCCGGGCGGCCATGGAGATGTGCTTGCCCTCGATGCCGTCCGGCGTGCCGTCGCCCAGGCCGAGCAGGATCTCCGCGCTCTCCGGCGTGGCGTTGGCGCGCTGCTTGGCGTACCGCACCAGGGCGCGGCCGGAGGCGTACTGCTCCCAGCAGCCCTGGGAGCCGCAGCCGCACAGCAGCCCGTCCGGGACCATCCGGATGTGGCCGAACTCGGCGGCCACCCCGAAGTGCCCGCGGCGCAGCTTGTTGCCGATGATGATGCCGCCGCCCAGGCCGGTGCCCAGGGTGATGCAGATGACGTTCCGGTGGCCCTTGCCCGCGCCGAAGCGGTACTCGCCCCAGGCCGCAGCGTTGGCGTCGTTCTCGACCACGACCGGGAGCCCGACCCGGGCCTCGACCTTCTCCTTCAGTGGTTCCTCGCGCCAGTCGATGTTCGGCGCGAAGTACACCGTGGACCGCTCGCGGTTGACATAGCCGGCGGCGCCGATGCCGACGCCGACGATCTCATGCCCCGCGCGCGCGCCCTCCACGGCGGCGGCGATGGCGTCCACGATGCCGTCGGGCGTGCCCGGAGTGGGCACTTTGTGGGTCGAGAGGATGTTGCCTTCCTCGTCGACCACACCCGCCGCGATCTTGGTGCCGCCGATGTCGACGCCGATGGTGAGTCCCATGAATCCCTCAGTTCGGTCGAGCCCCGCTACGGCCAACCGTACCCGAGGCGGCCGGGGCCCACGGGGCTCCAACGGGCCTCAGTCCAGGTCGATCCGCTGGTTCGGACCGGCCGGCGGGTCCTCGTCGTCCTCGCCGCGGCCGGCGCGGTCCCCGGGCACGCCGAGGTCGTCGGCGCGCGCCGTCCAGCGCTGTTCCTGGGCCTGGACGGCGGAGCGGTACGCGGCGAGCAGTTCCTGACCGGCACCGGCGAGATGGTCGAAGACATCCGGATTGCGCTCGATGACCGGTTCCACCACGGATCTGGCCTGCTGGACGACCTGGCGGACCACCTGCTGGGCCGCCGTCCCGGCGACCGGGCCGAGCAGCGGGGCCCCGAGGCCGGACAGCTTGCCGGCGACGGTGTCGACCAGCCGGAGCAGCTCGTCGGCGGCCGAGCCGGGCGGGCTGCCGTACTGGGCACGGCGGCGGGCCTTCTCCTCCGCGAGGTCCTCGGCGCACGCGGTCGCCCAGGCGTCGGCGTCGGAGACCGGCGTGACCGGCGCCTCCTGGTCGGCCGCCGACCCGGGGGCGGCGTCGGCGGGCGGGCGCTCTGCGCGCTCTTCGCTCATGGCGACTCCTGACTACGTCTCGTCCCTACGACGTTACCCGAACGGGCGCGGCGGCCTCAGCGGCCCGTCGGCCACAGGCCGGGGTCGGGGGCGAAGCGGATGCGCAGCTCGCCCTCGCGCAGCCCGGCGCCCACGACGGTGCAGCGGCGCAGCGCGGAGGGCAGCGGCACGATCCGCCGGAACCGTCCGGAACCGAGGACGAGTTCGTCGCCGCGCCGGACCAGGTCGAGGTCCTCGCGCGCGGCGCCGGGCAGCGGGATGTGCCAGACGAGCACCCCGTCGTCCGCGAGCCGGTCGGCGACCGGCCACTCGACGGGGGCGGGGCGGGGGGTGAGGCCGGGGACGGGGAGGGCGCCGAGGTCGTCCGGGCCGCGCGGGTCGCGTCCCAGGTGCGGGACGGGGGTCAGTGCCTGCGGGTACCCGGCCCGCCACTCCTCCAGCGTCTTGCGCTGCTGGGCGACCGGGCCCGCGAGCCAGGGGTCCTCGGTGTGCTCCGGCAGGACCCGGTTGGCGATCACCGCCTCGGGGGCGAGGGCGCGCAGGGCGAGGCCGAGGACGGCGGTGCGGACGGCGTCGGCACCGGCCGGGGTGGGTTCGGCGACGATCCGCACGGTGGTGTCCGGGTCGGCCACGACGGCTTCGGCGGCGGCCAGCTCCAGATCCCAGCGGGCGGCGGTCTCGTAGAGCGACTCGGCGGGTATGGGAACGCCGGCGAGGCGGCCGAGGACCGGGCGCAGGGCGCGGGCGGCCTGCCGCTCGGGCGGCATCAGGCGGCGCAGATAGCGGCGCAGCTCCTCGGGGAGGGCGAGCAGCGCGAGGGCCTGCTCGGTGGGCGGCAGATCGACGACGACCAGGTCGTGGGTGTCCTCGGCGAGGGCGGCGGTGCGCAGGGCGCGCAGCACGGCGAGTTCGGGGGCGCCGGGCAGGGGGGTGAGTTCCTCGGGGTCGAGGCGGCCGGCGCCGAGCAGGTCGAGGAGGGTGCCGGCGCGGTCCTGGAACGCGGTGAGGTCCTCCCGGAAGCGGGCGGTGGTCTCGGGGTGGCGGACGGTGAGGTTGGGGACGCCGGGGACGCCGGGGACGCCGTCCAGGGTTCCGGCGAGGGTGCCGGTGGGGTCGGTGGTGATGAGGAGGGTGCGGGTGCCCTGGTGGGCGGCCTGGAGGGCGGTGGCGGTGGCGATGGTGGTGCGGCCGGCTCCGCCTGGGCCGGTGAGGAGGATGGTTCGCATGGGTCCTGGGGGTTGGGGGGCGGTTGGGTGCGGGTGGGTGGGGGTGTTCGCGCAGTTCCCCGCGCCCCTTCAAGGATGCGCAGTTCCCCGCGCCCCTATCGAAGATGCGCCGTTCGCCGCGCCCCTGAAGGATGCGCCGTTCCCCGCGCCCCGGAAAAGATGCGCAGTTCCCCGCGCCCCTAAAAGCAGAGGCGGCGTTTCCCGCGTTCCTGAAAACAGACGCGCAGTTCCCCGCGCCCCTAACAACAGACGCGTAGCTCCCCGCGTTCCTAAGAGCGGACGCCCGGCTCTTCGCGCTCCCGTGAGCAGGAAACGGCGCGCGCCCGGTGTGGGGGCTACTTCGGGTCCGACTCCACGCGCTTCTTCAGGCCCGCCAGGGCGCGGTCGATGATGACCTTCTCCGCCTTGCGCTTGATCATGCCGAGCATGGGGATCTTGACGTCGACGGTGAGCCGGTAGGTGACCTCCGTCGCCGTCCCGGCGGGCCGGAGGAGGTACGAGCCGTCGAGGGAGCGGAGCATCTGGGACTTGACCAGCGTCCAGGACACCTCGTGGTCCCCGGTCCAGGTGTAGCCGAGGGTCTGGTCGTCCTTGATCGCCCCGGCGTCCATCACCAGCCGCACCTGCTCGGCCCGGCCCTGCGCGTCCGTCGCGAGCACCTCGGCCTGCTTGACCTCGCCGGTCCAGTCGGGGTAGCGGGCGAAGTCCGCGATCACCTTCATGACCTCGGCGGGGGCCGCCTCGATCGTGATGCTAGAGCTGGTGTGTTCCGCCATCGCCGTGGCTCCTCCGATGCGGCCGAATAGACAGCGTGAAGGCTACCGCGCGGTCGAACAGGGCCGGTCACCACTCCAGCACCCACGGCCGCCCCGCCCCCGCGAAGTGCCCCACGTTCACGCACTCGGTCGCCCCGATCCGCATCCGCCGCACCAGCGGCTGGTGGACGTGCCCGAACAGCGCGTAGCGCGGCCGGGTCCGGCGGATGGCGTCGAGCAGCGCCCGCGAGCCCCGTTCGAAGCGGCGCGCGACGGTGTCGTAGACCAGCTCCGGCACCTCGGGCGGGATATGGGTGCACAGGACGTCGACCTCGCCGACGGCCTCGATCTTCGCCGCGTACTCCTCGTCGTCGATCTCGTACGGGGTGTGCATCTCGGTGCGCAGGCCGCCGCCGACGAAGCCGAAGGTCCAGCCGCCGATCTCGGTCCGCTGGCCGTCCAGCACGGTGGTGCCGGGACCGGCGTACTCCGGCCACAGGGGCGGGATGTCGACATTGCCGTAGGTGGCGTACGTCGGGGTCGGGAAGGCCGCGAACAGCTCGGCGTACTGGCCCCGTACCGCCCGCTCGATGACCGCCGCCCGGTCCTCGCCGACCCCCGCCCACAGTTGGGCGCCGAACTCCCGGGCCTCGGTGTAGCGCCGCGCGGTGCGCAGTTCCACGATCCGGCGGGCGTTCTCGGCGCCGAAGAGGTCGGGGAGGATGCCGCGGGCGTGGTCGGTGTAGTCGAGGAAGAGGACCAGGTCACCGAGGCAGATCAGGGCGTCCGCGCCCGCACCGGCGGCGGCCAGGTCCCGGACGTTGCCGTGCACGTCGCTGATCACATGCACACGGTGGCGGCGGTTTCCGTCCGGTGGGTCCGGTGAGGGGGCCATGCCGATCAAGGGTAGGCGGGTACGGCATAAGTGAACAGTGTCGGATAGACCACCGGTTACTGGCCCGTCCGGAAAGGGGTGGACTACTGTGCGCGCAGGACAGCAACAGGAACAGCAACCGTGTGACGCAGCGAACATCTCGCCGGGAACCCCTGTCGAAGACGCCATACCGGCGGGTAACGTCCGGGCCGTCCCGTCGTACCCAGGATGTCGGTACTCAGGTCGCATCACACAACGTCGTGGCGCCGGCGCCCTATGAGGAGCAGCAGTCTTGCGCGAGTTCAGCCTTCCGGCTTTGTACGAGGTCCCCGCGGACGGCAACCTGACCGACATCGTCCGCAGAAACGCCGCGCAGCATCCCGATGTCGCCGTGATCGCCCGCAAGGCGGGCGGCGCCTGGCAGGACGTGACGGCCACCGCGTTCCTCGCCGAGGTCCGCGCGGCGGCCAAGGGCCTGATCGCGGCGGGTGTGCAGCCGGGCGACCGGGTGGGCCTGATGTCCCGGACCCGCTACGAGTGGACCCTGCTGGACTTCGCGATCTGGACCGCGGGCGGGGTCACCGTCCCGGTGTACGAGACCAGCTCGCCCGAGCAGGTGCAGTGGATCCTCGGGGACTCGGGCGTCACCGCGTGCGTGGTGGAGAGCGCGGAGCACGCGGCCGGTCTGGAGTCG
Organism: Streptomyces sp. NPDC093252; assembly: GCF_040683675.1. Classification (NCBI taxonomy): domain Bacteria; kingdom Bacillati; phylum Actinomycetota; class Actinomycetes; order Kitasatosporales; family Streptomycetaceae; genus Streptomyces; species Streptomyces sp. NPDC093252. Next base: position 60,051 of record NZ_JBFBEM010000006.1, on the reverse strand, counting down.
ATCCGGGACCGGCTGCCGGAGCTGAAGCACGTCTGGCAGATCGACGGCGGCGCGGTGGAGGAGCTGGGGCGGCTCGGCCAGGACGTCTCCGACGACACCGTCGACGAACGCTCCTCCCTCGCCCGCGCCGACGACCCCGCCACCATCGTCTACACCTCCGGCACCACCGGCCGCCCCAAGGGCTGTGTCCTCACCCACCGCGCCTTCTTCGCGGAGTGCGGCAACGCGGTGGAGCGGCTGCGCCCGCTGTTCCGCACCGGGGAGTGCAGTGTGCTGCTGTTCCTGCCGCTGGCCCATGTCTTCGGGCGGCTGGTGCAGGTCGCGCCGATGATGGCGCCGATCAAGCTGGGCCTCGTCCCGGACGTCAAGCACCTCACCGAGGAACTGGCCACCTTCCGCCCGACGCTGATCCTGGGCGTCCCGCGCGTCTTCGAGAAGGTCTACAACTCGGCGCGCGCCAAGGCGCAGGCGGACGGCAAGGGCAAGATCTTCGACAAGGCCGCGGACACCGCCATCGCCTACAGCAGGGCCCTGGACAGCCCGTCCGGCCCGGCCTTCGGCCTGCGCGTCAAGCACAAGATCTTCGACCGGCTCGTCTACGGCAAGCTGCGCGCGGTGCTCGGCGGGCGCGGCGAGTACGCCATCTCCGGCGGCGCCCCGCTCGGCGAGCGGCTCGGGCACTTCTTCCGCGGCATCGGCTTCACCGTGCTGGAGGGCTACGGGCTGACCGAGACCTGCGCGGCGACCACGTTCAACCCCTGGGACCGGCAGAAGATCGGCACGGTCGGGCAGCCGCTGCCGGGGTCGGTGGTGCGGATCGCCGACGACGGCGAGGTGCTGCTGCACGGCGAGCATCTGTTCAAGGAGTACTGGAACAACCCGGCCGCGACCGCCGAGGCGCTGGCCGACGGCTGGTTCCACAGCGGTGATGTCGGGACGCTGGACGAGGACGGGTATCTGCGGATCACCGGGCGCAAGAAGGAGATCATCGTCACCGCGGGCGGCAAGAACGTGGCCCCGGCGGTGATCGAGGACCGCATCCGGGCGCACGCGCTGGTCGCCGAGTGCATGGTGGTCGGCGACGGGCGGCCGTTCGTGGGCGCGCTGATCACCATCGACGAGGAGTTCCTGGGGCGCTGGGCCGCGGACCACGGGAAGCCCTCCGGGGCGACGGCGGCGGCGCTGGCGGGGGATCCGGATCTGGTGGCGGCGATCCAGCGTGCGGTGGACGACGGGAACGCGGCGGTGTCCAAGGCGGAGTCGGTGCGGAAGTTCCGGATTCTGCCGGGGCAGTTCAGTGAGGAGTCGGGGCATTTGACTCCGTCGCTGAAGCTGAAGCGGAATGTTGTTGCCAAGGATTTCGCTGAGGAGATTGAAGGGCTTTACGGGAAGTGACGCGCCCAAGGGGGGTGCGGATTGAGGGTTGGGGGCGAGTGCGGGTCGGGTGTGGCTGGTCGCGCAGTTCCTCCCCCAGAGGGGGTACCCCCAGCGCCCCTAAAAACATAAGAGCCCCCCTCGTTGGCCTTGAGCCCTGTCTACAACAAAGCCCTCAAGCGGTCCGCCAATAGGTCCCAGCGCCATTTTTCCTCCACCCACTGGCGGCCCCGTTCGCCCATGCTGCGGCGGAGTTCCTCGTCGGCCAGGAGGGCGATGACGCGGTCGGCGGTGTCCTCGGGGGACGCTCCCCGGACCACCCAGCCCGTCTCGCCGTCCAGGACCGCGTCGGGGGCGCCGCCGGAGTCGCCGGCGACGACCGGGAGGCCGGTCGCGGAGGCTTCCAGGTAGACGATGCCGAGGCCCTCGACGTCCAGACCGCCGCGCCGGGTCCGGCAGGGCATCGCGAAGACATCACCGGCGCCGTAGTGCGCGGGCAGGGACGCCCAGGGGACGGCCCCGGTGAAGACCACCGACTCGGTCACCCGGGTCTCCCGGGCCAGTCGGCGCAGGTCCTTCTCGTAGGGGCCGCCGCCGACGATCAGCAGGGCCGTGTCCGGGTGGTGGGCCAGGATGCGGGGCAGGGCGAGGATCAGGGTGTCCTGGCCCTTGCGCGGGACCAGCCGGGAGACACAGACCACCACCGGCCGGTCGGTGAGGCCGAGGCGGGCGCGGACCTGGGCGCCGCCGGAGCCGGGGTGGAAGGTCTTCTCGTCGACGCCGGGCGGCAGTTGGACCATCCGGGCGGCGGCCTCGGGGGTGAGCGCGGCGGCGATCCGGGAGCGGGTGTACTCGCCGAGGTAGGTGAGGGTGTCGGTGCCCTCGCCGATCCGGCGGAGCAGGGCGCGGGACGCGGGGAGCTGGGCCCAGCCCGCCTCGTGGCCGTGGGTGGTGGCGACCAGCCGTTCGGCGCCGGCCCGGCGCAGCGCGGGGGCCATCAGGCCGAGCGGGGCCGCCGCCCCGAACCACACCGCCGTACAGCCGTGTTCACGCAGCAGGGAGACGGCCCGCCGGGTGGCGCCCGGCGTCGGCAGCAGCATCGTCGTACGGTCGCGGACGACGGTGAAGGGCTGTTCGGCGTCGAAGGCGGCGGTGGCCGCGGCGCCCTCGGGGCCGCGCTTCCAGGTGGAGGCGTACACCACGAGGCGTTCGGGGTCGAGCCGCAGGGCCATGTTGTGCAGGAAGGCCTGGATCCCGCCGGGGCGGGGCGGGAAGTCGTTGGTGACGACGAGGGTCTTGCGCATCGGCGCCGAGCCTACCCAACGTAGACTCACCGCTCGGCACGGCCGGGCGCGGGAACAGGGGCTTCAGTGGAAAAGTCGGAGACGCGGCGCTCTCTGCCGTGGCTGATCGCGGTGTGGGCGCTGACCCGGGTGTTCCTGCTGCTGTTCGTGATGAAGGTGTGGGTGTTCCCGGGCCCGGATGTCACCAGCGATGTGTCGGTGATCTACCAGGGCTGGTACGAGGTGCTGCGCACCGGGACGTTCCCGCTGGACGATGTCACCTGGCAGTACCCGCCCGCCGCCGCGCTGCCGATCCTGTCGCCCGCCCTGCTGCCGTTCCTGGAGTACGCGCAGGCGTTCTTCGTGCTGGCCTTCGCCGCGGACCTGGTGGTGACGCTGCTGCTGATGGGCGCGGCGGCCGGGCGGGGCCGCTCGCTGGGCGGGGCCTGGGTGTGGGTGGTGGGCGTGCCGCTGCTGGGCCCGACGGTGTACGCGCGCTACGACGTGATGGTGACCGCCGTCGCCGTGGGCGCGCTGCTGGCGGGGGCCCGGCATCCCCGGCTGATGGGGGCGCTGGCCGGGTTCGGGGCGATGCTGAAGGTGTGGCCGGCGCTGGTGCTGCTGGGGGTGGTGCGGCGCCGGGCGTGGGGGGCCGCCGCGGTGGCCGCGGGTGCGGTGGCGGCGGTGAGCTGGCTGGCGATGCCGGGGGCGTTCGCGTTCCTGACGTTCCAGCGGGACCGGGGCACGGAGGTGGAGTCGCTGGGGTCGCTGGTGTTCCATGTCGCCCGGCACTTCGGCTGGGAGGGGCAGGTGCTGCTGAACTACGGGTCGGTGGAGTTCCTCGGCCCGTATGTGGAGGTGGTCAGCGCGGCGGCGCTGGTGCTGTCGGGGCTGGCGTTCGGGTGGCTGCTGCTGTGGCGGCTGCGGGCGCGGCGGTTCGAGGCGTGGACGGCGGCGGACGCGGCCTTCGTCGGGGTGCTGATGTTCACGGTGACGAGCCGGGTGATCAGCCCGCAGTACATGGTGTGGCTGGTCGGCACGGCGGCGGTGTGCCTGGGCTTCCGGGCGAGCCGGATGCGGGTGCCGGTGCTGCTGGTGCTGGTGGCGTGTCTGGTGACGGTGCTGGAGTTCCCGCTGTGGTTCTCGCACGTGGTGGCGAGCGACGCGCTCGGGGTGACGCTGCTGGTGGTGCGCAACGGGCTGCTGGTCGCGGCGGCGCTGCTCGCGGCGCGGATCCTGTGGCGGGAGACGGTACCGGCGAGGCCGGCCCCCACTCCCCTGCCGCCCGCGGAACGGGCGCGCCCGGCGGACCGCCACGTCCCCTCCTGAGCGGCGCGGATCACCCGGCCGGGAGCTGGGTCACCAGGTACTCCCGCCACTCCTCGGTGAACTGCTCCTCGCTCACGCCCAGCACCTTCGTCAGGGCCGAGGACACCGCGCCCTCGCGCTGCCCGTGGGCGGCGACCGCGCGGTAGAAGTCGGCGAGCAGGGGTGCGCCCCAGTGCTCGGCGATCATCCGGGCGGCCAGCCAGCCGGACTCGTAGGCGCGGGCCAGGGTCGCGGGGTCGTCGGTGAAGCCGAAGTCGTCGTCGGCCGGGAGGTCCTTCGGCAGTTCGCCGGAGGCGACCGCGCGGGCCAGTTCGGGGGCGATCTCGGCGGGGGTGCGGCCGGTGCCCCGGTAGCCGGTCCAGTCGGCGTAGCCCTCGGAGAGCCAGAGCGGGGTGGCGGCGTCGGTGTGGGCCCGGGTGGCGACATGGGTGGTCTCGTGGGTGAGGACCACCTGTTTGCCGGTGTCGCCGAGGATGGCGTACGCGTCGGGGTTGATGACGATCCGGTCGGCGGGGGCGTCCCCGTCGGCACCGACCTCGCCGGTGGTGACGGCGGCGATGCCCCGGTAGTGGGAGGCGGGCGACCCCAGCAGCCCGGCCATGCCGTCCAGCGACTTCGGTACGAGGACCAGGACGTGCTGCCCCCAGTCGGTGCCCCAGGCGCCGGAGACCGCCGGGACGGCCCGGTCGGCGAGGGCGGCGAAGTCGCGCAGGGACTGGGGGGTGCGGCCGACGCCCAGGATGAGGCTGCGGGTGCCCCGGATCACCTGGACCGGGCCCTGGTCCCAGAGCTGCTGCCCGGACTCCTCGGCGGGCCGGTCGGCGGTGAGCCGCCAGTCGCCGTCCCGGTCGCGGGTCAGGGTGAGGGTGCGGGCGGTGGTGACGGGGGCCCGGTCGTAGCCCTGGAGGCGGTAGCTCAGCTCGGCGTCGGCGGTGAAGGTGTCGGTGGCGCGGGTGCCGTCGGCGGGGGCGAGGCCGGTGACCCGGTAGGACCAGGCGGCCAGCGGCAGTGAGCCGAGGTTGTCCCAGTTGGTCGGGGTGCCGGTGGCCCGGTAGGTGACGGTGTCCCCGGCCAGCAGGGCCCCCGCACGGCGGTCCAGGAGCCGCTGGACGTCCGCGCGGCCGGTGTCCGGGGCGGGCGTCCGGCCGCAGGACACCAGCCCCACCAGGGTCACCAGGAGCACGCTCAGCGCGGCGCCCCTGGTGACCGCGGATATCGGTGCCCGCCCTCGACCGGTCATGGTGACGATCGTAAGGGGAGCAGCGGATTCAGACGCGTGTCACCGAATCGATCGGCATCATGCCGACCGGGTCGTAGCGCACGGGGGCGCCGGGGTAGGGGGCGTGGACGACCTGTCCGTCGCCGACGTACATGCCGACATGGCTGGCGTCGGAGCGGTAGGTGACGAGGTCGCCGGGCCGGGCCTGGGCGAGCGGGACATGGGTCCCGGCGTGGCGCTGGCCCTGGGAGGTGCGGGGGATGGCGATACCGGCCTGGGCGTAGGACCACTGGGTGAGGCCGGAGCAGTCGAAGCCACTGGGTCCGTTGGCGCCCCAGATGTAGGGCTTGCCGACGGCGGAGCGGGCGGCGGCGACCGCGGCGGCGGCGCGGCCGGAGGCGGGCCGGGCGCCGGAGGGGGCGGGCAGGTCGGCGCGGCCGGAGCGGGATGCGCGGTCGTGGGCGGCGCGCTCCTCGTCGGGCAGGGCGTTGAGGAGTTCCCGGGCCTTGGCGAGTTTGCCCTCGACGGTCTTCTTGTGGGCGGCGACGGCGGTGCGGCTGCGCTCCAGTTCGGCGAGGCGGGCGGTGGCCTCGGTGCGCTCCTGGGCCAGTTCGCGCAGGGCGCCGCGCAGTTCGGTGAGCTGGGCGGCCTGGCGGGTGCTGATCCGGTCCAGGACGGCGGCCTTGTCGAGGTAGTCGTCGGGGTCGTCGGAGAACAGCAGGGCGACGGAGGGGTCGACGCCGCCGGAGCGGTACTGGGCGCCGGCCAGGGAGCCGAGGGCCTCGCGCAGTTCGTTGACGTGTTCCTGCTGGCGGGCGATCCGGTCCTGGGTGCGGCGGACCTCGCCGCGCAGGGTGTCGGTGCGCTCGTCGGCCTTGTTGTACGCCTCGGTGGCCCGCTCGGCCTCGGTGTAGAGCCGGTCGACCTCGGCGCGGGTGTCGTCGGCGGGGGCGGTGGGAGCGGCGGTGGCCGGGGCGGCGCCGAGGGCGGCGACGGCGGCGGAGACCGCGGTGAGGACGGAGACGGCGACGTACGACCCTCGGTCGAACCCGGACGGTGCCTGACGGCGATGGGACCCCACGGGAAGCCGTGCCCCTTTCACTGGACGCACTGGACGCGCTGGACGCACTCGGCCCACTGGAGGCGCTGGGCTCAGTGGACTCCGTGGACGACTCAAGCGCGGCAGACAGTAGCCGTGTGACGGGGTGTCGGCCAAAGACCTCCGTGGGTACACACAGTGACGCCCCGCCGCTGACGCAGGTCACCGGCGGGGCGTGGGGTCACTTCAGGCACGTGGATTCCCCCGTTCGGGGGGCAGGCCGTGTCGCGGGTCGACGCGGGTCAGATCCGCACGCCGAACTGGAAGGGCATGTTGTTGATCGACTCGTAGCGCACGACGGCGCCGGTGCGCGGGGAGTGCAGGATCTGGCCGTTGCCCGCGTAGAAGCCGACGTGGTGCAGATCGCCGTAGAAGATGACCAGGTCGCCGACCTTGAGGTCGGACTGGCTGTAGATGCGGGTTCCGGCGTTGGCCTGGGCCTGGGAGGTGCGGGGGATCTGCATGCCGGCCTGGGCGTAGGCCCAGGAGGTCAGTCCCGAGCAGTCGAAGGAGGAGGGGCCGGAGGCGCCGTAGACGTAGGGGCTGCCGATGACGCTCTGGGCGGCGGCGTACGCCTGCATGGTGCGGCTGGAGCCCGCCGGGGCGTTGCCCAGGGAGACGCGCTCGGTGGAGTCGCGGCTGGCGCGCTGCTCCTCCTCCTGGAGGGCGGCCTTCTCGGCGGCGGTCAGCGAGTTGAGGAGCTTCTGGGCCTCGGCGAGCTTGGCCTTGACCTCGTCCTTCTTGTTGCCCAGCTCCTCGCGGGTGGTGGCGAGGTCCTTGAGCTTCTCGGTCGCCTCGGCGCGGTCCTGGGCGAGTTCGCGCTGCTTGTCCTGGATCTTGCCCAGGGCGTCGACCTGCTGGCTGCTGAGCTGGTCGAGGGTGGAGGCCTTGTCCAGGTAGTCGTCCGGGTCGGCGGAGAGGAAGAGCTGGACGGACGGGTCGATGCCGCCGGCGCGGTACTGGGCGCTGGCCATCGAACCGAGGCCCTCGCGCAGCTCGTTGACCTCTTCCTGGCCCTTGGCGACATTGTCCTGGATGGTGGAGATCTCCTTCTGGAGCTTCTCCTGCTTCTCCTTGGCGCCGTTGTACTTCTCGGTGGCGGCCTCGGCCTCTTCGTAGAGCTTGTCGACCTTCGCCTTGACCTCGTCCTTGGTCGGCTTCTCGCTCGGCGCGGCCTGGGCGGCCTGGGTGCTGATGGCGACAGCGGCGGCGGCTGCGGTGGTCAGCACGGTCACACGTGCGCGGCTCGGCTGCTTGGGTCGACGGTGGGACGCCACGGGGGCGATCTCCTTCTTCCTCCAGCCGCCTACCGACACGCCGGTGGGCGGTGCCCCTCCACCGTCACCCCTGCTGAGTGATCAACCGAGTGGAGGTTCGAGCCCAGACCCTAGTGACCCGGTTGTGATCAGTTCAAATCCTGAGCTGAAAAATCTCGCCCCACCGGCCATTATTTACACACAACTCACATCGCGTGATGCCCGATTGACCGTATGTCGCGGGAATATCACGTCAATTCGGTCAATCGGCTCGAAGGTTGCGCTTGGGGTGTCCCGCCGATCATGGGGCGGATCACCGGCAAGGGGTCAGCCCCGGGCGAACCGCTTCAGAAGAACCACGGACGCGACCGGCCGGGCCCCGGCCCGCGCCACCCCGTCGGCCACCTCGCGGTCGGTCGAGACCACGATCACCGGGCGGCCCGGCGGCTCGGCGCGCACCAGTTGCCGGATCAGCTCGTCCGCGGTGACCCCCGGTTTCGAGAACAGCACCCGCACCCCGCGCGGCGGCGCCAGCAGCACCGGCGCGGCCAGTTCCGCCCCGTCGAAGACACAGGTCACCTCGGCGCCGGACTGGGCGGCGAGCTGGGCGAGCTGGCCGAGCAGGCGCAGCCGCTGCTTCTCCAGCGGCATCTGCGGATAGCCGGTCTTGGTGACGTTGTAGCCGTCGACCACCAGATGCGCCTGGGGCAGCGCGAGCAACTGGTCGAGGATGGCCGGATCGTGCTCCGACAGGGCGCGCGCGGCGATGTCCTTGGGGGTCATCCGGCCCGGCTCGACCGCGTCCACGGTCTCCGCGGGTCGTACCGACACCGGGGGCAGGGCGAGTTCGCGGCGCAGGCCCTGGGCGGCGTCCAGCACCGTGTCCAGCAGCAGCCGTACCCGCATGTCCTCGACGCTGCGGCCCTCGCGGGCGGCCCGCCGGGTGGCCTCCAGGGCGGCCTCGGACTCACCGAGCCGGGACTTGAGGCGCCGGGACTCGCTCTCCGCGGCGGACACCTGGGCCTGCCCCTCGGCGCGCACCGCCTCCAGCTCGCCCTGCACCTTGCGCAGCGCCGCCTCACCGCGCCGGACGTCGCTGACGGCGGCGCGCAGCTTGCGGTGAAGCGATTCCGCTTCCTTGCGGGCGCTGTCCAGATCGGTGCGCAGCCGCTCGGTCTCGGCACGGATCTGCTCCTGGGCGGCGGCCAGCTCGGCGCGCAGCCGCTCCAGTTCGGCGCGGCTCTCCTCACCGGCCCGCTCGGCGTCCGCGCGCTGGGCCTCCTCGCCGGCCGCGGTGACCAGCTTCACCCAGCCCGCGGGCCGCAGCACATAGGCCGCCGCCGCCACATCCAGGGGATCGGCGGCGGGCGGCGGGGCGCCGGAGTCCAGCGCGCCGGTCAGTTCCGGCTGGGTCTCGCGCAGCTTCTCGCCGATGCGCTGCCGGAACAGCGCGTCGGTCTCCAGGGCGGCGGCCATCGCGTTCCCGGCGAACTTGGCCCGCCGGTTGGGGGCGAAGCGGGCGTACTGCCGAAGCTGTGCGGGCAGCTCGGCGACGGTGAGCCCGCCGAAGCCGTCGGACACGATCTGCACGACCCGGCGGCGCACCCCGTCGGGCAGTGGACGGTCGAGCACCTCAGCGGCGCCGTCGCCCGGCCCCCCGCCTGTGGTCTCCACCATCCGTCACCCCAATACCTGTGCCGATCCCGGCCCGGGATCGGCGGTCGGGGGCCCCGGCTCCGTCAGGAGTCGGCGCCCGGCCTGTCCACCAGTTCCACCTGGTCCACCGCGTTGCACCAGCGGCAGCGCACCGACTCGATGGTCTCATCGAGCACCTCGCGCTCCTCGACCTTCGGCTCCCCGGCCAGGTCCAGGTGGACGTACTCGACGACCTTCGACGAGCGCGTCACATCGAAGCGGGTCAGATTGCCGCAGAGCGTGCAGCGCCACCGCGAGGTGGCGGTGGGCAGGGGAACCGTCATCGTGGGCGTCCGCTTCCTTTTCGTCGTCCTACGTCTTCGTCGGGGCCCGTGCGTTCCTTGAGCCCCGCGTGCGCCGGGAGGGGCACGGGTGCGCCCGAGAGCGCCGAGCGCCCCCTCCAGTGTCCGCGACACGCCGGGCACTCCGGAGCGTGTCGGGGGGTAACCCTACGGCCTGGGGGGCGGGCGGCGCCCATCCCGGGACGGCGGCGAGGCGGTCTGCGTGGTTGCGTCCCGGTACGTCATGCTCTGTAGCCATGATCGGCAACTGGAGCGGGACGGCGGGCCGGGCGGTGGCGGCACTGCGCCGGCCGGCGGGCCCGGTGACGTACACCCTGATCGCGGTCTGCTGTCTGATCTTCCTGATCGGCCCGGCCTCCGGGTTCAATCCGTCCTACGGCACCGGGGACGCCCTGCTGGCCGCGCAGCGCGCCTACTTCCGGCACTGGGGCGTCGTACCCGCACAATTGTTCGAGGGTGAACCCCGGGCCGCGCTGACCCCGGCGACCGCGCTCTTCATCCACGGGAGCTGGGTCCATCTGCTCGGCAACATGCTCTTCCTCTACGTCTTCGGGGTGCTGACCGAGGAGCGGATGGGCCGCGTCGAGTTCACCCTCTTCTATCTCGGCTGCGGCTATCTCGCCCTGCTGGGCTACGCCGCCGCGCACGCGGACTCCGATCAGTCGCTGGTCGGCGCCTCCGGGGCGATCTCCGCGGTCCTAGGCGCCTTTCTGTGTGCCTTCCCCAGGGCGCGGGTGACCAGTCTGCTGCCGTTCCTGTTCTTTCTGCCGCTGCGCTTCCCGGCATGGGTGGTGCTGCCGTTCTGGGTGACGCTCCAGTGGATCGCGGCGGGGCGGGCCGAGCAGGGGCCCGGGGTGGCCTATCTGGCCCATCTGATCGGCTTCGCCCTGGGCTTCGGCTACGCGTGGGCCCGCTTCGGACGGACGGCTAAAGTGAGGGCCGCCCCAGCTCCGGCCCCCGAGGGAGAGAACCAGCCGTGATCACCGCGATCGTCCTGATCAAGACCAGCGTGGACCGGATCCCCGAGATCGCCGAGGAGATCGCCGCGCTGGACAGTGTCAGCGAGGTTTTCTCCGTCACCGGGACGTACGATCTGATCGCCATGGTCCGGGTCAAGGAGCACGAGGACCTCGCCGAGGTGATCCCGGGCCGCATCAGCAAGATCCCGGGCGTGGAGGGCACGGACACGCATGTCGCCTTCCGCACCTACTCCCAGCACGACCTGGAGGCCGCTTTCGCCATCGGCCTGGATTCTTAGGTTTTTTAGGGGCGCGGGGAACTGCGCGACCAGCCACGACGCGCCCGCACCCGCCGCACAACCCTCCGACGCACCCCCCTTGGGCGCGGTCCATCACCCCTCCCAGATGAAGAAACCCTCACCCAAACTTCATCCCCACCCCGCCCCCCGGCGCCGAACATCAAGAACATGGTCTTCTCCCACCGCATCGCGGCCCTCGCCGCCGTCGTGGTGATCCCCCTCGGGATCGCCGCGACCAGCTTCGCCCTCACCGACCGGCCGGAGTCCCCCGAGGTGCCCGCCAAGGTGGAACTGGACAGCGGCTCCCCCACGGCCAACCCCGCCGTCCCCGCCCCCACCCCCAGCGACGAGGTGGTCTCCCCACCCCCCGCCACCGACGCACCCGGCACCCCCACCGCACCCAGCACCCCGACCCCCACCCCCACCCCACCCGGCAACTCCAGCACCACCGGCGGAAACAATGACGACGACCGAGGCGGACCGGCCGGCAGCGGGGACGACGACGCGGACGACGACGGCGCCGGGGGCGACGACGGCTGAGCGGGGCCGCGCGCGGATCTCCGCCCGGGTCCGCATCCTGCTGTGGCTGCTGCTGGTGATGACCGTGGCCTTCGGCTCGGTCGCCACCACCGTGCGGACCATCCTGCTGCGCGACACCGATCAGCGGATCGCGGATCTGCTGGCCCAGGAGGCGGTGGAGTTCACCCAGTTCGAGGAGCGGGGTGTCGACCCGGCCGGCGGGCGGCCGTTCACCGACCCGACCCGGCTGCTGCGGGTGTTCCTGGAGCGCCAGCACGCCGACGCCGACGAGGAGCTGATCGGGCTGGTCGCGAGCCGCGGCCCGGACCCGGCGAAGATCATCCAGCAGCGGGAGATCCCGGCCGCGCTGCCGCTGCACCAGGACGCCGCCGCCCGCCGGGAGATCTTCGGCTCCGACCGCACCACCGGCACCGTGGAGCGCCCGGCGGGCAAGATCCGCTGGGCCAAGGTGGAGATCGCCCCCTACGGCGGTGAACCGGAGGCCGCCTTCGTCGTCGCCTTCCACCCGCAGCGCGAGTACGAGCGCGCCGACGAGGTCTTCCGCATCCTGCTGGCCATCTCCGGCGTCGCCCTGCTGATGACCACCGGCATAGGGTGGGTCGTCGCCGGACGCATACTCCAGCCCGTGCGGCTGGTACGGGCCGCCGCCGCCCAGCTCACCGAGCAGGACCTCACCCGGCGGATACCGGTCCACGGCCGGGACGACATCGCCGCCCTCGCCGAGACCTTCAACGACATGCTGGACCGCCTGGAGCGGGCCTTCGCCGCCCAGCGCGAGTTCGTGGACGACGCCGGGCACGAACTGCGCACCCCGATCACCATCGTGCGCGGCCATCTGGAGGTCATGGGCGACGATCCCGCCGAACGCGAGGAGACCGTCCGGCTGGTCACCGACGAACTCGACCGGATGAGCCGGATCGTCGAGGACTTGCTGCTGCTCGCCAAGGCCGAACGCCCCGACTTCGTCACCCCCGAGCCGGTCCAGCTCGCCGAACTCACCGCCGACGTCTACGTCAAGGCACGCGCCCTCGGCGAACGCGACTGGCAGCTCGCCGAGGTCGCCGACGCCGAGGTCCGCCTCGATCCGCAGCGCATCACCCAGGCCATGGTCCAGCTCGCCCAGAACGCGGTGCAGCACACCGGCCCCGGCAAGCGCATCAGCATCGGCTCCCGCACCGACGGGGCCCGCGTCGAGCTGTACGTCGCCGACTCGGGCACCGGGGTGCGCCCGCAGGACGCCGACGTCATCTTCGAACGCTTCCGGCGCGGCACCGCCCGGCGCGGCACCCGGGGCTCCGGCGCCGGGCTCGGCCTGTCCATCGTGCGGGCCATAGCGGAGGCGCACGGCGGCCGGGTCGGGCTGCACGAGACGGACGGCGGCGGCGCCACCTTCGTCCTCACCCTGGAGGAGACCCGTCCATGACATCCGGCCCCGTGACGCCCCGAGGGAAGTCCCCCGTATGAACCGCATCCTCATCGTGGAGGACGAGGAACGCATCGCCTCCTTCGTCGAGAAGGGCCTGCGTGCCAACGGCTTCACCACCACCGTCGTCGGCGACGGGGAGGCGGGCTACGAGTACGCCCTCACCGGCGGCTTCGACCTCGTCGTCCTGGACATCGGGCTGCCCGGCCGCGACGGCTTCACCGTGCTGCGCGAACTGCGCGAGGCGCGGGTCACCACCCCCGTCATCGTGCTCACCGCCCGCGACTCGGTCCGGGACACCGTGGCCGGTCTGGAGGGCGGCGCCGACGACTGGATGACCAAGCCGTTCCGCTTCGAGGAACTCCTCGCCCGGGTCCGGCTGCGGCTGCGGACGGCGGCCAGGGCGCCGGAGGTGACGGTGCTGAAGTCCGGCTCGCTCACCCTGGACCTGCGCACCCGCCGGGCCCGCTCCGGGGAGCGCACGGTCGATCTGACGGCCCGTGAGTTCGTGCTGCTGGAACTGTTCCTGCGCCACCCCGGCCAGGTCCTCTCCCGCGAACAGATCCTCTCCCACGTCTGGGGCTACGACTTCGACCCCGGGTCGAACATCGTGGACGTCTATGTCCGCGCCCTGCGCAAGAAGCTGGGCGCCGAACGGGTGGAGACGGTACGGGGCATGGGGTACCGGTTGCCGGTGTGACCCCCGGGAAGCGGGCGCCGGGCGCCCCTCACCAGCCAGCATGAAGTCTCTTTCATCGACGGCTCATCACAGGCTCACCGCCCCCGTGAACGCTCGATGGCGTGACCCTGAACCTCCGACTGACCGTGGGCCTGTGCCTGGCGCTGTCGCTGTGCGCCGTGCTGGCGGTCCCCGGCACCTTCCCCGGCCTGTCCGGCACCGCCCGGCTCACGCTCGCCGTCTTCGCCCTGGCGACCTGCGCCTGGATCGCCACCCCGATCGACGACACCTATATCGCGCTCGGCGCCGGACTGGCGCTGACCGTGACCGGGGTCATCAGCAGCGACACCTTCTTCGGCACCCTCGGTGACTCCACCGTCTGGCTGCTGATCTGCGCGTTCGTCCTCGCGGCGGCGGTCACCCGGACCGGGCTGGCCGGGCGGGCGGCGGCCTTTCTGGTCGGCGGGGCGCGCAGCGTACGGCAGCTCACCCATCTGACCACCGCCGCGCTGGTCGTCACCGCGTTCGCCGTCCCGGCCACCTCCGGGCGGGCGGCGCTCGCCCTGCCGGTGTTCCTGGCGCTGGCCAAGGCGCTGTCCGAGCACCGGCGGCTGGTGGTGATGCTGGCGCTGCTGTTCCCGACGGTCATCCTGCTGTCGGCGGTGGCCACGCTGATCGGCGCGGGCGCCCATCTGATCACCGTGTCGGTGCTGTGGGAGTCGACCGGGGAGCGGGTCGGGTTCACCGAGTGGCTGCTGATCGGGCTGCCGTTGGCCGTGGTCTCCTCGCACCTCGCGGCGGAGGTCGTGCTGCTGACGACGACCCGGCGGGCGGACCGGAAACTGCCGGTGGAGATCAGCGCGGCGGACATCCAGCAGCACACCGAGGAGCCCGTCACCGGGCCCTGGTCCGCCGCCGAGTCGCGCTGCGCGCTGCTGCTGGCGACGGTGGTGCTGCTGTGGTGCAGCGAGCCGCTGCACCAGGTGCCGCCCGCGCTGGTCGCGCTGATCGGCGCGGTGGTGGCCGCCTCACCGGCGATCGGCACGGTGAAGCTCAAGGACGCCCTGAAGACCGTGCCGTGGTCGTTGCTGCTGTTCATGGCGGCGACCATGGCGATGGGGGTCGCGCTGTCCGACTCGGGCGCGGCGAAGTGGTTGGTGTCGGGGCTGCCGACGGGGGTGGGGCCCGAGGTGTTCCTCGCGGGGGTGATCGCGATCAGCACGGCGGCGCATCTGGTGCTCCAGTCGCGGTCGGCGCGGTCGTCGGTGCTGGTGCCGCTGGTGGTGGCGGCTGCGGTGGGGGTGGGGGTGAATCCGGTGGCGGCTGCGCTGGCGTCGACGGCCGCGGCGGGGTTCTGCCACACGCTCCCGGCGTCGGCGAAGCCGGTGGCGTTGTTCGCGGAAGTACCCGGCGTTGCCACGTACACACCCCGGGATCTGCTGCGGATGTCGGCGTTTCTGGCGCCGTTGACGGCGGTGCTGGTGCTGGTGTTCGCGGTGGTGGTGTGGCCGGTGATGGGGGTGCCGTTGCGATAGCACTCCGTTCGTGGACCTGCTGTGCGCGGCTGCGGGTTCGTTGTGGCGGGTCGCACCCACGCGGCGGAGCCGCACAGGAGACACAGCCCCGCGCCCCAAGAAATGGGCGCTACCCATCCCCCTGTCGACCAGGGACCGCCTCCCTCAAAGGACGGGCGTTCCCCCTTCCCTCTCTCTATGAGGAGCCCTCTGATGCTCTCCCGTATTGCTGTCGCCCCCAGTGGGTTCAAGGAGTCGCTGTCCGCTCAGGCCGCTGCCGAGGCCATTGCCGCCGGGGTGCGGCGGGTGTTGCCGGAGGCCGAGGTGGATCTGATTCCGCTGGTGGACGGTGGGGAGGGGACCGCCCGCGCGCTGGCCTCGGCCGGGGGCGGGCGGCTGGTCGCGCTGTCGGCCACCGGACCGCTCGGGGAGCGCGTCGGCACCCATTTCGCGCTGCTGGACTCCGGGCGGACCGCCGTCGTGGAGATGGCGGCCGTCGCCGGGCTGTCGCTGGTGCCGGCCGGGCTGCGGGACCCGGGGGCGACGACCACCCACGGGGTGGGCGAGCTGATCCGGGCCGCGCTGGACACCGGCGTCGAGCGGATCGTCGTCGGCTGCGGGGACTCGGGGACCTCGGACGGGGGCGCGGGCGCGCTCCAAGCGCTGGGGGCGCGGCTGCTGGACGCCGACGGGTTCGAACTGGGCCCGGGTGGCGGGGAGTTGGTGCGGCTGCACCGGATCGACGGGCGCGGGCTCGATCCCCGGCTCGGCCGCACCGAGATCCTGGTCGCCTGCAACCCGTACAACGTGCTGTGCGGGGAGCGGGGCGTGGCCCGGGTGTTCGGGCCGCAGAAGGGGGCCACCCCGGCCCAGGTGGAGCGGCTGTCGGAGGGGCTGGAGCGCTGGGCGTATCTGCTGCGCCGCGACCTCGGGCCGGGCACGGTCGATCTGCGGTACGGGGCGGGAACCGGCGCCTCGGGCGGGCTGGGGGCGGGGCTGGCGGCGCTGGGGGCCCGGCTGCTGCCGCGCTTCGAGGTGCTGCTGGACCATCTCGACCTGGACGCCCGCCTCGCCCGCGCCGACCTCGTACTGACCGCCGAGGGCGCGCTGGACGAGCAGACCCGGCGCGGCAAGGTACCGGGCGAGGTGGCCCGCCGCGCCAAGCTCTACGGGCGTCCGGTGCTGGCGCTGGCCGGGACCCTCGGCAAGGGTGCCGGTGATGTCCCGGGGGTGGACGCCTGCCACGGCATCCTGCCCGCCCCGATGGCGCTGGCGGAGGCGCTGGTGCGGGCGGGCGAGCTGCTCACCGACGCCACCGAGCGGGCGCTGCGGATGGTGGTGCTGGGGGCGCGGCTGCCGGTTCAGGCGGAGGTGTCGGGGACGCAGCGGCCGTCGACCGTGCGGTAGTTCCAGCGGGCGCCGTCGGCGACGAGTTCGCGCACGGCCCGGACAAAGCGGTCGATGTGCTCGTCCGGGGTGCCGGCGCCGAAGCTGACCCGGATGGCGTTGAGGGACTTCTCGCCGGGCGCGGCCTCCGGGGCACCGCACTCGCCCTGCGACTGCGGGTCGCTGCCGAGCAGGGTGCGGACCAGCGGGTGGGCGCAGAACAGGCCGTCGCGGACGCCGATGCCGTACTCGGCGGAGAGCGCGGCGGCGAAGTGGGAGCTGTTCCAGCCGTCGACGACGAAGGAGATGACGCCGACGCGGGGCGCGTCGTCCCCGAACAGCGACAGCACCCGCACCTCGGGGATCCCGGCGAGCCCGGCCCGTACGGTGTCGATGAGGTGCTGCTCGCGGGCGACGAGGGTGTCGAACCCGGCCTCGGTGAGGGCGGTGCAGGCGGAGGCGATGGAGTAGGCGCCGATGACGTTGGGCGACCCGGCCTCGTGGCGGGCGGCGCTGTCGTGCCACTCGACGTCCACTCCCCCGTCCTCGCGCCGGGTGACCTTGCGGCTGGCGCCGCCCCCGGCGAGGTAGGGCTCGGCGGCGGTCAGCCAGTCGGCGCGCCCGGCGAGGACGCCGGAGCCGAAGGGGGCGTACAGCTTGTGGCCGGAGAAGGCGACCCAGTCGACGTCCAGGTCGGCGAGGGAGACGGGGTGGTGCGGGGCGAGCTGGGCCGCGTCGAGGACGATCCGGGCGCCGTGCGCGTGGGCGGCGGCGGTCAGCTCCCGCACCGGCCACAGCTCGCCGGTGACATTGGAGGCGCCGGTGACACAGACCAGGGCGGGGCCGTGGGGGTCCCGGGCGGCGAGGGCGCGCTCCAGGGTCTCGACGGCCTGGGCCGGGGTGCGCGGGGCGTCGAGGTAGGTGACGCGGGCGTCCTTCCAGGGCAGCAGGGAGGCGTGGTGCTCGGTCTCGAAGACGAAGACCTGGCAGCCGTCGGGCAGGGCGGCGGCGAGCAGATTGAGCGAGTCGGTGGTGGACCGGGTGAACACCACCTGGTCGCCCTCCCGGCACCCGAGGAACCGGGCGACGGTGGCGCGGGCGTTCTCGAACAGATCCGTCGAGAGCTGCGACAGATACCCGGCGCCCCGGTGCACGCTGCCGTAGTAGGGCGCGTAGGCGGCGACGTCGTCCCACACCCGCTGGAGCGCGGGCGCACTGGCGGCGTAGTCGAGCGCGGCGTAGGTCACCTCACCACCGGTGACGAGGGGCACGGTGACATCCCGCCCGAGAACGGGAAGCGGCTCGCACACGGTGGCGGTGGTGGTGACGGACATGGGCCCACGACTCCTCGACGACCAGGACCCCTGGTGACGCGAGGGGTCCGCGCTTGCCATGGACCTCACTGCCCACGGCCTGGTCTTCACCCGGGGCACCCCGCCACGGACGGAGGGTTGCCGGACAGCCGGCCGGGGCCTGATGGCTGTCACTCATGACCTACTCGAAAACTTACGCGACGACAGAAAGAAAGCGCAACTCCCCCTTTCGAACCGGGGGGAGTCACAAGGCTTTTAGGGGCGCTGGGGGTACCCCCTCTGGGGGAGGAACTGCGCGACCAGCCCTCCACTCACCCGCACCCGAAGCACTACGAATTACTGGCAGCGACCCACCGCTCCAGCACAGCCCTCGCCGCCCCGGAATCGATCGCCGCCCCCGCCTTCTCCATCCCCACCCGAACCTGCTCCACCAGCGGCGCACCCGTCGGCTCAAGAGCCACCAGCGCAGCCGCAGCGTTCAGCACCACCGCATCCCGCACAGCCCCCCGCTCCCCCTCCAGCAAGCGCAGCGCCACCCCCGCGTTGAACGACGGATCCCCGCCCCGCAGCGCCTCCACCGGCACCAGCTCGATCCCCACATCCCGGGGATCGAAGGTCTCCTCCGTCACCTTCCCGTCCCGCACCACCCACACCCGGGACGTCGAGGTGACGGTCAGCTCGTCGAGCCCGTCGTCCCCCCGGAACACCAGCGAGGAGTTCCCCCGCTCGGCGAAGACCCCGGCGACCACCGGCGCCATCCGGGGATCGGCGACCCCGACGGCCTGCGCCCGCACCTTCGCCGGGTTGGTGAGCGGGCCGAGGATGTTGAACACCGTCCGGATCCCGAGCTGCCCGCGGGCCGCGCCGGCGTACCGCAGGGCGGGGTGGAACTTGATGGCGAAGCAGAAGGTGATCCCGGCCTCCTGAGCGACCTCGGCGACCCGGGCCGGGGTCAGCTCCAGATTGACGCCGAGCTTCTCCAGTACGTCGGAGGCGCCGGACGCGGAGGACGCGGCCCGGTTGCCGTGCTTGACGACCGTGGCGCCGGTCCCGGCGACGACGATGGAGGCCATCGTGGAGATGTTGACGGTCTTGGCGCCGTCGCCGCCGGTGCCGACGATGTCGACCGTGCGGCCGGGCACCTCGATCACATTGGCGTGCGCGTACATCGTCCGGACCAGGCCGTTGATCTCCTCGACGGTCTCGCCCTTGGCCCGCAGGGCGACCGCGAACCCGGCGATCTGGGCGTCGGTGGCCTCGCCGCGCATGATGCGGTCCATGGCCCAGGCGGTGTCCTCGGCGCTCTGGTCGCGGCCGTAGAGCAGCCCGTTCAGGACGTCGGGCCAGGAGCGGGCCGCCGCGGTGTCGCCTCCAGCGGGGTGCACAGCGCTCATGAGCCGCTCCTGGGTGTGGTCCGCGCCAGACGGGCGGGGACGGGTCTGTTCGATACGGGTCCAGCCTATCCAGCCGGGGCCGTCCCCTCGTCCCCCGTCCACCCAACGGACCCGGCACCGGACAGCCGCAGCGGACAACACCGAGGGCCCCGCTCCGGTGTCCGGAACGGGGCCCTCGGCTGTGGCAACGCTGGTACTGCTGAGGGTGCTGGTACTACCGGCACCCCTGAGGAACGCCGGAGGCGATCAGTGGTGGCCGTGGCCGCTCGTGATCTCCTTGTACTCCTCGACCGTCGGCTTGGTGATCTGGGAGTCCTCCCCGTAGTACGCCTTGCTGAGCTTGGCGCGGAGCTTGTCCGGGGCCTTCACCTTGCGGGCGACGCCGTTCTCGTCGGTCGCCGCGCCGACCTGGGCCGGCTCGTACTGCTCGTGTGCGGTGAGGGTGTGGAGCTGCTCCTGGCTGAGCGGCTCGTGGACCTCGATGAACTCACCGTGCGGCAGGCGCTTGATCGTGCCGGTCTCCCGGCCGTGCAGCACCTTCTCCCGGTCCCGGCGCTGGAGGCCGAGGCAGATCCGCTTGGTGAGGATGAACGCGATGACCGGCCCGGCGAAGAACCCGATCCGGACGAACCAGGTGACCGCGTTGATCGACAGATGGAAGTGGGTGGCCCACAGGTCGTTGCCACCGCCGACCAGCGTGATCATGTACATCGTGATCCAGGCGACACCGAACGCGGTCCGCGTCGGGGCGTTGCGCGGGCGGTCCAGGATGTGGTGCTCGCGCTTGTCCCCGGTGATCCAGGACTCGATGAACGGATAGACCGCGATGGCCATCAGGACCACACCGAACAGCACCAGCGGGATGAACACCCCGAGGACCAGGGTGTGGCCCCAGAAGTTCACTTCCCAGCCGGGGAAGAACCGGATCAGACCCTCGGCGAAGCCCATGTACCAGTCGGGCTGGGCGCCCGTGGACACCATGTCGGGCCGGTAGGGGCCGAGCACCCAGATCGGGTTGATCTGCGCGATGGCCGCGATGGCCGCGATGACACCGAAGACCAGGAAGAAGAAGCCTCCGGCCTTGGCCATGTAGACCGGCATCAGCGGCATGCCGACGACGTTCTTGTTGGTCTTTCCGGGACCCGCGAACTGCGTGTGCTTGTGGTAGATGACCAGGATCAGGTGGGCCACGACCAGTCCGAGCATGATGCCCGGCAGCAGCAGGATGTGGATCGAGTAGAACCGGGCGACGAAGTCGGTCCCCGGGAACTCCCCGCCGAACAGGAAGAACGAGATGTACGTGCCGACGATCGGCGTCGCCAGGATCGCGCCCTGGGTGAAGCGCACACCGGTGCCGGAGAGCAGGTCGTCCGGGAGCGAGTAGCCGGTGAAACCGGTGAACATGCCGAGGACGAAGAGCAGGAACCCGAACAGCCAGTTGATCTCACGCGGCTTGCGGAACGCGCCGGTGAAGAAGACGCGCATCATGTGCACGAACATGCCGGCCAGGAAGATCAGCGCGGCCCAGTGGTGGATCTGGCGGATGAGCAGACCGCCGCGCACATCGAAGGAGATGTGCATGGTCGACTCGAACGCCTGGGACATGAGCTGTCCCTGGAGCGGCACGTAGGAGCCGTGGTACTCGACCTCGGCCATCGACGGCTGGAAGAACAGCGTCAGATAGACACCGGTCAGGATGATGATGATGAAGCTGTAGAGGCAGATCTCACCCAGCATGAACGACCAGTGGTCGGGGAAGATCTTGCGCATATTGGCCTTGGCGAGGGAGTAGATCCCCAGCCGGCCGTCCGCCCAGTCGGCGACGCGCTCGCCCGCGGGGGCCTTGCCCCGCCTGGCCTCGTTCTCGTTGGTCGTCGTGGAACTCGTAGTGCTCATCCGCGCTCCCAGAATGCAGGACCGACGGGCTCTTCGAAGTCGCCGAGCGCCTCAAGGTAGCCCTCGTCGTTCACGCCGATGCGCAACTGCGGCAGGGCGTGACCGGCGGGGCCGAAGATCACCCGGGCACCGTCGGAGAGGTCGAAGGTGGACTGGTGGCAGGGGCACAGCACGTGGTGCGTCTGCTGCTCGTACAGCGAGATCGGGCAGCCGACGTGGGTGCAGATCTTGGAGTACGCCACGATCCCGTCGTGCGACCACTCCAGCTCGCGGGCGTCCTTGATGTCGTCCGGCTGGATGCGGACGATCATCAGGGCGGCCTTGGCGATCTCGTTCTGGAAGCCGTGGTCGTGCTCCTCCAGGCCCTCGGGCTTGCAGAACGTGAGCGAGCCGACGGCCACGTCCGAGGGACGCAGCGGCTCGTTCGTGTTCATGTTGACGAGGAGCTTGCCCGCCTTCCACAGGGTGTGGCGCAGCTTGTCCTCGGGCAGCGGACCGAGGTCGCGCAGCAGGACCACACCGGAGAGCGGGAACAGGGCCAGGGCGCCGAACATGGTGGTGCGGATGAGCTTGCGGCGGCCGAGCGCGGATTCCTCGGCGCCCTGCCGGAAGTCGGCCAGGACCTTGGCCTTGACCTCGGGCTCCGCCGCGATCGGGTGCCGCTCGTCGGCGATCTCGTGGTCCGACATCAGGGTGCGGGCCCAGTGGACCGCGCCCGCGCCGATCAGGAACAGCGCGCCGCCGAGGGTGAGCCCGAGGGCGAAGTTCAGCGCGTTGATGTGCCCGATCGGAAAGACGAAGATCGACTTTTCCTTCGGGATCGCCACATAGGAGGCGATGAAGCCGGCGGTGGCCAGCATCGACAGGGTGAAGAGAAAGGCGACCGTGCGCTCGGAGCGCTTGGCGGCCCGCTCGTCGATGTCCTGGACGCGCAGCTCGTGGGGGGGCAGGCCCGGGTCGGCGAACGGGTTCTTCTCGTCCGCCACGGCGGGCACGTGGTGCTCGGCCTCGGCCGGCAGGTTCTCTTCTGGAATGTCTTGGCTACTCATGACTTCTTGGCCTTTGCGGTCCGAGCGGCGACCCAGACGGCGACCGCGATCAGCACGCCGAGGCCGAAGATCCACGCGAAGAGGCCCTCGACGACCGGTCCGAGCCCGCCCAGCGACATGCCGCCCGGGTTCTCGGTGTCGGAGCTGTTGACCGCGTCGAGGTAGGCGATGATGTCCTTCTTGTTCTGCTCCGTCAGTGTGGTGTCGGGGAACGACGGCATGTTCTGCGGGCCGGTCTGCATGGCCTCGTAGATGTGCTTGGGGTCGACCCCGTCCAGCGGCGGCGCGTACTTGCCCTTGGTCAGGGCGCCGCCCTTGCCGGTGAAGTTGTGGCACTGCGCGCAGTTGTTGCGGAACAGCTCCCCGCCCTCGGCGATGTCCGCGCCCTGGGGCCCGTACTGCTCCTCGGTCGGGATCTCGGGGCCGGCGCCGAAGGAGGCGATGTACGCGGCGAGCTGGTCGATCTCGGCCTGCGAGTAGATGTTCTTCTTCTTCGGTACCTGGGCGCCCTGCGAGGTGGCGGCCGGCATCCGGCCGGTGGCGACCTGGAAGTCGACGGCCGCGGCCCCCACGCCGACCAGGCTGGGACCGTCGGAGGTGCCCTGACCGCCGGTGCCGTGGCAGCTTGCGCAGCCGACGGCGTAGAGCTTCTTGCCCTCTTCGATGGCGAGGGACTGGGCGGTTGTATCGGCCTGCGCCTTGTCCGCGGGCGCGAATGTGGCGTACAGCCCCCCAGTGGCCGCCAGCGCGAGGAGTAGGACGACGACTGCCGCCAGCGGATGGCGTCGTCGTGCGGAGAGCTTTTTCACGGATTACCCCGGTGTCAGGATCTTCTGCGTCGATGCTGCTTCTGGAATGCGGGTGCGTGCGCCGGGCACGGGCCCGGCTACTTGATCATGTAGATCGTGGCGAAGAGGCCGATCCAGACGACATCGACGAAGTGCCAGTAGTAGGACACGACGATGGCCGCGGTCGCCTGCTCATGGGTGAACCTCCGAGCCGCGTAGGTGCGGGCCAGGACCAGCAGGAAGGCGATCAGGCCGCCCAGCACATGCAGTCCGTGGAAGCCGGTGGTCAGGTAGAAGACCGAGCCGTAGGCGTCGGACGAGAGCGAGAGGCCGTAGTGCTTGACCAGCTCGGTGTACTCGGTGACCTGACCACCGATGAAGACGGCACCCATGATGAAGGTGACGATGAACCACATCCGGAGCTTCTTCACATCACCGCGCTCAGCGGCGAACACGCCGAGCTGGCAGGTGAGGGAGGAGAGCACCAGGATGGTGGTGTTGGCGGCCGAGAACGGGAAGTTGAGGGTGTCAGCCTTCTCGGTCCAGAACTCGGCGCCGGTCACCGATCGCAGGGTGAAGTACATCGCGAAGAGGGCCGCGAAGAACATCAGCTCGGAACTCAACCAGATGATGGTTCCGACGCTGGTGAGGTTCGGCCGATTGACCGACGGGTGCGCGTGCCCGGTTTCTACTGTCGTTGCTGTCGCCACGACCGACATTATGTCGGTCGCTTATCCCGCCCTCACTCCGGGGGGTGCCGTTCGGAGTGTTCGCAGCGTGTGTACTGCCCGGATGGCCGATCGCGGGGGCCCCACCGGGGGTTCGAAGGGGGATTCGGGCGGGGATTCGGGCGGGGGATCGGGCGTGGGTTCGGCGAGGGTTCGACCGGTGATCGGGCCGGTGATCAAAGGGGTGTTCCCACAGGTGTTGACAGGGTGGGGGAAGGAGTAGCATCCGCGGCATCGGGCACCGCTGCCCGTGGTCACGCCGAAGTCACGGAGGAAGCATGCAGCCGACCGCCACCGTGCTGGTCTACAGCGACGACTCCACCACCCGCGCGCAGGTGCGGCTCGCCGCGGGGCGGCGGCCGGCGCCGGATGTGCCGCCGGTGCGGTTCCTGGAGTGCGCGACGCCCGCGGCGGTACTGGAGGAGCTGGACAAGGGCGGGATCGATGTGGCCGTGCTGGACGGCGAGGCCGTGCCCATGGGGGGCATGGGGCTGTGCCGGCAGCTCAAGGACGAGATCTTCGAGGCCCCGCCGGTGCTGCTGCTGATGGGGCGGCCCCAGGACGCCTGGCTGGCGACGTGGTCACGGGCGGACGCGGCGGTGACGCTGCCGGTGGAGCCGGTCGAGTTCGCGTCGGCGTTGGCGTCGCTTTTGCGGGATCGGAAGTTGCAGAGCGCGTAGGGGGCGGGGCCGTCGCCTGATCGGGCGGGTGCGGGGAAGCTGTGGCTGGTCGCGCAGTTCCCCGCGCCCCTGAAAGCCCCTACACCTGTTCCGGCCTCAAACGCAGGGCGTCCTCCGGCTTGGGGCCGTCGGGGGTGCCGCCCAGGAGGGCGCTGCCGGTGCGCCAGTCCTTCCAGTCGAGGTTCCAGTCGCCGAAGCCGTTGCCGAACGGCTCCATCGAGTCGCCCCACGAGTTGACGACCTCGACGACATCGCCCTCACCGAAGTTCTCGAAGAACCAGGCGGCGTTGCCGGTGCTCATCCCGACGCAGCCGTGGCTGACGTTGCGGACCCCGTGGTCGCTGATGGACCAGGGCGCGGCGTGCACGTACTCGCCGCTCCAGGTCACCCGGGTGGCCCAGTAGACCGGCAGGTTGTAGCCCTCGGAGGAGCTGGCGGAGATGCCGACGCTGGAGCCGCGCATCCGGACGAAGTACTCCTGGCCCAGCACCACCTTGACGCCGTTGCGGGTCTCGAAGCCCGGTTTGCCGGTGGTGACCGGCATCGACATGATCTCCTCGTCGTTGCGGTAGACGGTCATCCAGTGCGCGCCCGCGTCGGCGACGGCGACCAGCTTGTCCCGGGTGGTGAGCTTCAGCGGGTCGGCCTTGCCGCCCCACAGCCGGTCGTTGATCTTGATGCCGTTGAGGTTGCTGCGCACGTTGATGGTGGCGTTGGAGGGCCAGAACTCCTTGGCCCGGAAGTGCAGCTCCTGGTCGTTCACCCAGTGCCAGGCGCCCTCCACCCCGGGCTTGGCGGTGATCTTCAGACCGCGCTCGACGATCCGGCGCTGGGCCCGGTCGGCGACCGGCTCGCTCAGCTCGGCGACGATGGGCTGGCCGACGCCGTAGTCGCCGGAGTCCGGGCCGAAGATGACGTCCAGGCGCTTCTGGCTGCGGGGTTTGCCGGTGTCGAAGGTGTGGGTGCGGCGGCCGGGCTTGCCGTCCTCGTTCTCGGTGCTCACCCGGACCGTGTAGCGGGCGTCGGCGGCCAGCGGGGAGGTGCTGTGCCAGCGGCGGCCGTCGGCGGAGAGTTCGCCCGCGAGATAGCGCCCGGCGCCGTCCACCGCGGTGACGTCGGTGATCCGGCTGCCGCCGTCGGCGGTGACGTCCAGGGGTTTGGCGGGGTCGGCGAGCTGCGGCTTGGGTTTCTCGCCCGGCTTGGCCTTCTCGCCGGGCTTCTGTTTCTGCCCGGCCGGCTGGGCGCCGGGGGATTCGGCCGTGCCCTTGGCGGGCTCGGCGGTGGCGTCGGTGGTGGCGCCCTGGAAGGAGACGTGATCCGCAGCGTCGTACGGCGTGGCCGCGAGCGGGTTGCCGTCGCTGCCGCAGGCGGTGAC
Source organism: Streptomyces sp. NPDC093252 (assembly GCF_040683675.1). Taxonomy (NCBI): domain Bacteria; kingdom Bacillati; phylum Actinomycetota; class Actinomycetes; order Kitasatosporales; family Streptomycetaceae; genus Streptomyces; species Streptomyces sp. NPDC093252. Next base: position 34,471 of record NZ_JBFBEM010000006.1, on the reverse strand, counting down.
GGTCACGCCGAGGGCCATCACCAGCAGCGTGCAGCCGACGACGGTACGGGTGCGCGGAGAGGTGCTCATGGCTTCACGCTAGGAAGCCTCGGCCGGTCCGGCGCGTTCAGTGAGCCGTGCGGGGGACGGAGTGCGGCAAACGCGCGAGCCCGGACGCTCCTGACGGAGTGTCCGGGCTCGGTACCGGCCGGGGAACGGCCGGGTGGGGCGGGGTGGCGCTACTGCGTCTGGTTCTCGCCGCGGTAGTACTCGAAGACCCAGCCCCAGAGGCCGATCAGGATGATCGGGAGGGAGAAGTACAGCAGCCACCAGCCGACCGCGATACCGAGGAAGGCGAGCGCGCCACCGACGCCGAGGGCGAGCGGCTGCCAACTGTGCGGGGAGAAGAAGCCCAGCTCACCGGCGTCGTCCGCGACATCGGCCTCTTCGTTGTCCTGGGCACCCGCGTCGACCCGCCGGGCGGTGAAGCCCAGGTAGAAGCCGATCATGATGCACATGCCGAAGGCCAGGAAGAGCGCCGTGGTACCGACCGGCTCCTTCGACCACACGCCATAGACGATCGCCATGGCGAGGACGAAGACGCTCAGCCACATGAACATCTTGCCCTGGATCTTCACTTGCCGGCCTCCTTGCCGCCGCCCGCGATGGCGCCGGGCTCGTGACCGCCGTGGCCGAGCTGGTCGAGCGCGGCGATCTCCGGGTGGTGCAGGTCGAACGCCGGGGATTCGCTGCGGATCCGCGGCAGGGTGAGGAAGTTGTGCCGCGGCGGCGGGCAGGTGGTCGCCCACTCCAGCGAGCGGCCGTAGCCCCAGGGGTCGTCGACCTCGACCTTCTTGCCGTACTTGGCGGTCTTCCAGACGTTGTAGAAGAACGGCAGGATCGACGCGCCGAGGATGAACGAGCTGATGGTCGAGATCATGTTCAGGGCGGTGAAGCCGTCGGCCGCCAGATAGTCGGCGTACCGGCGCGGCATGCCCTCGGCGCCCAGCCAGTGCTGGACCAGGAAGGTGCCGTGGAAGCCGACGAACAGGGTCCAGAAGGTGATCTTGCCGAGCCGTTCGTCCAGCATCTTGCCGGTCCACTTGGGCCACCAGAAGTGGAAGCCGGAGAACATGGCGAAGACGACGGTGCCGAAGACGACGTAGTGGAAGTGGGCCACCACGAAGTACGAGTCGGAGACGTGGAAGTCCATCGGGGGCGAGGCCAGGATGACGCCGGTCAGACCACCGAAGGTGAAGGTGATCAGGAAGCCGGTGGCCCAGAGCATCGGTGTCTCGAAGGACAGTGACCCCTTCCACATCGTGCCGATCCAGTTGAAGAACTTCACACCGGTCGGTACCGCGATGAGGAAGGTCATGAAGGAGAAGAACGGCAGCAGCACACCGCCGGTGACATACATGTGGTGGGCCCACACGGTCACGGACAGACCGGCGATGGCGATGGTCGCGGCGATCAGGCCCTGGTAGCCGAACATCGGCTTGCGGGCGAAGACCGGGATGACCTCACTGATGATGCCGAAGAAGGGGAGCGCGATGATATAGACCTCTGGATGGCCGAAGAACCAGAAGAGGTGTTGCCATAGCAAGGCTCCGCCATTGGCCGAGTCGAAGATATGGGCGCCGAACTTGCGGTCCGCCTCCAGGGCGAAGAGGGCGGCGGCCAGCACCGGGAAGGCGAGCAGGACCAGCACACCGGTCAGCAGCACGTTCCAGGTGAAGATCGGCATCCGGAACATCGTCATGCCGGGGGCGCGCATGCAGATGATGGTGGTGATGAAGTTGACCGAGCCGAGGATGGTGCCGAAGCCGGAGAAGGCCAGGCCCATGATCCACATGTCGGAGCCGATACCGGGCGAGCGCACGGCGTCGGAGAGCGGGGAGTAGGCGAACCAGCCGAAGCTCGCGGCGCCGTTCGGGGTGAGGAAGCCGCCCACCGCGATCAGCGAACCGAAGAGGTAGAGCCAGTAGGCGAACATGTTCAGCCGGGGGAACGCCACATCCGGGGCGCCGATCTGGAGCGGCATGATCCAGTTGGCGAAACCGGCGAACAGCGGCGTCGCGAACATCAGCAGCATGATCGTGCCGTGCATCGTGAACGCCTGGTTGAACTGCTCGTTCGACATGATCTGAAGGCCCGGCCGGGCCAGCTCGGCGCGCATGAAGAGCGCCATCACGCCGCCGATGCAGAAGAACGCGAACGAGGTGACCAGGTAGAGCGTGCCGATGGTCTTGTGGTCGGTGGTCGTCAGCCACTTCACCACGACGTTGCCCGGTTGTTTGCGGCGCACCGGCAATTCGTCCGCGTAGTGCGAGGCGGGCGCTGGCGCCGCCCCGCCCTGGGGTTCGTTGATGATGCTCACAGCTGGTTCGTCTCCCGGTCCTTCTCGGCCTGGGTCTGCTCGATGCCGGCCGGCACGTAACCGGTCTGCCCCTGCTCGGCCAGCTCCCTGAGGTGCTGCTCGTAGCGCTCTTCGGAGACGACCTTCACGTTGAACAGCATCCGGGAGTGGTCGACGCCGCACAGCTCGGCGCACTTGCCCAGGAAGGTCCCCTCCTGGTTGGGGGTCACCTGGAAGGCGTTGGTGTGCCCGGGGATGACGTCCTGCTTCATCAGGAACGGCACCACCCAGAAGGAGTGGATGACGTCCCGGGAGGTCAGCACGAAGCGGACCGTCTTGCCCTCGGGCAGCCACAGGGTCGGGCCCGGGTTGTTGGTCTGCGGGTTGCGCTCACCCGGCGTGCCACAGGAGTAGACGCCCCCGGCGTTGTCGGGGAATGCCTCCTTGTAGCGGGTGGGGATCGCGTCGAGTTCCTTCGCCGTCTTGGCGTCGCCGCTGGAACCCTCGACGTTCTCGATGTAGTTGAAACACCAGCTCCACTGGAAGCCCACCACGTTGACCGTGACGTCGGGCTCCTTCTCCAGGCTCAGCAGCTTGGATTCGTCGCGGGCCGTGAAGTAGAAGAGGACCGACACGATGATGATCGGCACGACCGTGTAGAGGGCCTCGATCGGCACGTTGTACCGGGTCTGCGGAGGGACCTCGATCTTGGTGCGGCTGCGCCGGTGGAAGATCGCGCTCCAGATGATGAGGCCCCACACCAGCACGCCGACGGCGAGCGCGGCGGCCCACGAGCCCTGCCACAGGGAGAGGATCCTCGGAGCCTCTTCCGTGGTCGGGGTGGGCATACCGAGGCGGGGGAAGTCCTCCCATGTGCAACCGGTGGCGGTCGCCAGGACCAGGCCCGCGGTCAGTGCCTGGAGCAGCGCGCGCCGCACGGGGCGCCGCGGCTTGGGGGTACCGCCCACGCCCTTCAGGCCGTGGGGGAGGTCGGAGCCGTTGGGACTCACGTAGCGCCTTCCCGAGAGTCTCGCCCGCGCGGTTGGCTGCGGCCTGCCTTCTCGCTGGTCGGTCGCCGCCCTGCGTCGGGCAGGGGTTTGGATGTTTATGCGGACCAAACCCTAGCCGACCGTCTCCGACGGTTCGCGGGGAGGGGGGCCCTTGTCATCGGGGTTCGCTGGTTTGGCCGGGTGCCGCGCGGTGGGGGCTGGTCGCGCCCCGCGGCGGAGCCGCAATCGATACAGCCCCGCGCCCCTTGGCGGCGTGGGTGTGACCCGGCGATTTAGCGTGGGCCCATGACCTACTTCGACGCTGCTTCCGGCAGTCCTCTTCATTCTGTTGCGCGGGAGGCGTTGGTTGCCGCTCTTGATGACGGGTGGGCCGATGCTTCGCGGTTGTACAGGGAGGGGCGGCGGGCCCGGATGCTGCTGGACGCTTCGCGGGAGACGGTCGCGGAGGCGGTGGGGTGCCGGGCGGACGAGGTGGTGTTCACCTCGTCGGGGACGCGCGCGGTGCACACCGGGATCGCGGGTGCGCTGGCCGGGCGGGGGCGAGTTGGCCGTCACCTGATCGTGTCGGCGGTCGAGCATTCGTCCGTACTCCATTCGGCCGAGGCGCACGAGGCGGCGGGCGGTACGGCCGTCCGGGTCGGGGTGGACCGTACGGGGGCGGTGGCGGCCGGGGAGTACGCGGCGGCGCTGGGCGCGGATACCGCGCTGGCCTGTCTCCAGTCGGCCAACCACGAGGTGGGGACGGTGCAGCCGGTGGCCGAGGTGGCGGCGGCGTGCCGGGCGGCGGGGGTGCCGCTGCTGGTGGACGCCGCGCAGTCGCTGGGGTGGGGGCGGGTGGAGGGGGACTGGTCGCTGCTGACGGCCAGTGCGCACAAGTGGGGCGGGCCGCCCGGGGTGGGGGTGCTGGTGGTGCGCAAGGGGGTGCGGTTCGCGCCGCAAGGCCCGTCCGACGAGCGGGAGTCCGGGCGGGCGCCCGGGTTCGAGAACCTTCCGGCGATCGTCGCGGCGGCGGCCTCGCTGCGGGCGGTGCGGGCGGTGGCGGCCGGGGAGGCGGTACGGCTGCGGGAGCTGACGGAGCGGATCCGGGCGCGGGTGGCGCGGGAGGTGCCGGATGTGGAGGTGGTCGGCGATCCGGAGCGGCGGCTGCCGGGGATCGTCACCTTCTCCTGTCTCTATGTCGATGGGGAGGCGCTGCTGCACGAGCTGGACCGGGCGGGGTTCTCGGTGTCGTCCGGCTCGTCCTGCACCAGCAGCACGCTGACGCCCAGCCATGTGCTGCGGGCGATGGGGGTACTGAGCGAGGGCAATGTGCGGGTGTCGCTGCCGCCGGGGGCAGAGGAGGGGGAGGTGGAGCGGTTCCTCGCGGTGCTGCCGGGGGCGGTGGCGGGGGTGCGGGCGCGGCTCGGGGCTCCCGAGCCCGCGGTGGCCGGGGCGGGTGGCGCGCTGGTGGTGGACGCGCTGGGCAAGCTGTGCCCGCTGCCGGTCATCGAGCTGGCCAAGGTGATCGAGCGGGTCCCGGTGGGCGGGACGGTCCGGGTCCTGGCGGACGACGAGGCCGCCCGCCTGGACATTCCGGCGTGGTGCGCGATGCGGGGTCAGGAGTACGCGGGGGAGGAACCGGCGGAGAGGGGAACGGTGTACCTCGTCCGCCGGATCCGGTGACCGGAGTCGGTCGGTGCCGGTGACCCGAACCGGTCGGTGCCGGTGGGTCGGCTCGGTCGGTCCCGGCGACCCGGCTCGGTCGGACCCGGCGACCCGAACCGGTCCGCCTCGGCGACCGCGCTGGGCCGAACCCGGCGACCAGGCTGGGCCGAACCCTGTGACCGGGCCGAGCCGAACCCTGGTGACCCGGCTCAGCCCAGGTGGGTCCGGACCTCTTCCGCTGCCTCGTGGCCGTACGCCTTGGTGAAGCGGTCCATGAAGTGCGCCCGGCGCAACTGGTACTCCTGGGTCCCCACCGTCTCGATGACCAGCGTCGCCAGCATGCAGCCGACCTGCGCCGCCCGCTCCAGCGAAACCCCCCAGGCCAGCCCGGACAGGAACCCGGCGCGGAAGGCGTCGCCGACGCCCGTGGGGTCGGCCTTGCGCTCCTCCTCCGCGCAGCCGACCTCGATCGGGTCCTCACCGGCCCGCTCGATCCGCACCCCGCGCGCGCCCAGCGTGGTGACCCGGTGGCCGACCCGGCCGAGGATCTCCTCGTCGCTCCAGCCGGTCTTGGTCTCGATGAGGCCCTTCTCGTACTCGTTGGAGAAGAGGTACGCGGCGCCGTCCAGCAGTATCCGGATCTCCTCCCCCGGCATCCGGGCGATCTGCTGGGAGAAGTCGGCGGCGAACGCGAGGGAGCGCGTCTTGCACTCCTCGGTGTGGCGGAGCATCGCCTCGGGGTCGTCGGCGCCGATCAGGACCAGGTCGAGGCCGCCGATCCGGTCGGCGACGGTCTTCAGCTCGATGAGACGGGCCTCGCTCATCGCGCCGGTGTAGAAGGAGCCGATCTGGTTGTGGTCGGCGTCGGTGGTGCAGACGAACCGGGCGGTGTGCAGGGTCTCGGAGATCCGGACGGACTCGGTGTCGACCCCGTGCCGGTCCAGCCAGGCCCGGTACTCGCCGAAGTCGGCGCCCGCCGCGCCGACCAGGACGGGCCGGGTGCCGAGCTGGCCCATACCGAAGGCGATGTTGGCGCCGACCCCGCCCCGGCGGACATCGAGCTTGTCGACCAGGAAGGACAGCGAGACCGTGTGCAACTGGTCCGCGACGAGCTGGTCGGCGAAGCGGCCGGGGAAAGTCATGAGGTGGTCATTGGCGATGGAGCCGGTGACTGCGATGCGCACGGCGTGGACGCTCCTGAGGGGAGGGTAAGTGACAGTCAACGCTACCGGGTCGGCCCGGCGCCGCTGAAGCGGGCAAAACTACCCGATAGTAGATCTTTCTTCGCAGGCTCCACCGTGCTTACGGTGCCGCTATGACGAACCTCAAGGCCCACTCCCCCGCTCCGGCCGACCTCGAAGGCGACCTCGCGTCGCTGCGCGGGGACGGCGCCCGGATGGCCCCGCACTACCCGGTGCCGGTGCGCGGCGCGGCGAGCCCGGTGCCGCCGTCGCTGATCCACGGGGTGACCGTGCCGCCGGGGTCGGCGCGGCTGCTGGCCGCGATGTCCGAGTACGGCGACTGACGGCTCCGCCGGGAACCGTGCGCTCCCCTGCCGCGTCCCATCGGCGCCCCCTGTCCGGGGGAACTGGTATACGACCGTCCGGGTCGTCCGGGAGAGCTGAACGGCCGAAGGAGCGATGCGGTGAGCACCGAACGACCCGACCACCCCGAGAACCCCGACCACGCCGAGCACCCCGTACCGGAGAAGCCGGAGAAGGGGGAAGGTGGGGAGGGCTCGGCAGCCCCGGAATCCGGCACAGCCCCGGAACCCGACACACCCCCGCACCCCCCGGAAAGCCCCGTACCCCCGGCCCCCCGCCCCGCCCGGCATCGCTCCCTCGCGTTGATCACCTCTGTCGCCGCCGCCGTGCTGATGGTCGGTGGCGGGGGGCTGTATCTCGCCACCTCCGCCGGGGACCCGGCCGTGCGGGACGCCGGCACCGGGGCGCCCGCCGGGGACGGGGCCGGTACTCCCCCGCCGCTCGCCCTCGACGGGTACGGCGGGCCCAGCGGTGTCGCGCCGGGTGAGCCGGATCCCGGTGGGGGTGTGTACCGGGCCGAGGGGACCCTGCCGAAGGGGCCGGACTCCGCCGCCGTGTACCGGCCCTCGGGGGACATCGGGGCGGCGGACGTGACCCGGCTCGCGGAGGCGCTCGGGATCGAGGGGACGCCGGTCGCCGAGGCGGACGCCTGGCGGATCGGCGGGCAGGACGGCCAGGGGCCGAGTCTTTCGGTGGGGCGGCAGGCGCCGGGGGCCTGGTCCTTCGTCCGGTACACCGCCGGTCCGGACACCTGCCTCAGTCCCACCAAGTGCGCGACGACCCTGCCCGGACCCGGCGCGACCGCCGACCCGATCAGCGCGGCCGAGGCGCGGGAGCTGGCCGGGCCGGTGCTCAAGGCGGTGGGGCAGGACGACGCGTCGCTCGACACCGGGCAGCCCGTGGCCCCCCACCGGACCGTGACCGCCGTGCCCCGGGTCGGCGGCCTGCCCACCTACGGCTGGAACACCCAGCTCACCATGAGCGCGCAGGGCGAGGTGGTGGCCGGCAGCGGACAGCTCGGGACACCGGTCGAAGGGGACACGTACCCGGTGCTGAGCGCGCAGGAGACGCTGCGGCTGCTGAACGCCGCGCCGGGGAACGGCGAGGTAGGGATCGGCGGCTGCGCCGAGCCCGTACCGCTGGAGGGGACCGCGCCGCCGGACCCGGTCTGCGATCCCGCCACCACCCTGCCGGGCAAGGGGGCGCAGGAGGCGGTCACCGTGCGGGACGCGGTGTTCGGGCTGGCGTCGCACACGGTGGCGGGGCGGTCGGCGCTGGTGCCGTCGTGGCTGTTCGAGGTGCGGGCGGCCGGGGCGGCGGACGCCTTCACGGTGACCCATCCGGCGGTGGATCCGGCGTATCTGGAGAGCCCCGCGCAGCCGTCGGGGGGTGCGGCGCAGAGCCGGGACGTGCCGGTCGAGGGGTACACCGCCGAGGGGCGGGAGCTGACGGTCCGGTTCACCGCCGGAGTGTGCGCCGACTACGCGGTGTCGGCCGAGGAGAGCGGCGGTGAGGTGCGGGTGACCGTGACCGAGACGCCCTGGCCGGACAAGGTGTGCATTCTGATCGCCGAGATCCGGCACGAGACCGTACAACTGGACGAGCCGCTGGGCGGGCGGGCGGTGCTCGGCCCGGACGGGGAGGCGGTGCCGCTGGAGAAGGCGGGGGCGCGGCTGCCGGAGTAGCGGCGGCCCGGATACGGCGAAGGCGGCGGGCGCCCGGGGTGACCGGGTGCCCGCCGCCTTCGCGCGTACGGCTTAGTTGAACGAGTCGCCGCAGGCGCAGGAACCCGTGGCGTTCGGGTTGTCGATGGTGAAGCCCTGCTTCTCGATGGTGTCGACGAAGTCGATGGTGGCGCCGCCGAGGTAGGGGGCGCTCATGCGGTCGGTGACGACCTTGACACCGCCGAAGTCCTTCGTCACGTCGCCGTCGAGGGAGCGCTCGTCGAAGAAGAGCTGGTAGCGCAGGCCGGAGCAGCCACCGGGCTGGACGGCGACGCGGAGCGCGAGGTCCTCACGGCCTTCCTGGTCGAGCAGGGCCTTGACCTTGGCCGCCGCGGCTTCGGTCAGCACGATGCCGTCGGTGACGGTGGTGGTCTCGTCCGATACGGACATCTACATCTCTCCCGGGTTGTACGGAGACTGCTTGGAGACTGCTTGCCGACGGTTCAACCGGCGGGCCGGCGGTTCTATTCCGGGCCGGGGGCCGTCTTTTCGAGGGCTTGCCCGTGATGCCGATTCCCCTTTCATGCTCGCACATACCGCGACGGGGATTCACGTCACATCGACGCTATGGACATCGTCAAACTGACATGAAGCGGTTATGATAGATAGCGTCAAATAGACGAGAAGTATGTGCAGAACAGAAAGGGTGTGTGTCGTGACCACCGCCCCGACGCAGGACCTCGACGTACAGCCGACCCCGCTCGCCCTGCTGCTCCTCGGCCGGGAGGCCGACCCGCGCAGCGAGCGCGGAGTCGAGTGTCCCGGCGACCTGCCCTCACCGTCCGACCCGGATCTGGTCGAGCGGGCCCGCGCGGCCAAGGAGAAGCTCGGCGACAAGGTGTTCGTGCTCGGTCACCACTACCAGCGGGACGAGGTCATCCAGTTCGCCGATGTCACCGGCGACTCGTTCAAGCTGGCGCGGGACGCCGCCGCCCGCCCCGAGGCGGAGTACATCGTCTTCTGCGGTGTGCACTTCATGGCCGAGTCGGCGGACATCCTGACCTCCGCCGACCAGAAGGTGGTGCTGCCCGATCTGGCCGCCGGGTGCTCGATGGCCGACATGGCGACGGCCGAGCAGGTCGCCGAGTGCTGGGACGTACTGACCGAGGCCGGGATAGCCGGGCAGGTCGTGCCGGTGTCGTACATGAACTCGTCCGCCGACATCAAGGCGTTCACGGGCAGGCACGGTGGCACGATCTGCACCTCCTCCAACGCGAAGCGTGCCCTGGACTGGGCCTTCGAGCAGGGCGAGAAGGTGCTCTTCCTGCCCGACCAGCACCTCGGCCGCAACACCGCGGTGCGGGACATGGGGATGTCCCTGGACGACTGCGTGCTCTACAACCCGCACAAGCCGAACGGCGGGCTGACCGCCGACGAGCTGCGCGCGGCGAAGATGATCCTGTGGCGCGGGCACTGCTCGGTGCACGGCCGCTTCAGCCTGGAGTCGGTCAGGGATGTGCGCGAGCGGATCCCGGGGGTGAAGGTGCTGGTGCACCCGGAGTGCCGGCACGAGGTGGTGGCCGCCGCGGACGAGGTCGGTTCGACGGAGTACATCATCAAGGCGCTGGAGGCGGCCCCGGCCGGGTCGAAGTGGGCGATCGGCACCGAGCTGAACCTGGTCCGGCGGCTGGCGAACCGGTTCGCCCCGGAGGGCAAGGAGATCGTCTTCCTGGACCGTACGGTCTGCTTCTGCTCGACCATGAACCGGATCGATCTGCCGCATCTGGTGTGGGCGCTGGAGTCGCTGGCCGAGGGGAATCTGGTCAACCGGATCGAGGTGGAGGCGGAGACGGAGGCGTTCGCCAAGCTGGCGCTGGAGCGGATGCTCGCGCTGCCGTAGCCGGTGGTGGTGGCAGTGGCGGTGGCGGTGGCGGTGGCTCAAGGGGTGCCCCGTGGGGGAGGGCACCCCTTGAGTCGTTTGTGGCCGGGGGTCGGGGGGTCGGGGGGCGCTCAGCAGTACAGGTTGGCGCCCGGGGACACCCCGAGGATGCCGGTGAAGCGGTTGTACGCGTCGACCCGGCTCTGCACCTGGGCCGGGTTGCGGCCGTCGCACTCCAGCGAGCCGTTGATGGAGCGGATGGTCTGGCCGAAGCCGGCGCCGTTGACCATCGCGTTGTGGCCGGTCATGGTGCCGGGGCCGGTCTGGGTGTTCCAGTACCACAGGCCGGTGCGCCAGGCGACGGAGGCGTCGTTCTGCACCAGCCAGGGGTTGTTGAGCAGATCCAGGCCGAGGGCGAGACCGGCGGCCCGGTAGTTGAAGTTCCAGCTCAACTGGATCGGGCCGCGGCCGTAGTAGGCGGCCTGTCCGGCCGGGCAGCCGTAGGACTGGCTCCAGTCGCAGTAGTTGGGGTAGTTGGCGGTGTTCTGCTCGACGATATGGACCAGGCCGCCGGTCTCGTGGTTGACATTGGCGAGGAAGGCGGCGGCCTCCTGCTTCTTGACGGTGTCGCTGCCGGTGGTGGCGAAGGCCGGGTAGGCGGAGAGGGCGGCGACCAGTCCGCTGTAGGTGTAGAAGGAGTTGCGGCCCGGGAACATCTGGTTGAACTGGGCCTCGGTGACCACGAATCCGCTCGGGGTGCCCGGGCCGCCGGCCGCCGGGGCGGTCCACTTCTGGGCGGTGCTGCCGTTGCAGGTCCACAACTGGAGCCGGGTGCCGTTGGCGCTGTTGGCGCCGGTGACGTCCAGGCACTTGTTGGCCTGCGGGTTGACGATGTCCCGGGCGGCGGAGACGGTCCAGCGCTGGGCGCCGGAGCCGTTGCAGTCCCAGAGCTGGATCCGGGCGCCGTCGGCGGTGGAGCCGCCCGAGACGTCCAGGCACTTGCCGAGTGCCCGGATGGTGCCGTCGGAGCCGACGTTCCACTGCTGGGCGGCGCTGCCGTTGCAGTCGTAGAGCTGCACGGCGGTGCCGTTGGCGGTGCCGGCCGCGGCGACGTCCACGCATTTGCCCGCCAGTCCGCTGATCTGGCCGGTGGCCGCGGCGGCGGGCTGCGCGGGCAGCACGCTCAGAAGGGCGACCATCAGGGTGCCGGCTGCCACCGACGCCGTACGTCTCCAGCGTTGTGCGATGCCCATGCCTTACCTCGTCTGCTCAAGTGGGGGATGGAGGAGGAGGGTTGGGAGTCGCCGGAACGCCGCACCTCTCACCACTTCTTTTAAGGCTTGAGGGAATTGGGCGTCAAGACTTTGGCCTAGACCAAGTGAAACGGAAGGCCCCCGCCCCGGGCGCGGGAGCGCTCGGGGCGGGGGCCGGTGGCGGCCGTACGGCTGACGGAGGGTCAGACTCCGGCGGGCTCCGGGGACTTGCCGGGGCCGGAGGGGCCGGAGGGGCCGGAGGGACCCGAGGGACCGGAGGAGCCGGAGGGGCCCGAGGACCCGGAAGGGCCGGAGGAATCCGGGGAGTCCTCGGAGCCGGACCCGGAGTCGGACCCGGAGTCGGAGTCGGAGTCCGAGCCGGATGCCGGGTCGTCGCCGGAGGGCTCCCCGCCCGCCCGCTTCGCCGCCCGCTTCTTCGCCCGGCGCTCCTTGCGCAGCTCCAGCATCGCGTAGAGCGTCGGGACCAGCAGCAGGGTCAGCAGGGTCGAGGTGATCAGACCGCCGATCACCACCACCGCCAGCGGCTGGGCGATGAAGCCGCCCTCGCCGGTGATGCCCAGGGCCATCGGCAGCAGCGCGAAGATGGTGGCGAGGGCCGTCATCAGGATCGGGCGCAGCCGGTGCCGGCCGCCCTCGATCACGGCCTCGACCACTCCGTACCCCTGCTTGCGGTACTGGTTGATCAGGTCGATCAGCACGATCGCGTTGGTGACCACGATGCCGATCAGCATCAGCATGCCGATCATCGCCGGGACGCCCATCGGGGTGCCGGTGAGGATCAGCAGACCGATCGCGCCGGTCGCCGCGAACGGGATGGACACCAGCAGGATCAGCGGCTGGACCAGCGAGCGGAAGGTCGCCACCAGCAGCATGAAGACGATCGCGATGGCCGCGAGCATCGCCAGCGCCAGATTGCCGAAGGCGTCGTCCTGGTCGGCGGTGACGCCGCCGATCTCGGCGGTGGCCCCGGCGGGCAGCTCCAGGTCGTTGATCGCGGTGTTCAGATCGGCGCTGACCGCGCCGGTGTTGTCGGCGGTCGGCTTGGCGGTGACCGTGGCCGAGCGCTGGCCGTCGATGCGGGTCATGGAGACCGGGCCGTCCACCAGTTCGACGGTGGCGATGTCACCGAGCTTCACCGGGCCGAGCGGCAGCGCCCTCAGCTCGGCGAGGGTGGTGGCGGGCCGCTCCGCCTTGATGACGATGTCCCGCTCGGTGTCGTCCAGGGTGGCCTGTCCGGCGGTGGTGCCGCGCACCGCCTCGGCGACGACCGCGCCGAGGGTCTGGTCGGTGAACCCGGCCCCGGCCGCCCGCTCATTGGCCCGCACCGAGATCCGGGGCACGCTCTCGGCGAGATCGCTGGTGACATCGGTGACGTCGTCCAGCTCCGCCACGGCCTCGCGGACCTGCTCGGCGGCGGTGCGCAGGGTGTCGGCGTCGGCGGCCTTGACGACCACGCTCAGGTCCTGGCTGCCGAAGCCGTCACCGGCCGCGATGGTGGTGGTGCCGATGCCGTCGAGCTTCGCCAGCTCGCTGTCGATGCGCTCCTCGACATCCTCGTAGGAGGCGGACTCCTCCAGCATCACGGAGTAGTTGGCCTGGTTGGTGTCGGTGCCGCCGCCGAAGGCCGCCAAGAAGCCGGACGAGCCGACGGTGACCTGGTAGTCCTTGACGCCCTCGGTGCGGCCGAGGACCTCCTCGACCTTCTTGGCCTGGGCGTCGGTGGCCGCGAGGCTGGTGCCGGGCGCCAGCTCCTGGCGGATGCTGAGCACCTCCTGGTCGCCCGGGTCGAAGAAGTTGGTCTTCAGCAGCGGCGCCATCCCGAAGGTGCCGAGCAGCACGACGACCGCGAGAGCGGCACTGGTCAGGCGCCGCCGGGTGGCGAACCGCAGGACCGGCACATACAGACGCTGGAGACGGCTCCTGGCCTCCTTCTCCTCCGCCAGCCTGCGCGCCTCCTCGGCGTCCTCGGGGGTGCCCTTCGGCGCCCGCAGGAACCAGTACGACAGCACCGGTACGACGGTCAGCGAGACCAGCAGCGAGGCCAGCAGGGCGGCGGTGACGGTGAGGCTGAACGACCCGAACAACTGGCCGACCATGCCGCCGACCAGGCCGATCGGCAGGAACACGGCGACCGTGGTGAGGGTGGAGGAGGTGACCGCCCCGGCGACCTCCCGGACCGCGGTGAGGATCGCCGACTCGCGCTCCTCGCCGTAGCCGAGATGGCGCTTGATGTTCTCCAGGACGACGATCGAGTCGTCGACGACCCGGCCGATCGCGATGGTCAGGGCGCCCAGGGTGAGCATGTTCAGGGAGAGGTCGCGGGTCCACAGCACGATCAGGGCGAGGACCACGGACAGCGGGATGCTCACCGCGGTGACCAGCGTGGAGCGGATCGACGCGAGGAAGACCAGGATGACCAGGACCGCGAAGACCAGACCGAGGGCGCCCTCGGTGGTCAGGCCCTGGATGGACTTGGAGACCGCCGGGCCCTGGTCGGAGACGACGGTGACATCCGCGCCGGAGCCGAGGTCCTCGCGCATCTGCCCGAGCTTGTCCCCGACCTCGTCGGAGATGGCGACCGCGCTGCCGTCCTGGTCCATGGTGACCGCGACGGCCAGGCTGGGCCTGCCGCCGGTGCGGGTCAGGGAGTCGGCGGTGGCCTGCCGCTGCTCGACCTCGGCGACGTCCCCGAGGCGGACCGGGTCGGCGCCGGGCTCGCCGGTGACCATCAGGTCCTCGATCTGCTCCAGCGAGGTGAAGCCGCCGCCGACCTGGACGGTGCGGTTGGCGCCGTCCTCGTCGAAGGAGCCGGCCGGGACGGTGGCGCCGCCCGCCTGGAGCGCCTGGGCGAGGGACTGGGTGGTCAGCCCGGCGCGGGCCAGCTCCGCGGTGTCGGGGGTGACGGCGACCTGGAGGTCGCGGACCCCGTCCACGGTGACCTGGCCGACGCCGTCGATGCCCTCCAGGGTCGGGACGACGGTCCGCTCCAGTCGGTCGGCCAGCGCCTGCTGGTCCTCGTCGGAGGTGACGGCGAGGACGACGGTCGGGATGTCGTCCGTCGAACCGGCGATGACCTGCGGGTCGACCTCGTCCGGGAGCATCACCCGGGCGCGGTTGACGGCCTGCTGGACATCGGCGACCAGTTGCTGGGTGTCACGGCCGTAGTCGAAGGACGCCATGATCACGGCGTTGCCCTCGCTGGCGGTGGAGGTGACCGCGGTGATGGCGTCGACCGCTTCGAGGTTGTCCTCGATGGGTTCGACGACCTGCTTCTCGACCACGTCCGGGGAGGCGCCCTGGTAGGGCGCGATCACCGACACCATGGGCAGTTCGATGGTGGGCAGCAGTTGCTGCTTGAGCTGCGGGATCGCTATCGCCCCGAAGGCGAGCGCGATGAGGGACATCAGCCCTATCAGGGCGCGTTGCGCGAGGCTGAATCTGGACAGCCAGGACATGGGTCGGCGTCTTTCTTCCGGGACCGGGGGACGGGGCTGCGGACGGGGACGACCGTCCGCGGGTCGGCGATGACCGTCCAGCGGACGGGAACACCTGTCCACTCCCCCACCCTGGGCCATCGGTGGGGCCCGATCCGTCGCTCCCAGGTCCAGATCCTTATGCCGCGCATACTGCGGGTGGAGTAGGAGGCGACCCGGGTCACTCCACCCTTGGACGGACCAGGCCCGATTCGTAGGCGATGACCACCAACTGGGCCCGGTCGCGGGCACCGAGCTTGGCCATGGCCCGGTTGACATGGGTCTTCACGGTGAGCGGACTGACCGAGAGCCGCTCGGCGATCTCGTCGTTGGAGTGTCCCCCGGCGACCTGCACCAGCACCTCGCGCTCCCGTCCGGTCAGCGCCTGGAGCTTCTCGGCGCGGGCCGGGTCGCGCTCGGCGGCCGAACCGTCGCCCTGGGCGAGGAAGCGGGCGATCAGGCCCTTGGTGGCGGCCGGGGAGAGCAGCGCGTCCCCGTTGGCGGCGAGCCGGATGGCGCTGAGCAGTTCTTCGGGCTCGGAGCCCTTGCCGAGGAACCCGGAGGCCCCGGCGCGCAGCGACTGCACCACGTAGTCGTCGACCTCGAAGGTGGTCAGGATGACGATCCGGACCTGGGCGAGGGTGGGGTCCGCGCTGATCATGCGGGTGGCGGCGAGTCCGTCGGTGCCGGGCATCCGGATGTCCATCAGCACCACGTCCGCCCGCTCCGACCGGGCCAGCAGCACCGCCTCGGCCCCGTCGGACGCCTCCCCGACCACCTCCATGTCCGGTTCGGAGTCCACCAGCACCCGGAACGCGCTGCGCAGCAGGGCCTGGTCGTCGGCGAGGAGCACCCGGATGGTCATGCGCGGACCGCCCCTATGAGCGGACGGAGGGCGGCGCGTACGGTCATCTGGGCTCCCCGGTGGGCACGGGCTTCGCGGTCCTGACCGGCAGGATCGCATGGACACGGAAGCCGCCGCCGTAGCGGGGGCCGGTGGTGAGGGTGCCGCGCACGGCGGTGACCCGCTCGCGCATCCCGAGCAGCCCGTGGCCGCCGCCGGGCGGGGGGACGGTGTCGTCCCCGGTGCCGTCGTCCAGCACGGTGATCTCGATGCTGGGGCCCACCCGGACCACGCTGACCTCGGCCTTCGCCTGGAGTCCGGCGTGTTTCTGGACGTTGGTCAGGGCTTCCTGGATGACCCGGTAGGCGGCCAGGTCGACGGCGGCGGGCAGGGTGACGCCCTGGTCGGCGCGGGCCACCTCGACACTGAGCCCGGCGTTGCGGAAGGTGGCGAGGAGCGCGTCCAGCACGGCGAGGCCGGGGGCCGGTTCGGTGGGGGCCTCGGGGTCGTCGGACTGGCGCAGCAGACCGACGGTGGCGCGCAGTTCGTTCAGCGCGGAGCGGCTGGCCTCGCGGACATGGGCGAGGGCCTCCTTGGCCTGGTCGGGCCGTCGGTCCATGACATGGGCGGCGACCCCGGCCTGCACATTGACCAGCGCGATGTGGTGGGCGACGACATCGTGCAGATCGCGGGCGATCCGCAGCCGCTCCTCGGCGACCCGGCGGCGGGCCTCCTCCTCCCGGGTGCGCTCGGCCTTCTCGGCCCGGTCCCTTATGGCCTGCACGAAGGCGCGGCGGCTGCGGACGGCGTCCCCGGCGGTCGCGCCGATCCCGGTCCAGGCGACGATCCCCAGGTTCTCCTGGGCGTACCAGGGCAGCGGCCCGGCGAGCATCGCGGAACCGGCGAGGGCGGCGGTGGTGAGCAGGGCGACCCGCCAGGTGGTGGTCCGGTCGGTGCGGGCGGCGACGGTGTAGAGGGCGACGACGGCCGCCATGGCGACGGGGGCGCGGGAGTCGCTGGAGACGTTCTCCAGGACGGTGAGCGCGCCGGTGGCGGCGAGGACGGTGAGGGGGGCGCGGCGGCGGAAGACCAGGGCGGCGGCGCCGAGCGTCATCAGGACCAGGCTGAGGGTGTCGGGGGTGCGGATGCCCCAGGTGACGCCGTGCTTGCCGTGGGAGTCGGTGAAGGATCCGGCGATCATGCACACCAGCACGGCCACGGCCAGGGCCGCGTCGAGCGCCAGGGGGTGGGCGCGGATCTGGCGCCGGGCGCGGTCGAGTGTGCTCACGGAGATTTACGGTAACCCGGGCGGGGGGCGGTGCGTAGGGGCCGGTGCGGGGGGTGAGCGGGGTCTCCCGGGGCGGGTGCGGTCGGCCGGGGGTGTCGGTGGGCCGGGGATGCCCGTCGGGCGGGAGCCGCGGTGGGCCGGGAATCGCGGCCGGTCCGGGGCTTCGGTCCGCCGGGGGACTCGGCCAGCCAGGGGTTCCGGTCAGACGGGGGCTTCCGTCCGCCGGGGATGTCGGTCAGCCCGGGATCAGGCCCTCGTCGCTGAGGAGCTGCCGGACCTCCTCCAGGGTCGCGTCCGGCGACGGGAGGATGAGGTCGGAGGGTTCGAGGGCGTCGTCGGGGAGCGGGGTGCCCAGGGTGCGGACCTCCTGGAGAAGGGCGTGGAGGGTGCGGCGGAAGCCGGGTCCGTCGCCGTTCTCCATCTCCTCCAGGAGTTCGTCGTCGAGCTTGTTCAGGTCGGTGAGATGGCTCTCGGCCAGCGTCACCTGTCCCTCCCCCATGATCCGTACGATCATGTCGCCCTCCTCGGCGTGGGCCCGGGGTTACTGCTTGTCGAACCTCGGGGTGTCCTGCGGCTGCTGCTGGGACTGCGACTGGCCGTTGCCGCCCTCGATGGCCTGCTGGGACGACGAGGAGCCGCCCGCCAGCTCGGCCTTCATCCGCTGGAGTTCCAGCTCTACATCCGTACCACCGGAGAGCCGGTCCAGCTCGGCCTGGATGTCGTCCTTGGCCATGCCGGTCGGGTCGTCCAGGGCGCCGGAGGCGAGCAGCTCGTCGATCGCGCCGGCCCGCGCCTGGAGCTGGGCGGTCTTGTCCTCGGCGCGCTGAATGGCCAGGCCGACGTCGCCCATCTCCTCGGAGATGCCGGTGAACGCCTCGCCGATCCGGGTCTGGGCCTGGGCGGCGGTGTAGGTGGCCTTGATGGTCTCCTTCTTGGTGCGGAAGGCGTCCACCTTGGCCTGGAGGCGCTGGGCCGCCAGAGTGAGCTTCTCCTCCTCGCCCTGGAGGGTGGCGTGCTGGGTCTCCAGGTCGGTGACCTGCTGCTGGAGGGCGGCCCGGCGGGACAGCGCCTCACGGGCGAGGTCCTCACGGCCGAGCGCCAGCGCCTTGCGGCCCTGGTCCTCCAGCTTGCCGGACTGGTTCTGGAGCTGGTTGAGCTGCAACTCCAGCCGCTTGCGCGAGGTGGCCACGTCCGCGACCCCGCGGCGGACCTTCTGGAGCAGCTCAAGCTGCTTCTGGTACGAGTAATCGAGGGTTTCGCGCGGGTCCTCGGCCCGGTCAAGGGCCTTGTTCGCCTTCGCGCGGAAGATCATCCCCATACGCTTCATGACACCGCTCATGGGCTTCGCGCGCCCCCTTCTGACGGACTCCGGCTCCAGCTCTGCGACAGGACCCACAGTACGGGCCCCACATCCATTGACGCACTGTTCGGGGTCGGATGCGCTCATCCCCAAGGACGAATACCCGCGGATCCGATCCGGCGTGAGGAGTAGGTGGTCCCTCCGGGGACCCTTTCCCGGGCCGTCCGGACGGGTACGCAATCGTCCCCCTCTGTCCCCCTACAGACGACTGGTGTTGCGGGATCGTTCCCCCCGGGGCTGGGGTCCATGCCTGTGCACCCCGTACCCTTGGGTTTTGTGTTCCGAAGCCGTGCCAAAGACGAGAAGGCCACCGCCGCCGCGCAGGCGCAGGTGACCGGCTCCCCCGAGACCCGTGACCCGCAGGCCCCGAAGGGCAGGCCCACGCCCAAGCGCAGTGAGGCCCAGTCCCAGCGCCGCAGCGTGGCCAATACGCCGATGACGCGCAAGGACGCCGCCAAGCGCGGGCGCGAGGAGCGGCGGGCCGCCCTGGAGAAGCAGCGCAAGGCGCTGGCGGGCGGTGACGAGCGCTATCTCCCGGTCCGGGACAAGGGCCCGGTGCGGCGCTTCGCCCGGGACTTCATCGACGCGCGGTTCAACGTGGCGGAGTACTTCCTGCCGATGGCCGTGGTGATCCTGGTGCTGAGCATGGTCCGGGTGACCCAGCTCCAGACCATCGCGCTGCTGCTGTGGCTCGTGGTGATCGTGCTGATCGTGCTGGACTCCTTCGCCACCGGTTTCCGGCTGAAGAAGCGGCTCGCCGAGAAGTTCCCGGACGACAACCGGCGGGGCGCGGTCGCCTACGCCCTGATGCGCTCGCTCCAGATGCGCCGGCTCCGGCTGCCCAAGCCGCAGGTCAAGCGCGGAGAGCGGCCCTGAGCGCTGCGTCGTCCCCCGGGGCCGCGCGGCCCGGCGGCCTGCGCGAGATCGTGCGGCAGGAGCTGGTGGCCCGGCAGTTGGAGGAGCAGATAGCCGGGCGGTTCCCGATCGGCCGGCGGCTGCGGGTGCTCGATGTGGGGATGGGCCGGGGCACGCAGGCGCTGCGCCTGGCGCGGGCCGGGCACGAGGTGACCGGGGTCGAGCAGGACGCCACGCTGATCGCGGCGGCGCGCGAGGCACTGGCCGCCGAGCCGGAGGGCATCCGGGAGCGGATGCGGATCGTGCGGGGCGACGGCCGGGACACCGGCGTCCACTTCCTGCCGGGCAGTTTCGACGTGGTGCTCTGCCACGGGGTGCTGATGCATGTGGCGGAGCCGGATCCGCTGCTGGCGGGGCTGGCCCGGGTGATGGCTCCGGGGGGTCTGCTGTCGCTGCTGGTGCGCAACGGTGACGCGCTGGCGCTGCGGCCGGGGCTGTCCGGCGACTGGGCGGGGGCCCTGGCCGCGTTCGACACCACCGTGTACCGCGACGGGCTCGGCCTGGACGTCCGCGCCGACCGGCTGTCGGCGCTCACCGGCACCCTCGCCGGGATCGGGGCCCCGCTGCACGCCTGGTTCGGGGTGCGGGTCTTCACCGACACCGTGCCGCCCGACGCCGCGCCCCCGGACGACCTGGCGGCGCTGCTCGCCGCCGAGGAGCGGGCGGGCCGTACGGATCCCTACCGGGGTGTGGCGGCGCTGCTCCATCTGTGCGGGGTACGGGGCGGTGCGGCGGCCGGCTGACACCGGGTGGGGCATGCCCGTTCGGGTGAGTACGACGGGCCCTCGCGGGGCGGCGCCTCGAGACTCGGGGCATGGACGCTTCCCGATTGCGCACCCCGCTCCGCCGTACCGCGCGGGTACGGCTGTTCCGGATACCCAGGCTGGCCGGGCCGGTCGTCGCCGTCTCCTGCTGTCTCGCGCTGGCCGCCGGATGCTCCTCCGGGCCGGGGCCGGGGTCTTCGGCCAGGGGGGAGGAGAGCGGTTCGGACACCGCGCAGGCGTCGGTGCCGCGCGCCTCCGGCGATCTCCAGAGCGACTATCTCAAGGTCATCAAGGATGTCCTGCCGTCGGTGGTGCAGATCCAGGCCACCAGCGATCTGGGCTCCGGTGTGGTCTACGACGACCAGGGCCACATCGTCACCAACGCGCATGTCGTCGGCGACGAGCGGTCCTTCCAGGTGACCACCGCGAGCAGCGAGCAGCCGCTCACGGCGGAGCTGGTGTTCTCCTATCCGGAGCAGGATCTCGCGGTGGTGAAGCTGGACTCGGTGCCGGACGGGCTGGCCCCGGCGCGGTTCGCGGACTCCTCGAAGGTGCAGGTCGGGGACATCGTGCTGGCGATGGGCTCGCCGCTGGGGCTGTCGTCCAGCGTGACCCAGGGGATTGTCTCGGCGACCGGGCGGACGGTGAGCGAGGGCCAGTCCGGCGGGGGTACGGGGGCGACCATCGCCGACATGATCCAGACCTCGGCGGCGATCAACCCCGGCAACAGCGGGGGCGCGCTGGTCGACCTCGACAGCGAGGTCATCGGCATTCCCACGCTCGCCGCGACGGATCCCGACCTGGGGAACAGCGCGGCGCCGGGGATCGGGTTCGCGATACCGGCGAACACGGTGAAGACCATCGCCGACCAGATCATCAAGAACGGCCGGGTGACCGACTCGGGCCGGGCGGCGCTCGGGATCGTCGGGCGGACGGTCGTGGACAGCGATCTCCAGGCGGCGGGGGTGGCGGTGGTGTCCGTGGAGAGCGGGGGCGCTGCCGCGGGGGCCGGGCTGAAGGCGGGGGACATCATCACGCGGCTCGGGGATGTCGACATCACGACGATCACCTCGCTGTCGGAGGCGCTCGCGGAGGATCGGCCGGGGGACCGGACGTCGGTGACGTATACGCGGGGCGGGGCGGAGAAGACGGTGGATGTCACGCTGGGCGAGCAGTGAGGTGACCGACCTGAAATCGACGGGGTGGTTGTTCTACCGGGCGGGTTCGGGTGCGGGTGGGTGGGGGTTGGGCGCGCAGTTCCTCCCCCAGAGGGGGTACCCCCAGCGCCCCTTCAGAGGCAGGGCGTTGAGTTTGGCGGGGTGTGATTCGGGCTGTGCGTGTCCCTGTTGTGCGCGGTTCCCCGCGCCCCTGGGGGGCCGTTGAGTGCCCCCCGCCCCGGTGTGGCAGGGGGCGTGGGGCGGGTCAGGCTTCGGCGGCGGCCTTCAGGCTCATCGGGCCGTAGATCTCCGTGAGGTCCTCGAAGAGGCGTACCTGGTCGGTGCCGCCCGCGAGCAGTTCCTTCCAGTACTCGCCGATCCAGGACTCCGCGTCCCCCTGCGTGGTGAACTCCTCCGGCACCACCGCGGGCTGGACCTCCGTCCCGTCGGCCTTCTCGAACCGCCACGTCCATGCCGCCATTCGGGCCTCCTGATGTCAGCGCGTGCAGAGCCGGGCCGGATCTTGGTCCGGTCCCGCCCCGAGCCTAAGCGCTCGGCCGGGGTGCGCGGTCGCGGACCGCAGGTGATCGTGCACAGGGAGTGGATCCGGACGGACCGCGCCCGTGCGTGACCCCTGCGCGGGCGCGCCGGGCGCCCGGCGGAGAAAATCGAATGTGTGGAAGTGACTCTGCTCGGCACCGGCGCCCCCGCGGGCCTGCCCCGCCCCGACTGCCCCTGCGCGACCTGCGCCACCGCGCTGGGCCCGGCCGCCCGCGCGGCCACCGCGCTGCTGGTGGACGGCACCCTGCTGCTGGATCTGACGCCGGGCGCGGCGTTCGCGGCGGCCCGCGCGGGGCGGTCGCTGGGCGGCGTACGGCAGGTGCTGTTGTCGCATCCGCACGACGGGCCGCCGGTGGAGGTGCCCGCCGGGCTGCCGCAGCCGGGCCGGGTGCCCGACGGCCGGGAACTCGCGCTGCTGACCGGGCACCGGGTGCGCGCGGTGGCGATGGACGCGCCGGGCACGGGGTACGCGGTGACCGGCCCGGACGGGCACCGGCTGCTGTACCTGCCGCCGGGCGCGGCTCCGGCGGGTCTGGAGGAGGGCCCGGGGGGTACGGAGCCGTACGACATGGTGCTGGCGGATGTGACCGGGCGGCCGGACGCGCTGGCGAAGCTGCGCGCGGTCGGCGGGATCGGTCCCACGACGGATGTCCTCGCCGTCCATCTGGACCATGACGTGCCGACCGGCGCCGAACTGACCCGGCGGCTGGCCGCGGCCGGGGCGCGGGCGGTGCCGGACGGGACGACGCTGGCCGTCGGCGCATACGAGGACGTCCCCGATGTGCCACGGCGCACGCTGGTGCTGGGCGGGGCGCGGTCCGGCAAGTCGGTGGAGGCGGAACGGCGGCTGGAGTCCTTCCCGGACGTGCTGTACGTGGCGACCGGGGGGACGCGGGGCGGGGACGGCGAGTGGGCGGCGCGGGTGGCGCTGCACCGGGAGCGGCGACCGGGCTCCTGGCGGACGGTGGAGACCTGCGAGGTCGCGCCGCTGCTGGCGGAGGAGGGGCCGCCGCTGCTCGTGGACTGTCTGTCGCTGTGGCTGACGGACGCGATGGACTCCGTCGGGGCGTGGGACGACGCGGTGTGGGCGGACGGCGGGGAGAAGGCGCTGCGCGAGCGGGTGGGGGAACTGGTGGCGGGGGTGCGGGCGGCCCGGCGGGTGGTGGTGCTGGTCTCGAACGAGGTCGGCTCGGGCATCGTCCCCGCGACGGCGTCCGGACGCCGCTACCGCGACGAACTGGGCCGCCTGAACGCCGCACTGGCGGGAGAGTGCGAACAGGTGTTGCTGGTGGTGGCGGGGCAGGTGGTGGTGTTGCGGGGGTGGTAGGGGGTGCGGGGGTGGTCGGGAGTGCGGGGGTGGTCGGGAGTGCGGGGGTGGTCGGGGGTGCGGCAGGGCCGCGGCCTTACGGGGGCTGCGGGGGCGGAGAGCGCCTGACCGGCGGGGGCGGCGGCTCCTCCAGCGGCGGGGGCCACGATGGGCCGTCCGGCCGGGGGGGCTGCGATGGGCCGGGGGGCTGCAAGGCTTTTCCCAGCGGCGAGCCGCGCCGCACAGGGCAATCCGGCCGGGGCGGCGGCTCCTGCCAGCGGCGCAGACCGCGCAGGGCTGTGCGGCCGAGAGGCTGCGAGGCGCTTCCGGCGACGGAGGCCGCGAGAGCCTGTCCGGTGATGGTGCCGTGAGGCGTTTCCAGTGGCGGGGGCCGCAAGGGCAATGCGGCCAGGGCCCGCGGGCCCTTCCCAGCGACGAAGACCGCGAAGGGCTGTCCGGGCGGGAGCCGCAGGCCCTTCCGGCGGCGGGCGCCGCTAAGAGCCGTCCGGCCGAGGGGCTCCGGGCCTTCCCGGCGACGGACGCCGCAAAGGGCAATCCGGCCGGAGCCACAGGCAATTCCAGCGGCGAAGGCCGCAAGAGCCGGTCCGGTGACGGTCCCGTGAGGCACTTCCAGCGGCGGCGGGCGCCGCTAAGAGCCGTCCGGCCGAGGGACTGCGAGCCTTCCCGGCGACGGACGCCGCAAAGGGCAATCCGGCCGGAGCCGCAGGCCCTTCCGGCGGCGGGGGCCGCGATGGGGTGGCCGGTGATGGCGCCGGGAGGCGTTTCTGGGGGCGGGGGCCGCGAGGCTTCTAGGGCCGCTGGGGGTACCCCCTCTGGGGGAGGAACTGCGCGACCAGCCCCCGCCCGCCCGCACCCGGAGTCGGCCCCAGGACCCCAACGCCCCCTACCCCCGCCGCGCCAGCACCCGGTACGTGTTCGAAAACCCCGTCCGCCGCAACCCCGGCGCCAACACCAGGTCCAGCCCCCGCGCCCCCGCACACACCGGCCCCACCCCCCGCGCCAGCGCGGCCCGCATCCGCAGCCGCCCCCGCGTCGGCGGAGCCGCCCGCCAGGGCGCGTCCCCGTCCGGCAGGGCCCGCGCCAGCATCAGTTCCGCCGCGACGCCCAGGTCGTACGGCGTGTGCGCGCCCCGCTTGTCGACGGCGACGATCACGCACCCCGCCGCCTCCAGTTCCGCGCAGACGTTGGACGCCGGGAGCAGATGGAGATGGCCCGGCTGGGTGTGCGGCAACCACCAGCGCCCCAGCAGCGCGGCATACCCGCTGTGCGGGTCGGTCGCCTCCAGCAGGACATGTCCGCCGGGGCGCAGCACGGTCAGCGCGGCGGCCAGTTCCGCGCGGGGGTCGGGGGTGCGCTCCAGGTGGTGCAGCAGGCTGACGACGTCGTAGCGGGCGCGTAGTTGGGCGGCGGTCGCCGGGGCGGTCAGCCGGCCGATGTGGGCCTCCTCGATCCGTCCGGCCTCCCGGGCGCGGACCACCCTCGGGGTCGGGTCCAGGCCGTCGAACGCGGTGTAGGGGAAGTACGCGCGCGCGGTGTCCGGGAAGTCGCCGGAGCCCGTGCCGACATCGAGCCAGCTCTCCGGTTCGAGGGCGGCCGGTACCGCGCGGGCGGTGGCCCGCAGACGGCGGCGGGTGCGGACGGGCTCGGGCGCGTCCCAGTGGTAGAAGGACAGGCCCTCGGGGGTGAGGCGGGGGTTCTGGAAGGTGTGGCCGCAGGCCCGGCACTCGTCGAGCGTGAACCGTCCCGGCTTGCCCTGGACCAGGTCGGGTGTGGTGAGCCGGACCCGCAGGTCGGCCGCGCCGCACCAGGGGCAGTCGGCGCGGCGCGGTTCGTGGAACCGGTCGGTGCCCAGGGCGAGTTCGGCGGCGTAGGCGGCACGGCGGCGGGCGGTGGCTGCGGGGGCCGGGGTGGAAGTGGGGGGCGATGAGGGGGACGAGCGGGACATCGGCGGCTCCCGGAAGCACGGAAGGGCGGGGAGGGGTGGGGAGGGGTGGGGAAAGAAACGTGCGGGCGCGGGATATTTCGTTGTAAAACGGAACGTATGGGATTGCGATCTTGGGTGCAATGACGTCGTGCCCGCGGGGTGGCGCCGGTGGGGGCGGTCGCGGCTGAGGTCCCGCCCGGCGGGGCCGGTACTGTTCGGCGAATGAGCGCGCTGAATCTCGATGACTTCACCGATCTGATCGAGCGCCCCGACGGCGGGGTCCGCCGCGACGCCGAGGCCCACCGGGAGCGCCGGGTCGTGCCGCCCGGTTCCCTGGGGCGCCTGGACGAACTGGGCGAATGGCTGGCCGCGGCCCAGGGCGTGGTGCCGGTGCGGCCGGTGGACCGGCCCAAGGTGGTGCTGTTCGCCGGTGATCACGGGATCGCCGAGCTGGGGGTCTCGGCGCGGCCCGCGGGCGGTGCCGGGGAACTGGTGCGGCAGGTGCTGGAGGGCGGCCGTCCGGTGTCGGTGCTCGCCCGGCGCTCGCAGGTACCGCTGCGGGTCGTGGACATGGCGCTGGACTGCGACGCCGGGTCGCTGCCGGACGAGGTCGTGCGGCACCGGGTGCGGCGGGGCAGCGGGCGGATCGACATCGAGGACGCGCTGACCCCCGAGGAGGCGGAGGCCGCCTTCCGGGCCGGGATGGCGGTGGCCGACGAGGAGGCCGACTCCGGGACGGATCTGGTGGTGCTGGGCGATGTCAGCGTCGGCGGGACCACGGTGGCCGGGGTGCTGATCGCGGCACTGTGCGGGACCGACGCCTCGGTGGTGACCGGGCGGGGCGGGCTGGCGATCGACGATCTGGCCTGGATGCGCAAGTGCGCGGCGGTCCGGGACTCGCTGCGGCGGGCCCGCCCGGTGCTCGGGGAGCAGTTGCGGCTGCTCGGGACGGTCGGCGGGGCGGACTTCGCGGCGATGACCGGGTTCCTGCTCCAGTGCGCGGTGCGCAAGACGCCGGTGATCCTGGACGGGGTGGTCTCGGCCGCGTGCGCGCTGGTGGGCCAGCGGATCGCGTTCCGGGCGCCGGACTGGTGGCTGGCCGGGCAGGACAGCGGGGAGCCGGGGCAGGCGAAGGCGCTGGACCGGATGGCGCTGGAGCCGCTGCTGACCCAGCGGGTGTCGGTGGGCGAGGGCACCGGGGCGCTGCTGGCCCTGCCCCTGGTCCGGGGCGCGGCGGCCTTGGCGGCGGAACTCCCGGAGCAGCCGGAGCGGGCGGCCGAGAAGGACGAGAAGGACGGCAAGGACGAGAGCCCGGCCGATGAACCGGCGGGCGGACCGGCCGATGAACCGGCGGGCAAAGCTGCGGGCGCATCCGCGGGCGAATCGGTCTAGCCGTACGGGCGCGCTGCCCCCTCCCCCGCCCCTCCCGCTCGGCACAATGCTCCCGAGATGAAGACGATCACCGCGGTCCTCGCCCGCTGGGCCCGTGCCGAGTGGGGCGCGCTGTATGTCACCGTGCGGGACGGGCTGCGGCGGGGCGGCCCGCGGGCGGTGGCGATGACGCTCGGCGCCGTCGCCCTGACCGTCGTCCTGTATCTGCTCCACGGGCAGTCGTGGGGGTACGGGTTCGTGGAGGACGTGGGGGTCGTGCGGGCGGCGGAGCCGCTGTGGACGGCGCTGCTGCGCACCCCGCTGTCGCTGTTCGTCCCGGCGCTGGATCTGCCGGTGTGGGGGGCGCTGGCGCAGATCCTGGTCGTGTTCGGGATCGCGGAGATCTCTCTCGGGCGGCCGGTGACGCTCGCCGTCGCGTATCTGGCGACCCTCGCGGGGACGCTGTACGCGCGGATCGGGATCGCCGTCGGTGGTCCGCTCGGGCTGCCCGCGTCGGACGCGGGGGTGGTGGACACCGGGCCGTCGGCGGCGGTGGTCGGGCTCGCGGTGTTCACGGCCTGGCGCTACCGGGCGTTCGGCACCCTGGCGCTGGTGGTCGTGGTGCTGGTCGGTGAGGTGCTGGTGGTGGACAACCTGGCCGGGCGGGAGCATCTGGCGGCGCTCGCGGTGACGCTGCTGCTGTGCGCGGGGGCGGCGCTGCGTCAGCGGCGGGCCGGGGCGCGGGTGAGTTCGGGGTCCGGGGTGCCGCCGATCCAGTCCTGAATCCGGCGGCTGGGGCCGAGCCAGCGCCGGTCGTGGTGGTAGGCGCGCAGCCGGGCCCTGGCGCGGGCGCGGGGCCGCCGGCCGTACAGGCGTCGCGCCCAGAGCGAGGTGGGCCGGGCCAGCCGGACGGCGCCGAACCAGGCGAGGAAGGGGATCACCACCCCGAAGACCGCGAGCCGGGCCTTGCCCTTGGCGAGGCAGATCAGGGAGAAGAGGAAGTTCACCGCGATGGTGGCGATGACCGTGCCCCGGCTCTGGAGATCCTGCTGGTCGAGGCCGTCGACCCCGAAGGGCGAGTAGCCGAGGAGCAGCAGGCCGACCAGGGAGGCGGTCAGCACCACCGCCTCGACGCTCTTGCGGCCCTCCTCGCTCCAGTACACGTCGTCCAGGTGCAGGATCAGCGCGAACTCGTCCAGGACCAGCCCGGCGCCCACCCCGAACACCACCGCCGCCAGCGCCGACCCGAAGCCGCGCTGTCCGCCCGCCACCGCGCAGAACCCGCCGACGATGGTGAGGACGACGCCGGGCACCACATGGTGGATGTGCAGCCCGCCCGCCCTGATGTTGCCGAACGGTCCCCGCCCGGCCCGGATGAGCCGGGTGATCAGCCGGGTGATCAGAAAGGTCAGGACGAACGCGGTCAGCGCGAGCAGCAGCGGGAGCTTGCCCGGCTCGACGATGTTCCGCTCCCACCACATCCCCATACGTCAATTCTGTACCTGTATCCGTGCGATAGCGGGAGATATCCGCCGGGATCGGCTCCGCGTGGCGTCCGGCCGCTCGCGTACGCTGCCCGGATGCCCGAGAACCCCACCGGCGCCCCCGGCCTCCGCTTCGCCTTCGGCACGCTCACCGTGCTGCCGGTCCGGGTGACCCGCTGGGACCGGGACGCGGCCCGCGCGGGCATGCTCTGCGCCCCGCTGGCCGGGCTGGTGGTGGGCGGCTGCGCCGCCGGGGTGGGGGTGCTGGCGCTGGTGCTGGGCGCGGGGCCGCTACTCGCGGCCGTCGGCTCCGCCGCCGTCCCGGCCGTGCTGACCCGGGGGCTGCATCTGGACGGGCTGGCGGACACCGCCGACGGGCTCGGCAGCGGACGGCCCGCCGAGGACGCGCTGCGGATCATGAAGCAGTCGGACATCGGCCCGTTCGGGGTGCTCACCCTGGTCTTCGTCGTGCTCGCCCAGGTGGCCGCCCTCGCCGCCCTCTACGACGGCTCCTGGGCGCGCGGCGCGCTGGCGGCCGTCGTCGCCGGGGCGGTCTCCCGGCTGGCGCTGACCCTGGCGGCCCGTACCGGGGTTCCCCCGGCCCGCCCGGAGGGGCTGGGGGCGGCGGTGGCCGGGGCAGTGCCGCTGTCCCGGGCGCTGGCCGTGGCGGCGGGGGTGCTGGTGGCGGCGGGGGCGGGCGGGGCGCTGCTGGGTCCGGGGGTCCTGCTGCGTACGGTCCTGGCGGTGCTGGTGGCGCTGGTCGCCGCCGAACTGCTGCTGCGGCACTGTGTGCGCCGGTTCGGCGGGGTGACGGGGGATGTGTTCGGGGCGGTCGCCGAGACGGCGGGGACGGTGGTGCTGGTGGTGGCGGTGCTGGGCTGAGCCACTGTCAGGGGCGGCGGGGGCGCAGGGCGTGCGGGAGGGTGCCCCGGGGGTGGGTGCCGGTGCCGGGGACGCCGCAGTGCAGGGCGGCGCCGCCCTGCCGGGCGGTGGCGGCGAGGTCGACGCCGTGGGGGACGCCGTAGGTCTCCCAGGGGCCCTCGAAGGTGACCAGGACGTCGGCGATCCGGGCGTAGCAGGGGTGGGGCGGGGTGCCGGGAGTGAGGGCGAGGGTGGCGCAGCCGGTGCGAGCCAGGTGATGCCGGTGTCGGCGAGGGCGCCCGCCAGCTTGAGGTTGTCGGCGGGCTGCTGCGGGGTGGTGCGCAGGCCCGAGTGCTCGCCGGTGACCAGTTCGCTGCGGGTGACGGGCAGGCCCTTGGTCACGGCCCAGGTGTGGTTGTCCCGGATCTCGGCGCGATGGCGGCGCGGCTCACGTACTGGGTGGCGCCGTTGGCGTCCGTCGCGCAGGTCCACGGCACCGTCGAGGTGTTCTGGACGCAGCCGAGGAAGGGGTGGGTGTAGGTGTGGTTGATCCAGCGGTACTCGTCCTTGTCGGCGAGGAGCCGGCCGGTGAGGGCGTCGGTGCCGCCGTTCTCCGCCTTCCACTCCTCGCCGGAGCCCGCGTTGAAGACCAGGTCCAGGGTGAAGTCCTGGGGCTGCTGCCACTGGGCGGCGTAGACGGCGTCCGCGGCCGTCGTCCGGATCTCCTGGGTGCCCGCGCCGTCGCCGCCGACGCAGTCGAAGTCGCCCGGGGTGCGGTTGCGTTCGGTGTCCCGGCGGCCGTCGGGCGCGAAGACGTCGTCCACGTGCACGGCGAAGTAGTTGCGGTCCTGGCCGAGGTGGACGCCCTGGGGCGAGCGAGTTGTCCTCGAAGGCGGGGGCCGTCGAGATAGCCGAACGGGCCCGTCTCCCCGGCGGTGGTGACGCTCGCCTCGACGCCGTCCGGGGTGCCCGCGAAGCCGCCCTGGTTCGTGTAGTCCAGGCCCACGCCCGGGTGCGCCCAGGTGTAGGCGTCGACCTGCGGGATGCCGTACGTCCGCTCGTAGTTCTCCAGCGCTCCGCTCGGCGGAACCCGCGCCGAAGGGCGCCTCGTTGGGGGCCACCACGTCCTGGAACTTGGCGCGCGGCCACCCCCAGCGTGGTCAGTGCGGCGACCGCCAGGACGACGGCCGTCTTTCTCCACCTGTGCGCGCTGCGCGCCGTAGGTCTGCCCCTCCCCCAGATTCCCCCGTACGCATTCCCCATACGGGGCCCCCGTGCCCACGTCCCGGGCGGGGTCCGTATCCACCGTCCCCCGGTCCGGCATCCCCCGAACAAGATCCTCCGGATGCCCCGAACATGGAGGACCAGTGAAAATCATGCAAACCGACGGGCGCTGTACCCGACCGAACGGCACGAGTGTGACCCGGATCACCGGCCCATGGGATCGCGAAATGGCCACGGCGCCACCGCCGGGTGAACACCCGCAGTAATGAGCGAACGCAGCGACGCGCGTAGGCTCGTCCCGCATATGTGCCGAGCTGGTGCGGACACCGGTCGAGACCGCACCCTCAAGCCGGTTTCGGCCGCAGCCCGCGTCGGCTGCCACCGGGCCCGGCCGGCCCACACCGTTCGGCCGCCGAAACTTCACACCGGAAGCGAGATTTCACCACCGTGACTGCTCTCACTCTCAGCACCTCCGGGGCATCCGCCCTGCGGGGCGACGCGATCGTCATCGGCGTCGCCAAGGGCGCGAAGGGCCCCGTCGTCGCGGCCGGCGCCGAGGCCGTCGACCAGGCGTACGACGGCCGGCTCGCCGGAGTCCTGGAGACCCTCGGCGCCTCGGGTGCCGAGGGCGAGGTGACCAAGCTGCCCGCGCCCGCCGGTTTCAAGGCGCCGCTGGTGCTGGCCGTCGGTCTGGGCGCCGAGCCCGCCAAGGACGCCGGATACAGCGGGGAGGCCCTGCGCCGCGCCGCCGGTGCCGCCGCCAGAGCCCTGTCCGGCAGCAGGAAGGCCGGGTTCGCGCTGCCGCTGTCCGGTGCCGCCGACGCCGGCGCGGTCGCGGAGGGCGCCCTGCTCGGGGCGTACGCCTTCGACGCGTACAAGACGAACGCCAAGGACGCCAAGGACGCCGACACCAAGCCGAACGGCAAGAACGCCAAGAGCGGCAAGAACGGCAAGGGCCCGCTGGCCGAGGTGGCGCTGCTCGGCGGCAAGCCCCGCGACAAGGCGTACAAGGCCGCCGTCGAGCGGGCCGCGGCCGTCGCCGAGGAGCTGAACCGCGCCCGCGACCTGATCAACACCCCGCCGAACGACCTCGACCCCGAGGCGTTCGCGGCCGTGGCCTCCGCCGCGGGCAAGGAGCACGGCATCAAGGTCCAGGTGCTCGACGAGAAGGCCCTCACCAAGGGCGGCTACGGCGGCATCCTCGGCGTCGGCGCCGGGTCGGCGGCGGCCCCGCGGCTGGTGAAGCTGTCGTACACCCACCCCAAGGCGGCCAAGCACCTCGCCTTCGTCGGCAAGGGCATCACCTACGACTCCGGCGGTATCTCGCTGAAGCCGGCCGGTCACAACGAGACGATGAAGTGCGACATGAGCGGGGCCGCGGCCGTGTTCGCGGCGGTCGTCGCCGCCGCGCGCCTCGGTCTGAAGGTCAATGTCACCGGCTGGCTGGCGCTGGCCGAGAACATGCCCTCCGGTTCGGCGACGCGGCCGGGCGATGTGCTGCGGATGTACAGCGGCAAGACGGTGGAGGTGCTCAACACCGACGCCGAGGGCCGGCTGGTGCTCGCCGACGCGCTGTGGGCGGCCTCGCAGGAGAAGCCGGACGCGATCGTGGACGTGGCGACCCTGACCGGCGCGATGGTGCTGGCGCTGGGCAACCGGACCTTCGGGGTCATG
This sequence comes from Streptomyces sp. NPDC093252, assembly GCF_040683675.1. Taxonomy (NCBI): domain Bacteria; kingdom Bacillati; phylum Actinomycetota; class Actinomycetes; order Kitasatosporales; family Streptomycetaceae; genus Streptomyces; species Streptomyces sp. NPDC093252. The sequence continues at coordinate 2,891 of NZ_JBFBEM010000006.1, read as the reverse complement.
GCCAACGACGACGCGTTCCGCTCCGCGGTGGTGGACGCGGCCGAGGCGGTCGGCGAGGAGTCCTGGCCGATGCCGCTGCCGGAGCATCTGCGCAAGGGGATGGACTCCCCCACCGCCGACATCGCGAACATGGGCGAGCGGATGGGCGGGGGGCTGGTGGCCGGGCTCTTCCTGCGGGAGTTCGTGGGCGAGGGGATCACCTGGGCGCACCTCGACATCGCCGGGCCCGCGTTCAACGAGGGTGGACCCTTCGGGTACACGCCGAAGGGCGGGACGGGGTCGTCGGTGCGGACGCTGGTACGGCTGGCCGAGCTGACGGCTTCTGGAGATTTGGGCTGATTTTCGCCTAATAGCTTGATTGGTGCCGATATACGGCGAGTGCGGGTGGTGTGCGACCGGTCGCGCAGTTCCTCCCCCAGAGGGGGCACCCCCAGCGCCCCTGAAGGCCCTCTTCGGCGTGACGTGGGGTGTGGTGTCTCACACCATCGCCCCGCGTCTCGTCCGGGCGTGACAAGTGCGAAGATGGGCGGCGGCAGGACAGGGCCCCATCCCAGGGCCGAAGGCAAAGAGCGGCCGGACACCAGCCGCCGACCGGTCAGCGGAGACCGGCGTGGCGCACATGCATGGAGGACGTGACGTGGCGAACGACGCCAGCACCGTTTTCGACCTAGTGATCCTCGGCGGTGGCAGCGGTGGGTACGCCGCGGCCCTGCGCGGGGCTCAGCTTGGCCTGGACGTCGCCCTGATCGAGAAGGACAAGGTCGGCGGTACCTGCCTGCACCGGGGATGCATCCCCACCAAGGCCCTGCTGCACGCGGGCGAGATCGCCGACCAGGCCCGCGAGAGCGAGCAGTTCGGCGTCAAGACGAGCTTCGAGGGCATCGACGTAGCCGGTGTCCACAAGTACAAGGACGACGTGGTCTCCGGCCTCTACAAGGGCCTCCAGGGACTCATCGCGTCCCGCAAGGTGACCTACATCGAGGGTGCGGGCCGGCTGTCCTCCCCCACCTCCGTCGATGTGAACGGCCAGCGGATCCAGGGCCGCCACATCCTGCTGGCGACCGGCTCGGTGCCGAAGTCGCTGCCGGGTCTGGAGATCGACGGCAACCGGATCATCTCCTCGGACCACGCGCTGGTCCTGGACCGCGTCCCGCAGTCCGCGATCGTGCTCGGCGGCGGGGTCATCGGCGTGGAGTTCGCCTCCGCCTGGAAGTCCTTCGGCACCGATGTGACCGTGATCGAGGGCCTGAAGCACCTGGTCCCGGTCGAGGACGAGAACTCCTCGAAGCTGCTGGAGCGCGCGTTCCGCAAGCGGGGCATCAAGTTCAACCTCGGCACCTTCTTCCAGAAGGCCGAGTACACCGCCGACGGCGTGAAGGTGACGCTGGCCGACGGCAAGGAGTTCGAGGCCGAGGTGCTGCTCGTCGCCGTCGGCCGCGGCCCGGTCTCGCAGGGCCTGGGCTACGAGGAGGCCGGGGTCGCCATGGACCGCGGCTATGTCCTCGCGGACGAGTACATGCGGACGAACGTCCCGACCATCTCCGCCGTCGGCGACCTGGTGCCCACGCTCCAGCTCGCGCACGTCGGCTTCGCGGAGGGCATCCTGGTCGCGGAGCGGCTCGCCGGTCTGAAGGTCGTCCCGATCGACTACGACGGTGTGCCGAGGGTGACGTACTGCCACCCGGAGGTAGCCTCCGTCGGGATCACCGAGGCCAAGGCCAAGGAGATCTACGGCGCGGACAAGGTCGTCGCGCTGAAGTACAACCTGGCGGGCAACGGCAAGAGCAAGATCCTGAAGACCGCGGGCGAGATCAAGCTCGTCCAGGTCAAGGATGGTGCGGTGGTCGGCGTGCACATGGTCGGCGACCGTATGGGCGAGCAGGTCGGCGAGGCCCAGCTCATCTACAACTGGGAGGCGCTGCCGGCCGAGGTGGCCCAGCTCATCCACGCCCACCCGACGCAGAACGAGGCGCTCGGCGAGGCCCACCTGGCCCTGGCGGGCAAGCCGCTGCACGCGCACGACTGATCAGCCCCTCGGGCGCGACGACACAGACTTCCGCAATTCGTTAGGAGCAACCGAAACCATGGCGGTTTCCGTAACCCTTCCGGCGCTCGGCGAGAGCGTCACCGAGGGCACTGTCACCCGCTGGCTGAAGGCCGAGGGCGAGCGCGTCGAGGCCGACGAGCCGCTGCTGGAGGTGTCCACCGACAAGGTCGACACCGAGATCCCCTCGCCCGTCTCCGGCGTGCTCGCCTCCATCAAGGTGGCCGAGGACGAGACGGTCGAGGTCGGCGCCGAGCTGGCCCTGATCGACGACGGCTCCGGCGCCCCGGCCGCGGCCCCCGCTCCGGCGGCCGAGCCCGCCCCCGCTGCCGCCCCGGCCCCGGCGCCGGTCGCCGAGGCCCCGGCCGCTCCGGTGGCCCCGGCCGCTCCGGTGGCTCAGGCGGCCCCGGTGGCCCCGCCCGCCCCCGAGGCCCCCGCCGCCCCGGCCGCCGCCCCCGCCGGTGCCGCGTCCGGCACCGATGTGGTGCTGCCCGCGCTCGGCGAGTCGGTCACCGAGGGCACCGTCACCCGCTGGCTGAAGGCCATCGGTGACACCGTCACCGCCGACGAGCCCCTTCTGGAGGTCTCGACGGACAAGGTCGACACCGAGATCCCGGCGCCCGCCTCGGGCACGCTGCTGGAGATCGTGGTCGGCGAGGACGAGACGGCCGAGGTGGGCGCCAAGCTGGCGGTCATCGGCGAGGCGGGGGCCGCCCCGGCCGCCGCCCCCGCCCCGGCGGCCCCGGCTCCGGCTCCGGTCGCCCCGGCGCCGGTCCAGCCCGCCGCGCCCGCCGCTCCGGCCGCCCCTGTGGCCCCGGCCCCGGTCGCCCCGGCGCCCGTCGCTCCG